>CAZGVG010000138.1:0-5665 GCA_964528975.1 uncultured Hyphomonas sp.
ACCGCGCGGGCGCTGTCGACATCAATCGTGGAGCAATCGACCAAGAAAGTACCTTTAGCCGCGTTAGGCAGGATATCGCGCTCATAAACGCTGCGGACATGCTTCCCAGCTGGCAGCATGGTGATGACGGCGTCAGCATTCTGAACGGCTTCAGACGCGCTTTTGCAAGGCAGGCAGCCTGCCGCCTCAGCCTTGGATAAGGCATCGGCTGACAAATCAAAGGCGCGGACGGTTCGGCCTGCTTTGGCCTGATTGGCCGCCATGCCCCCGCCCATATTTCCCAGTCCGATAAAGGCGATCGTCTGCATCCTGCCACTCCCACTTACTTTTATATCTACACTTGTTTTGGCGCAGGGCAGAGAGCAGCGCAAGCCAGTCTTAGAACACCCCCATGGTGAGGCCAGCTGCGAGCGCTGCGCCAAGCGCCTGGCATTTCGCGAGGTCAGCTTCCGGGATGATTTTCGGCGCGAGGATTTCGGTTTCGCTTTGGGCGTGCGTACAAATAATCAGAGGCGGTTGGACCTCTTTCAAGCGCCAGCCTGTCGCAATGCGCGCGGTTTGGCGGGCAGCATTTGTGCCATCTGATCCGGCGCAGATCATTTGAGCATAGGGGCGGCCTTCCAACTTGCCGAGCACCGGATAGTAACAGCGGTCGAAGAAGGCTTTCATCTCTCCCGAAAGCGCCGCGAGGTTTTCTGGCGCTGCGAACAGATAGCCATCAGCGCCTAGCAAATCCTTTGGCCCAGCGGTCTCCGCCTCCAAAAGCTTCGCCTCGCATTCGTCTTTGGCAGCGTTTAGCGCAGCTTCAGCCATTTGAGCGCTGCCGCCAGTTCTGGAATGGTAGACGATCAGGAGTTTAGTCATACGCTCCTCTACACCATCCAAGCGTCTTGCAAAGCGCGTTGCCGATCCGTGCAGTTTCCGGCACACTTGGGGGTATAACAGATAAAAAGACCTTGGAGGGACCCTGACCATGATATCCAAAACCGCTTTCGCGCTTGCCGCTGCGGCCTTTTTCTCTTCTGCCTGTGTTACGGCGCAAGAAGAAACAAAACCGCCGCAAATGACCATGGGAAATGGGGTTTCCAATTCCATCACGGTTGCAGGATTAAGCCGCACCGAGGGCCATACCAGCTTTTCCGAAATCCGCGTTGACGGCGATCACGTGGCCTCGTTCCGGGCTGACTCTCACACCCTTGTTTTTCCAGAAGTGACCGTCGCGGGGAATAGTTTCATCGTGCTGCATCCGGTTATGGATGGCCGTCCAAATGGCGACATGGTGTCTGGTTTTGCCTATCTGACCGCCGGAACACATCAGGATGTGACGCTGCGAATAGATCACCCGGCTGATCCGGGCAGTAAGTTTCTGGTCATGCTGCACCGCGATGTTGATGAGGACCGGGTGCTTGATTTTGTGTTTGTCGAAGACGGGATCAATGTTGAGGATACCGCCGTGTTTGAAGGCATGCGGATGATTGCGCACATTTTCGCTGTGCCTGAATAGTCGGTACGGGCCCGCACTCCCGCGTGCGGGTTTAAGCGGCCTACCTTTTTAAGGAAGTCTCAGAGCCGCCTGATGCGCGGCGGCGGTCTGGGGCGCGGGCCAATCGGCGGCGGCCTTTCGCGGCTGCGCGCTTGAATGTCCCGCGCCATGACGCGGTAAAGCGCGCTGACCTCTGTGCCATCGCGGTTGCGGATGAGCGCGCTGTAAAGATCAGGTGGCAGGATGAGGCCCGTCTTGCGCCGCGCAAGATGGAAAGCGAGACGGCGGGCGCGGTCCTCTGGCGCTGCCAGTAGCTTTTTCAGGGTACGAAAGTGGCTAATCAGGGGCGCAGGATCAATTATTGTGGCGGCGTTTCCGGGGGCCGTGAACGGGCTTTCAAAAAGCCTGTCATTTCGGGGCCTGTCATTGCGCAGAATGGGGATTGAGGGGGCAGGTCGCCGGAATTTGCGCGTGTCGCTGCGGCGCGGCAAAGGGCGATTGTCGAGCGTCAGATGAGGCTCAAATTGCAGCGCCATCAGGATGACAACACGGCGCAGATAAGCGTGCATCGCGCGCAGCCCCCGGCGCAAACGTGCAGCAGCGGCAAGGGATATGGCGGTTGGCCCCAGGTTCAAATTATCGCGTGAGATAACGTTCGCCGCCAGCAACAGGCCGTGCCGGATCAGTGTTTCGAAAGAGGCCCCCGCGCTGTGCATTTGGGGAGTATATCATGGGCGCGGAGGCGGGGGATTGGGGATGCTGGTCTTAATCGGCTGAGGCAGAGCTGTAGGTGAAATAAGGAGGGGTGAGTCAGGAATTGGAAATATAATGAAAACAGAGGTCTGGGTAAGTAGGGCAAAGCGAGTGAAGCGCTTATTATTCAGATTTTTTGAAGACTTCTAATTGTGAAGGAGGTTGTGACATACGCTGTGTTCTTTCTGACTTCCGTTTAATTTTAACTGGACGAAGAAGGCCATCAGTATCTGCTTCGTTTTCCTGAATATGCTCAAACTCAGCTGGGTTTAATCCGCGGGAGAAAAAGTGGAATTCTGAGTAGAACCTTTCCCCAGATATGGTCTCATAAAATACGCGGCCGCCAATTTGAAGGACATTGTCCTCCTCTTGCACAGTTGATCTAATATGATCTTCTAAACCATCAGGTCGAAAACCCACTGTCCGCTCATCTTCAGCTCCAATTCCATGCCACGTTCCAAGTGTAGCTGAGGAAGATCTTCTTTTATCGAAAACGATAGAGTCTTTTTCCCAAGGACTGCTGGATGAGTAACCATCTAAGCGGAACCATTTGGCTGGAGTCTTGCCAGAGTTTTTTATGTGGAGAGTAATTCGTGGGTTCTTAATCTCACTGGTAACTCGGACATTAGGTTCCACTACTAATAGATAAGCCTGATTCTGAATTCTTGCCGATTTCTCAGTTATACTTCCTACGCGACGTGTTTCGAGAAGTGTCCATATAAGTGCACAGGTGCCGAGAAATAGCAGTATGGTTTGCAAACGTGTATCGAGAGCCATGCTCTTTGTGGACTTATTCATTCCTTGCTGAGCTAAAAGATTTTGATCCGCGCGAGCCCTTTTTTTCTTCCCAATTATCTCTTTGGTTTTTATGTCAACATCAGACTCAACTATAGCTAGTTGCGGTGATACCGTTTGCGGTACTTCTATCTCTCTTTCACTATTATCTTCAGCTGGTATGTTTTCTGGCTGAGCATCTGCAGTCCATAAGCTTAAGGCAAACACGAGGCCGCATAAAAAATAGGATTTGTGCATTGTGCTTGAGCACCTCTTGGTTCTGAATATAACCCACGCGAATGTATTGTGAGTCTATCAGAAAACCTAATGCGCCTCAGCCCAAGTTTGCCCTGCCTCTGCCTCTACCACCAGAGGTACGCTGAGCTGCAGCGCAGGCAGCGGCGCTTTTTCCATTGTCTTTTTGACGACGTCGATCAGCTTTCCAGCTTCGCTTTCGGGCGCTTCGAAAATGAGTTCGTCGTGGACCTGGAGCAGCATTTTGGCGCTTAGGCCTGCTTTATCCAAAGCGCTCGGCATTTTGGTCATGGCGCGTTTGATGATGTCAGCCGCCGCGCCCTGGATGGGGGCGTTGATGGCTTGGCGTTCGGCGAAGCCGCGCTGAGGGCCTTTGGATTTGATGCCTTTCAGGTGCAGCTTTCGGCCAAAGATGGTCTCGACATATTCATGCTCGCCCGCGAATTTTTTGGTCTCGTCCATATAGGCTTTGATGCCGGGGAATTTCTTGAAATATTCCTTGATATAATCGGACGCTTCGCCGCGCGGGATGGAGAGCTGGCGCGCCAGACCAAAGGCGGAAATGCCGTAAATGATGCCGAAATTGATCGCCTTGGCTTTGCGGCGGATCATCGGGTCCATGCCCTCGATGGGCGTGTCGAACATCTCAGACGCGGTCATGGCATGAATGTCGAGGCCTTGGTTGAAGGCGTCTTTGAGCGCGTCAATGCCCGCAATATGGGCGAGCAGGCGCAGCTCAATCTGGGAATAGTCGGCGCTGACGAGGACATGTCCGGGCTGGGCGATAAAGGCTTCGCGAATCTTGCGGCCTTCCTCTGTGCGGATCGGGATATTTTGCAGGTTCGGGTCGTTTGAGGACAGCCGGCCCGTCTGCGCGCCGGTCATGCCGTAATTGGTGTGGACGCGGCCTGTGCGGGGGCTGATCTGGGCTTGCAGGGCCTCAGTATAGGTTGAGCGCAGTTTTGAGACGGTGCGCCAGCCAACGATGGTGCGGGGCAGATCGTGGCCCTCAGCGGCTAGATCTTCAAGGATGTCGGCCCCGGTTTGCCACGCGCCGGTCTTGGTCTTCTTGCCGCCTTCGAGACCCATCTCGTCAAACAGAATCTCGCCAAGCTGTTTGGGGCTGCCAAGGTTGAACTCGCGGCCCGCCAGCTCATAGGCTTCGGCTTCGAACCGGGCCATGGACTGGGAGAAGTCTGAGGACAGACGCGAGAGGTGATCGCGGTCAACAAGGATGCCTTCCGCCTCCATACTGGAGAGGATATGGACCAGCGGGCGCTCCAGCGTTTCATAGACGGTGGTCATCCGGTCTTTGTGTAGGCGCGGCTTGAAGGCTTGCCAGAGGCGCAGCGTGATGTCGGCATCCTCGGCGGCGTATTCGGTGGCTTTGTCGAGGGGGACGCGGTCAAACGTGATCTGTTTCTTGCCCGTGCCGCACACGTCTTTGAAGCTGATGCAGGTATGCCCAAAATAGCGCTCTGCGAGATCGTCCATGCCGTGCTGGTGCTGGCCTGCATGGAGGGCGAATGAGAGCAGGATCGTGTCGTCGATCGGGGCCATGGCGATGCCGTTTCGGGCGAGCACTGTGACATCATATTTCAGGTTGTGGCCGATCTTCAGGACGGCGTCATCTTCGAGCATGGTTTTGAGCGCGGCGAGGGCTTTGCCTTTATTGATCTGGCGCGGCGGGTCCATGCCGAACATATCGTCTGTGGCACCCGCATCCGGGTCAATATGCGCGAGCGGGATGTAACAGGCCTCGCCGGGGCTAAGCGCGAGCGAGACGCCGACAAGCCCGCTTTCATGGGCATCGAGCGCATCGGTTTCTGTGTCGACCGCGACATAGCCTTGCGCGGTGGCACGGGTGATCCAGTCTTCCAGTGTATCGAAATCGCGGACGGTGACATAGGCGCTGCGGTCAATCGGTGCAGCGTCGGCGATCTCTTCCTCAGGCATCGCGCCTTCCAGCTCGAGGGTTTCGCGCACACGGCGAGTGATGGTCTTGAATTCCATCTTCTCAAGGAAATCGAGCAGCGTTTTTGGATCGGGATCGGCCACCGCGAGGTCTTCTGCGGGCACGGTGACGGGAACATCATCCTTCAGCGTGACCAGATCGCGGGAGATGCGGACCTGGTCAGCAAACGCGATCAGGTTCTCGCGGCGCTTATTCTGTTTGATCTCGCCGGCGCGTTCGAGCAGCGTGTCCAGATCGCCATACTCATTGATGAGGAGCGCGGCGGTCTTCACGCCAATACCGGGGGCGCCGGGAACATTATCAACGCTGTCGCCCGCAAGCGCCTGAATGTCGATGACTTTGTCCGGGGCGACGCCGAACTTTTCAAATACTTGCTCGGCGGCAATGGCTTTGTTCTTCATCGTGTCGAGCATGTGGATCTTGTC
>CAZGVG010000139.1:0-5616 GCA_964528975.1 uncultured Hyphomonas sp.
CTGAGATCGGGGACCGGACGGTCGTCATTATCTTCGAGTACTGCTTCCGCTTTGGCTTTCGCCATGTATCTCTCCTGTCCGCTGCGAGCCACTTCGCAGCATACATTTTCAATTCCGTAAAAGGTCGATCAGCCCTGATCTGCCTTTTCTGCTGCCTCATTGAGACGCGCTGTGCGTGCCCTTCTTTCAGATACGAGTCTGTGTCGGTGACGTGCATCTTCCGGAGTGGCAAACGCCTCTCCCGATACACGGCCGGACCCATCCGTACCCTCTAGGCGTGCATACTGTTCCAAGGCGATCAGCCATTCCCGCTCCTCTGAACCGCCTTGCGGTATATCCGGGATGTCGGGATAGTGTGTTAACAGTTCTGCAGCGCGCAATTTTCCAAGACCAACTAAATGGTCGCAGAGTCCCTTACGGTCAACACCTGTTTCTGCAGTATTTTGACTGATTAAGGCGTCTCTAATGGCCGAAACGTCTGGATCTGGAAGATCTGCGACAGCTAAAGCCTCAAACCCAATCTCGGCGAGGTGTTGTGAATCAACAGCCCGCACAACCAGGCCGAGCCCTCTGGTCTTTGCCGGGGGACCGCCGCGAATGACTGGAGCAGCGACCTTCGTGCCGCGCGCAGGACCGTTTCCGGTGCCTCTATTGGCCGAGCGCAACTGCCAGAGATAGTCGCGGAACCGGGCTTTCAATTCGCGCTCATAGGCAGACTTTACAGCGCCGTTTTGGATTGTGTTGGCCGCCTGCATCAGACGTTGCTCAAGTCCAGCCTGACGCTCCGGCGTATCAACCTGTTCGACATCGCGTTCACGGCGCCACAACACCTCGACCAGAGGCAAGGCGCTATCCAAGGCTTTGCCCATTGCGCCAGGGCCCTGCTCGCGGATTAGATCATCCGGGTCGAGCCCGTCAGACAACAAGCAGAAAAACACGCTGCGACCAGGCTGCAATCCCGGCAGCGCACGCTCGATGGAACGGTAAGCAGCGCCAATTCCGGCTCGGTCACCATCAAAACAGAGGATGGGTTCAGGTCCGGCGCGCCATAAAAGGCCGAGCTGATCTTCGGTCAGCGCCGTCCCAAGCGGTGCCACCGCTGTGCCGAACCCGGCCTCATTCAAGGCAATGACGTCCATGTACCCTTCGCAGACGATCAGACCGCCTTCATCGGTTCCGCCAAAAGTCTCACGAGCCGCCTTATACCGATAGAGCACCTTTGACTTGTGAAAGAGCGGCGTATCGGAACTGTTCAGATATTTCGGCTTGGCGTCCGGTTGCAGCGCCCGTCCACCAAAAGCGATGACCTGACCCCGGGAATCCTCAATCGGGAACATCAGCCGGCCCCGAAACCGGTCATAGGGATCGCCGCCGCCGTCTTTTACGACCGCCAGGCCTGCCTCAACGATCTCTGCCTGGGTGAAGCCTTTGCTCTTCAAATGCTCGAACGTCTTGCGCCAATCGTCTGGTGCAAAGCCGAGGCGATATTGACCCCACCGATTTGGGCGCAGGCCACGATTTTCTAGATAGCGACGCGCTTCGCTGCCTTCAGGCGCGCGCAAGCATTCCTCAAAATAGGCGGCGGTCGCTTCACAAGCCGCATAAAGACGTTTTCGCTGGTCATATTGCTCTTGGCTTTCAGGCGTCGCTTTTGGCAACGACATGCCGGCCTCGTCGGCAAGCTTTTCAACCGCCTCCATAAAAGACAGTCGCTCGGTTTCCATAACGAAGGAAATAACGTCGCCGCCCATGCCGGAAGAAAAGCATTTGAAGATTTTCTTCTGATCATTGACGTAAAAGCTTGGGGTTTTTTCGTTGGTGAAAGGCGATAGGCCGACCCATTCCTTGCCCTGCTTCTTCAATTTCACCTTGCGCCCAATCACTTCCGACGGGCGGATGCGGGCTTTCAGCTCATCAACAAAGCCGTCAGGGATACGGATAGGCGCATTCATCTCACCCATATAGCGCGGGATCGAGGCGACGCGAAGCGAAACGGCAGAGTTTCGATGATTTCTTCAAAAAACATGCCCCTGTAGAACGCATCATGATCGCAATGTTTACTACAGCTACAGCAAATTTAAGCGCTAACGTCGTGAGAATGCATCAAATTTGCTCGGTCCCCGCAACGCAATGATAGCGCCGCACTGTTAGACCATTCCCAGGTGGACGAACCAGTGAAATTTGGACCGGATCTTTGCGACGTGCCGTCAGAGCGCGAGTATGCGACCAGCATGATTATGACCAGTTTGGTCATCTTGATTGTGGCGGTGAGCATTGCTGTGTCCATTACTTGGTACACGACCAAAGGCTATGATGACGTAATTCATAACCAGGCGCTGCGCACAGCGTTCCTGTTACCGATGCTGATCGTGCCGATGTGTACGCTGATCGTCGGGTATCAGGGCTATGCCAGTCACAAAAGAATGCTCGCTGTGTCAAAGCTGGCGCGCACTGACGACATGACCGGCCTGGCAAATCGGCGCGCCCTACTGCACGCTGCAAAATCCATGTTTGAGGAAACCGACTTTGAGTATTCAGGCTTGTGCTTGTTCATCGTGGACCTCGATCACTTTAAGCAAATTAATGATGTCCATGGCCATGAAACGGGCGATGTCGTCCTGATCCATGCCGCGAAACAAATCGAAAAAGCCTCCCCGGAGGGCAGCTTCGTTGCGCGCTTAGGCGGGGAAGAATTCGCGGTTCTGATGGCCTACGATAATATCACTGAGCTGCATCGACGCGCTGAGGCCATTCGCCAAAAAGTGGCCATGACGCCTTGCTTGCACCAGAATTTGAGCATCGAAATTTCAGCCAGCGTCGGCGTCGGCATCGCCAATGCACGAGACACGATCAGCACCGTTCTTTCTCGCGCTGATGACGCGCTTTACGAGGCCAAAGACCAAGGCCGCAATCGCTTCGTCATTGCCGCTTAAGGCGCATCTGCCGCAATCATTTCGTCCGAGCCAAGCTCCAATACAGGTCGGTCAAACCAATCTGTTAGCGCCTTATACATCGCGAAACTCTGATCATCATAGGCGCGGACATAGCCTTCCGGCCAAGCACTGGAGCGTGCCACGACGATGTCATTCTCACGGTCGATATAAAGCGTTTGGCCATTCGCACCGGAAGCGGTGAATGTACCATCCGCATATGTCCACCAGTGCCAAGCATAACCGCGATTTGGATTTGGGTGCACTTCGCCGGGCATCAAATGGGCTTCATCAGACACAGTCGCTCGATCCACCCAGTCAGTTGGCAGGATTTGAGCGCCGTTCCATGCGCCGCCTTGCTCGATAAACAGGCCAAAACGGGCCCAATCGCGCAATGCAGAGTTAAAGAAAGCGCCGCCAATCTCGGCGCCGTCTACGCCTGCGCTGTCCGTTACCCAGGCGCCATCAAACTCCATACCCAAAGGTTCCCAGAGGCTTTGCTGCAAATAGTCAGCAGCATCCATACCCGACACTACACGCACCAATTCGAGCAGAACTTGGCTCTCGGCAGTGTTATAGTTGAATTTAGTACCGGGATCGTTCTCGCGCTTAAACTCAATCGCTAAGTCAAACGCGGGCTCCTGGCCGGTCACTGCGCTCTTGGTCATGAACGCGACCGTATCTTTCATGTCGCCATCCCAGAGCCCTGGATCGTAGCGAATGCCCGATGACATTTGCAACGCCTGCTTGATTGTCACGCCATCATAGGCTGTGCCAGCAACGTCCGGCAAGTATTTGGTGAGCTGATCGTCGACACTGTCAATTCTGCCTTCTGCCACTGCGACACCAACCAAAGTTGACGTGAACGATTTCACCAAGGACCAAGTCGTGAACCGCGTCGCAGCATCAGCCCCGCGACCATAGCTTTCGTGCACGATCTCTCCGTCATGAATGATGATCAGGCCGGATGTCTCCATATCTGTGTAGAGATCAGAAAGCGTCTTCTCAGCGCCGTCAAAAGTATAGTTGAAGCCGTCTAGGGCGCCGTCGGCCTTTGGGAGCGGTTGGCTTGCGCCTGAGGTCGCGACTGTGCGGGTTGGAAACAGCTCGGTGACGTTCTGAAAGAAATAGTCTTTATCACCTTCAAACGCTGCGGCGCGAGCCAGCACATCCATCGGTGGCGGCACAAACCGGGTATAGACGAAGACGCCGATGAGCGCCCCAGCGATCAGCGCAAACAGCGCAACCAATAGTGATTTCATAGCGAAGCTCCCGCAGACTTGCAGGGACCATGCGCCAAATTATACGAGGACGTCTAGCCTATCGCCGCGCGAACAGCTTTGCTGGCGGGACCACATTCGATCTGGCCAGGATATTTCTCACGCAAGGCGGACATGCATCGGCCAACATCCTTGAGCTTACGCGCTTGCAGTTCCGTCACCACCGCTTCAGCAGCGGTTTCCAAATCTGTTCCAGCTAAGGGTTTCGGCAAAAAGCTGTTTATGACGTCAAATTCTTCACGTTCTCGTTCGGCGTCAGCGACCCGGCCATTATCATCATATTGCTTGATCGATTGCTGACGCTGAGTCGCCATCGTTTCGAGCAGTTCGACAATAACCTCATCGTCGCATCCAGAGCATTCGCCGCGGCCGCGAGCGATGACATCACGGTCATCCATGGCGCACTTAATCAGCCGCAAAGTCTGAGCATCAACCCCATTCGTATCTTCGCTTTCAGCCTGGCACAGGGCCTGGTTGATGCGATTGCGCAATGTCAGTTGAAGGGTTTGATCGAGTTGACCCATGGATACGCCTCAAATAAGCCGCCAATAATGATCCAAAACCGCTTGACGGTTTGGTCCGCAGCACTCTATTTGCCACCCGTTTGCCTGAGAAACCGTTAAAGCGACAGATCGGGCTGGAGTCCAGCGAAACGAGGGAGATAAGGGTTTGATTGACAAAAAGCAATCCAAGTTCGCCAGTCAGGCGAGTGGGGCTTTGGCCCTTGCGGACGGAACAGTTTTCCTCGGTGTGGGCTGCGGTGCAGTCGGTACAGCAGTCGGCGAGCTTTGCTTCAATACTGCAATGACCGGCTATCAGGAGATCCTGACCGACCCGTCATATGCTGAACAGGTCGTGTTGTTCACCTTCCCGCACATCGGAAATGTTGGTGCAAACCCTGAAGATCATGAGGAATCGAGCGTACCTGCTGCGCGCGCCGCGGTTGGCACTGTGTTTCGTGAAGCCAGCACACCGCCCTCGAATTGGCGGGCTGATGACCATTTTGATGCCTGGCTCGTGAAAAAGGGCATTGTCGGCCTGTCTGAAGTGGATACCCGCGCCCTAACTCGCCTAATACGCGAAAAAGGAATGCAAAAATGCGTGATTCAGTATGCCCCTGACGGCGCAATAGACACCGCTGGTTTGGTCAAAACCGCGCAAGCCTGGGAAGGGCTTGAAGCCGCTGATCTGGCCGCAAATGTCGAAACGAGCGCTGATTATGATCATTCCGAGCGACTCTGGAACCTGGGCACCGGGTTTGCCGCGAATGAGGCGCCCGAGAAGCATGTCGTGGTGGTTGATTTCGGCGTTAAAAAGAACATCCTTCGCAACTTAGCGAGCGTCGGGGCGCGTGCGACCGTCGTAAACGGGAATGTTTCCTTCGACACGATCCAAAAGCTGAACCC
>CAZGVG010000140.1:0-5546 GCA_964528975.1 uncultured Hyphomonas sp.
AATCAGGACTGGGATGAGGGAAGCGCAAGTTCGGCTTTGCGACAGGCCTTCGGCATTGAGGACGTGATCTGGCTGGGCGAGGGTCTGTTGAATGACCATACCGATGGGCATGTTGATAATATTGCGCGCTTCATCGGGCCTGGCCGTGTGCTCTGCCAGTCACCAAGCGGAGAGCATGATCCGAACCGTCAGCGATTGGCGGCGATTGAAGCAGATTTGCGCCGCGCTGGGTTGGACGTGGCCTTGGTCCCTTCCCCTGGTTTGATAACAGATGAGACCGGCGAGACGATGCCCGCAAGCCATATGAATTTCCTGATCTCGAATGGCCGTGTCTTTCTGCCCATTTATGATGAGAGATATGGGCCACAAGCGGCCTCGGCTCTGACCGAGGCTCTGCCAGGCTATAAAGTCATCACGCTTCCTGCAAAAGCGATCCTGACGGGTGGCGGCGCATTTCACTGTATGACACAACAAGTCCCAGCACTTTAGGAGGCCCGTATGGCGCGAACATTGTCGGTGGCAGCTCTGCAAATGTCCTTCGTGAAAGGTGACATGGCAGCGAATATTGACCGCGTGGCTGCTTGTGTTCGCGAGGCTGCGGCCAAAGGCGCAGGTGTGATCCTGCCGCCTGAATTGTTCTGTGACCATTATTTCTGCAAGCGTCAGGAAGAGCATCATTTTGCCACTGCCTATGCTTGGACACAGCATCCAGCAGTGCTCGCCATGGCGGATCTGGCGCGTGACTTAGGCGTTGTCATCCCGGTTTCGATTTTTGAGAAAGACGGTCCGGAATACTATAATTCCGTCGTCATGGTGGATGCCGATGGCAGCCTACTTGGCGTCTATCGCAAAAGCCATATCCCCGATGGGCCAGGTTATCAGGAGAAGTTCTACTTTCGGCCAGGTAATACTGGATTTCGGGTCTGGGATACGATGAAGGGCCGAATCGGCGTTGGTATTTGCTGGGACCAGTGGTTCCCGGAAGCTGCGCGCGCAATGGCGTTGATGGGCGCGGATTTGCTGCTCTATCCGACCGCGATCGGGGCTGAACCGCAGGATGAAAGCCTGGATACAGCGGCGCGCTGGCGCCGGGCGATGCAGGGCCATGCGGTCAGCAATGTCATCCCTGTAGTCGCCGCAAATCGTGTTGGCATAGAGGACGGCCAGACCTTCTATGGCACCAGTTTTATCGCTGATCATACCGGCGAGATTATGGGTGATCTGAACCGTACGGAAGAAGATGTCCTGACTGCGGCCTTTGATCTGGACGCGATTGAAACAGACCGCGCCGCCTGGGGGTTTTTCCGGGACAGGCGGACCGATCTCTATGAGGTTCTGACTTAGACCCGCAAAAACCAGATGCACTTGACGATAGAGTGCGTTAGGGCGGGTTTATGGATCAGCTTTCCCTTATTCCCGTTACTGCGCTTCTTATCGGCGCGAATATTATTGCCAGTCTTTTTGCGCTGTCTAACGCCGCCTTTATGGAAAAGAATCTCTTCCATGTCGGGCCGATTTTGCAGGGACGCGAATGGCACCGGATGCTGACCAGTGGTTTCCTGCATGGCGGCATTCTCCACCTCTTTGTGAACATGTATGTGCTGTTTAACTTTGGCGGCTATGTGGAGCAGGTCGTCGGGACTATCCCCTATATCATTATCTATTTCGCAGCGTTGCTTGGCGGCAATGCCTGGGCCTTGCTAGAGAATAAGACCAAACCGCAATACCGTGCGCTTGGTGCATCTGGGGCCACCTCTGGAATTATCATGAGCTTCATCCTGTTCCGGCCCTTTGAACAGCTAATGATCTTCCCGATCCCGTTCTTTATGCCAGCTGTCGTGCTTGGTATTCTCTTCGTGGTTGGCAGCGCGATCCTTGCGCAGCGTGAGAATAAGGCAATTGGGCATGAGGCGCATCTTGGCGGCGCGTTGGCGGGCTTGCTGATGACAATTGTAATTAGCCCTGGCGCGCTCTCAAATTTCTCCACTCAAGTTGCAAGTGCGCTTGGAGGCGGCTGATTTGAGCCCCGTTTCGAATATCCTGGCGCAGCGCATCTCAAGCGGCGCGCTCAATTCAGATCCGGCGCAGACTGAAGCTGCGGCGCAGCTGGACGACCTGTTGCGACGTTTGAAGACAGGCCAGAAAGGCGGCTGGTTCAGCAAGCCGAAACCCGCAAAGGGGCTCTATATGTGGGGCGGGGTTGGACGCGGAAAGTCCATGCTGATGGACTTGTTTTACGCAGAGTCCCCAGTACCTGCCATGCGCGTGCACTTTCATGAGTTCATGGGCCGGGTGCAGGATCGCCTGACACACTATCGCGGCAAAAAAGGTGTCACCAATCCGATTACCCCGGTCGCAAAAGAGTTTGCGGGCGAGGCCAAGCTGGTTTGTTTTGATGAGTTTCAGGTGACGCAGATCGCCGATGCCATGATCCTTGCGGGTTTGTTTGAGGAGATGTTTGAGCGCGGCGTAACGATTGTTGCGACCTCAAACCGCCACCCGGACGAGCTTTATAAGCATGGCCTGAACCGACATCTCTTCCTGCCCTTTATCGAGCTCTTGAAACAGCAATGTGATGTCTTTGAACTTGCTTCAGCCCGCGATTACCGGCTGGAACGCCTGACCGAAGCCCCTGTCTGGTATTCTGGCAGTGACGGCGCCGCTGCGCTGGACCGGGCGTTTGAGCGCTTGACCTTAGGCGCCGAGCCGCAAAGCTGTGCGCTGACCATCAAAGGGCGCAAGCTACAGGTTGTGCGTGAGGCGGCGGGTGTTGCCCGTTTCAGCTTCGATGAGCTTTGCGCACAGCCGCTTTGGGCAGAAGATTACCGTGCCATTGCAGCAACATTCCATACGGTTCTTCTGGAAGAAATCCCGGTTCTAACCCCGGATAAACGCAACGAAGCGGCCCGTTTCGTGACCCTGATCGATACGTTCTATGAGGCGAAGGTCAAACTCATTGCCAGCGCTGCCGCCGAACCTGAAAGTCTCTATCCGAAAGGCGATGGCAGTTTCGAGTTTCAACGCACCATTAGCCGCCTGCATGAAATGCGGTCTGTTGAATATATGGCTGAGGAACATATCGCGCCGGAACGCTGAAGCGATATAAGAGCCGCGCCGGAGTGATCGAAAACAAGGGGAGGAAACGTTTCGAGCGCCGGCGCGGCGAGAGAAGTCTCTCTAATTTAGGGTACGGCCTATCCGGCTGATTGGATTTTATTTTCTCCGACCTCTGGTCATTTTCTTTTGCGCAACCCAAGTTCAGAGGCTCAAAAAGATGGGAGTGAATCTGAATGGGCGACACTGTTTCCTACATGCTAAAGAATGCAGCGGGTCAGATCCTGCCTGCGATGGCGAGCGTGCTTGATAAGGCTGCGGCCTATGCAAAAGAGAAAGAGATTGAGGAAAGCGTCCTACTCTCGTCCCGGCTCTATCCGGACATGTTACCCCTGCTGCGGCAGGTACAAATTGCAGCCGAAACACCGATGCGCGGAGCAGCACGGATTGCGCAAACCGAGATGCCAGCCTCTCCCGACACTGAAACCAGTTTTGCCGAATTGAGCACTCGGTTGGGTGAGGCCAATGCTTATGTCCAGAGCTTTGAAGCCAGCGCACTGGATGCCAATGAGCAAACTCTTCTGGAAATTCCACTTGGCCCGATGACGGTCAATTGGGAGGGGCGGCAATATCTCTCCACATTCGTGCTGCCTAACCTGCATTTTCATGCCAGCATCACGTTTGCGCTTCTGCGGCATCAGGGCCTCTCGATTGGGAAACGCGACTTTCTAATGGCAAGCTGAGCTTTGCAGGACCAGGCTGGTCAGGGATCGCGATATACGCCTTAATACCCGTGCACGGTTTGGAGGCTTATGCGATGTGGAAACAGGTTTTGATCGGTAGTTCGGCCTTAAGTCTTGCCGCATGCGGCGGCGCTGACACGTCGGGCTACACGCCTAACAATTATTCTGCCGGGCCAGTGCTTGAGCTTGCCGAAGCCCTAAGCTCCGATGAGCTACGCGGCCGCGCGCCCGGTACGGATGGCCACGCCAAGGCGCGCGCCATGATTACCGCGCGGATGCAGGCGCTCGGGCTGGTAGCCGTGAATGGCAGCTTTGAGCATGAGTTCACCTATGGCGCTTTCACTGATCCTGAAACGAGTGAACCCGCCACCCCAGACAAGATCGGCCTCAACCTGATGGGCCTGATTGAGGGCAGCAGCGAGAGCGACCTCACCATGGTGATCACCGCCCATTATGATCATCTCGGCGTGCAAAAGGGTGAGATCCACAATGGGATGGATGACAATGCGTCTGGTGTCACAGGTATGCTGGCGGCGGCTGAATACTTTTCCAAGAATCAACCTCAGCACGACATTCTCTTCGTGGCCTTTGACGCAGAAGAAGAAGGCCTCAGCGGTGCACGGGATTTCATCCAGGCCCCACCCCGCCCGCTCGAAAGCCTGGCTTTCAATCTCAACATGGACATGATCTCACGCGGCGATAATGGCATCCTGTGGGCTTCAGGCGCAGCGCACTGGCCGGCCTTAAAGCCACTGATTGAGACACTTGCGGCTGAAGCGCCCGTGACGGTCAAGATGGGCTTTGATGAAGGCGAAGGCCGCGAGGACTGGACGCTATTATCTGACCATGGCCCATTTTTCCGAGCAGGCATCCCGCACCTCTATTTCGGGGTTGAGGATCATCCCGACTATCACGCACCGAGCGACGATTTTGAGAGGGTCAATCAGGACTGGTATCTGAAATCGGTTGAGACTGTCGTGATGATGGCCGCTGCGGCGGACGCAGAGCTGGCCGCGATCGCAGCGATGAAAGAAGGCTAGCCCTTTTTTAGAGAAAGCTTGCCAAGACTTCACTACACTTGTAATGCTACATGTGTAAATTATAGGGGAATAGCGTATGAGCAAGTTAAGACTGATCGCAATTGGTGCGGGCCTAATGACGCTCTCAGGCTGCGTCACCGGGACGGACCAGACAGCCACGGCAGAGCAAGCCGATTTGAATCCCTGCCTGACCCAAGTCATGGATTTTATGGAAGGTAATTTCGACTATACGGGCACGATTGCGCGCGTTAGCGGCGGATATCGTACCTTTGTCACGACATCAAAGCATGAGCGGTTAGATGATGGCACATGGGAGTACTCATCCGTAGGTGGTGACTTGGAGGAGCCATCCGCATCTAATGTGCGGTTAGTTGGAAATCAGTTCCTGACGCGCTCTGGCGATGATGAGGCCGAAGCCGCGAGGACTTTCACATCCTGCGAAGGGCCAAACGAGGTTGGGCGCATCACTACAATTTCCAACTATACCCTGCCACCTTTGCCGGACGAAACTGAGGAACTGAATGTCGAAATCCTCTCACTGTATAGTGAGAGCGGTGGTTACTTCACTGAGACGATTAGCAATCAAGCTGGCGCTGTGATCGCCTATCGCTCTGGGGTGTCGGTAAAGACCGAAACCGAATAAGGCTTAGTCGACGCTATTCATATAATTCGGCAACCAGCCTTCATGCGCTTCGCGGAGGCGGGCGAG
>CAZGVG010000141.1:0-5513 GCA_964528975.1 uncultured Hyphomonas sp.
GCCAATACACTGGTGATCCACAAGGCAGATCGCTTCGGCCTGGCGCAACTGTATCAACTGCGCGGCCGGGTTGGGCGATCAAAGCTGCGTGCCTATGCCTATCTCACCACGCCTGCCGATCGTGTCATCTCGCCAGCGGCGGAGCGTAGATTGCGGGTGCTCCAGTCACTCGATAGCCTTGGCGCTGGGTTCCAGCTGGCCAGCCATGATCTCGATATGCGCGGCGGTGGGAACTTGCTCGGCGATCAGCAGTCTGGTCATGTCAAAGAGGTCGGCGTGGAGCTTTACCAGCAAATGCTGGAAGACGCCGTTAAAGCGCTGCAGTCTGGCTCTAATACGGAAGCTGAAGTTGCGGATGAATGGTCGCCGCAAATCAATCTCGGTCTCTCAGTCCTGATCCCAGACGGATATGTTGAGGATCTTGGCGTGCGCCTTGGTCTCTATCGACGCCTAGCGGACCTGACGGTTGAGCAAGAGCGCGAAGCATTTGCAGCTGAACTGATTGATCGCTTTGGGCCTCTGCCGGAAGAAACCAAACAGCTGCTCGATGTCACGGCCGTCAAAGTGACGTGTAAAGCGCTCGGCATATCTAAGCTCGATGCCGGACCAAAAGGCGTGGTCATTACCTTCCGAGACGATACCGCGGTAGATCCTGCTCAATTGATGATGTTGGTTCGGTCACGTCCAGGCAAAATGAAGCTTCGCCCAGACAGCAAGTTGGTGGTCATGGGGGTCCCTGCAGAAGCAGCAGCGCGCATGCATGGTGTCAAAGGTTTGCTGAAAGAGTTGCAAGCAACAGCGAGCGTGCCCGCTTAAGCGCTTCGTTTCGTCGAAAGTCCAGAGCGAGCCGTTAGACCGCCAAGCAGTGTTTTCAGCGTATGGAACTGACGACGCTCAATCACGCGCCAGTCCACGGATCGGTTCAGCGCTTCTTCAATTCTGCGCGCGAGGACAACAGCGCCTCGGTATTGCGTGTCTGGCAGGGTGACGCAGATATGTCCTGCATCAAGACGCGCCGCTAGGTCGGTATCCCGCAAGAGCGCTTTAATCGAGCGCGCAACCGCTTTCGGGTTTTCGCTGTCTTTCAGATCGATCGAGATAATCGAGAGCGGCATCGCTAGCTCGTCAGCCTGATCCATCTGGGCCTGCAGATGTTTTTCGAGATAATCGCGTGAAACCAGACCGGTCGCGGTATCCTGCGCAGACGAAGTGAGGCTGAACGCATCATCATTGTTCAGCGTCGGCTCTGTACACAAGGTACGCAGGCGTGACGCGATGAGGTCGATGTCTTGGCTCAGATCCAGGATTTGATCGGCTTGGCCGAGATGTTCTTTGCTGATGTGCGCTGTCAGCTCCGGGCGAATGAGAAGAACCACTTGCGGGGCTTGCGCCAACGGTAAGCGTTTCACCCGCGCCAATAGTTTGGCAGCTTCATCCTCTGGTCCGTTGGGACAAAGGACCAATGTGCTGAAACGACCACTCTCGAGATAGTCTTCGGCAGTCAGACGGCTAATCGCGGCGACAAGATTGATGTTTCCCGCTTTCAGCGCGGACTTTAATGCGTTCAAGAAGGGGGCATCATTGCCCAACCATAAAAGACGCTCGCGCTGCTTGTCTTGCGTGATCGGGGTCGACAGGCCGAATTTGCTGAGCGTATCCGCCCGCAATTTGATCTCGCGCTGTCGCTGGTGTTCGCGCTGACGAATGGCAATCCGCGCCGGCAGGGCAGCGATCTGCGCGACATCCGTCAGGTGAATGTCGCTGCGCTCGATGATTTGGCTCTCGCGGCCAAGCGTGACGATCAATCGAGGATCATCTGAAGCAATTTCGAGTTCGCGGGTTGCGAGGTCGATTAGGGCAGGAGCAGCGTCCGGCGGCAAATAGGTTCCGCGCACTGGGACGGGCCGGATTCCGGCCTGGCGAAGGCGCGCCTGAAGCATTTCCAGCCGAGGGCTTTCGGATACAACATGTATCACGGGGGCATCAAAGCTTTGTTCGTTCAGCATCAAGCAGCCCTTCGGTCTACGTTACGTTAGGCCTTTTCTTTGCGCAGCTGAGTCTTAAGGTCTGGTTGATTACGGGGAAAATACCCCACGGTTCAAAGGGAGTTGAACATGGCGCAAGGGCCGCTTTCAGGCGTTAAAATTATCGAATTTGCAGGCATTGGACCCGGTCCATTTTGCGGCATGTTGCTCAGCGATATGGGCGCTGACGTGGTTCGGATCGACCGTGCTGGTTCGTCTCGACCTGGTAATCCAGCCGACGTCATGAGCCGAGGACGCCGCTCGATCGCCCTCAACCTCAAGGATGAGGGGGACCGGGAGACCGCACTAAAATTGCTCGAAAAAGCCGATGCGCTGATCGAGGGATTTCGGCCTGGTGTGATGGAGCGCAATGGGTTGAGCCCAGACGTTGTGCTCGCACGCAATCCCAAGCTTGTTTATGGCAGAATGACCGGATGGGGGCAGCACGGCGCCCTCAGTCATTCTGCGGGACATGATCTCAACTATATCGCGATTACCGGCGCCTTGCATGCGATGGGGGAGGGGGATGGACGACCCCGTCCGCCTCTAAACCTCATTGGCGATTATGGTGGCGGCGCGCTTTACCTGGCAATGGGCCTGCTTGCAGCGGTCATAAATGTGAAGAATGGCGGTGAAGGCCAAGTGATTGATTGCGCGATGTCGGATGGCGCGGCGTCCCTAGCGACGATGTTCTATGGCATGCGCGCGATGGGTGTGTGGACGGATGACCGCGAAGCCAACTTGCTCGATGGCGGTGCTCACTTCTATGACACATACGAGTGCTCGGATGGGAAGTGGGTCTCTATCGGATCGATTGAGCCGCAATTCTACGCGCTCTTGCTCGAGAAGGCTGAACTCACTGATCCTGAGTTCCAAGCGCAAATGGACCGCTCCAAATGGCCGAGCCTGAAAGAGAAGCTGATGGCCGTGATCAAGACGAAGACACGCGATCAGTGGTGCGAGATTATGGAAGGCACGGATATTTGTTTCGCTCCGGTGCTCTCCATGGAGGAAGCTCCTAACTATAAGCACAACACAGATCGCGGCACGTTCGAAACCATCGATGGTGTTCCTCAGCCTGGGCCAGCGCCGAGGTTTTCCAAAACGCCTGGCGCCATTCAAAGCAAGCCAGCTGGTATAGGCGAACATCAAGAAGAGGTGCTCAAAGACTGGGGAATCAGTTAAGCGCGTTCCATTGAGTTAAACGAACTGAGTGGAGATCAGCATGGGTGCACTTCCTGGCACGACGGGCCGACGGCGTTTGTATCTCATGCGCCACGGGTTTGTGGATTATACATCGCCGGAGGTGCGCGCTGCGCAGGACCCCTCAATAGCTTATCTCACCGATGAGGGGCGAGCTGAAGCAACATCAGCTGGAATAGCCCTTTCGGAGGTTCAGCTTGATGTCGCGTTTCATACTGGCTTGCGCCGGACCCAGGAAACGGCAGAGCTCGTGCTCGCGCAGCACGAATTGGAAACGCCTGAACTGGAATATGAGAGCCGGTTCGCGGAACTGAGGTCTGGCCAATACATCGATTTTAAATCGAAAGAACATCTCGCGGCGACCATGACGTTTCAGTTCGAACGCGCTGGCGAGCCCGATGCGACCTTTCTCGAGGGCGGAGAGAAATTCTCCGAAGCCATGGTCCGTATTGAGGATGGTTTGAAAGGGCTGTTGTCACGGCCAGGCTGGGCCTCCGGGCTCTTGGTGGCGCACGAAGTGGTGAACAGAATGATCCTGGCCTGGGCGATTGGGGCACCGCTGGGGTCTAGCGCAGGCTTTGAACAGGACACCGGATGTATCAACATTATCGATTTTGACCTGGTGCCCGATGAGCAGGGAAATACGCGAATCGAACGCGCCCTGATCAAGGCTGTTAACCTGACGCCGGATAATTATTTGAAGAACGGCATGAATTTACGGTCTCTGGAGGCCATTTTTACTCGCGCGGCTGAATAAGCATTCACCAAGCCCGTATTCATTGAGTTGAATATGAACAGAATATGATATCGCGCTGCATCCGCGTTCATATTGCTTCAGCTATAACCAACTTGTCGACAGGGAGACCGCCGAATTGACGGCCTCTTTGACGACGTCCTTCTTGCTTGACCTTGGCCGTTCTTAGGAGCGGCCTTTTTTTTGCGCGTTCGCCTCGGCTCGGGTCATCGCCGCGTTCAAACTATCTTCTAAACGTTGTCGCAGTGTTTCGCGATCTTCATCGGGAGTCGGTATGACTGCCTCTCCAAACACCAGGGCCCCACGCGAGAAGGGGTATGGGATCCTAAATCCATCCCAGGTGTTCAGTCTTTTTTGCGGCGCAGAAACAATTGCATAGGGCAAGATTGGTGCGCCAGATCTCTGGGACATGATAATCGGTCCATTCTGCGCGATCTGAGCGGGGCCACGAGGACCATCCGGCGTGATGCAAATTCCTCCGCCGCTTTTCAAAATACGAAGCGCTTCAGCGAGCGCTTTCATACCGCCTTTGTCTCTTTTCTTGCGTTTATGCGTCGACGATCCGCGAACGGCTTCCAGGCCCAAATGTTTGATGGCCTTCGCCACCGGCTCGCCGTCTTTCGACAAAGAGATCAACATCGCTGAGCGAGATTTTTGTTCTGGCCATTTACGGATGATGCGGTTCCAGCCGGAGGGCAGAAGCAAAATGGTTGAATGCCAGGAGGCTATGATGATGCTCGGAAAGCCTAGCCAGACTTTTAGAGCCGCCTCATCGCCTTCGACCGTCCACCGGATCGTACGATTGCACAAGGCCATATAGGCCCAAATGATCCAACCCAGGAGGCTGGTCACGATTGCGCTGCGGAAGATGGCTTTCATTGCGCTCGTGTGTAGCGGTGATTGCGGTTGGCGCAAAGGGCGCGGATACAGAAACGCCCAGCCTGTTTCAGCAGGCTGGGCGAACTGTACATCGAAGATGTTTTGCGATTATCGCTTACGGCACGTAGACCGTGTAAACGACGTCGGCTTGGATCTCACCAGCACCTTGTGACAGGTCATACGCCCCGCCAGCACCAAGTGTGTAGGTTGCATCAAAGCGTACAGACTGGCCAACAATTGATCCAGCTGATGCGGCTGTGCGGCGCGCGCCAACGAAGATTGGTGCTGTGCCGTCGACTGCGGCAAGGTTTGCAAAGCTTCCGAACCCACCATTCGGGTCCTGAGCATTTCCACCAAAAGCAAGTCCGCCATTGTTTGCAGCAGTGTCAGAAACTGTGACGTCCATTTCATAACCAATGTCGGCCATTGTGAAATCGCCCTCTTGGGTAACTTGTGATGCGACGCCATCAATCGCGAACGCGGTGTTAGAGGCTACGAAGAAGCTAGACTCATACGTCATTGCGCCGGCAGAAACCGTTGCGTCGCTTGGGTCGAATGCGCTGAAAGCTGATGGGGTGTTTGTGTCGACAGTTGCAATGTTTCCAGCTGTCTCGTCGATGCTCAATAGGCTTCCGATGCCAACAGATGATGTT
>CAZGVG010000142.1:0-5494 GCA_964528975.1 uncultured Hyphomonas sp.
ATTGATATCGCTGAGAACCTGAGTGAGGCCGAGGTCGATAATGCATGGACCCTTATTCGCCAGCAGGTGAGCCTCGCGACGAGCGACCTACCAGACGGTGCAAGCACGCCTTTTGTCAGGCGTGTTTATGTTGGTGCAAGTACCATGACCGTGGCCTTGACCTGGGAAGGTCAAGGGGAACCAGAACTTGCCGTCATGGCGCGACTTGCGTCTTCGCTCGAGGATAAGTTTCGTAATCTGAATGCCACAGATGAAACAGAAGTCATGGGTTTACCCGAAGAAGAGGTGAGGATTGTTGCTGATCCAGAGGCGCTTGCAGCTGCGGGTCTGACATTAAGCGATGCTGCGCGCTTGATTGCCGCCGCAGATGCAAAAACGCCTGCTGGACAGGTTCGAGGAACGAGCTCTGATATTGGGCTTGAGATTGACGGCGCTTTTGACGGTATCTCTCGTGTGCGTGCTGTTCCGCTTTTGCAGCGCCCAGATGGGTCGGCCTTACGGGTCGGTGATGTGGCGACAGTTGTTAAAGGGATTGAAGATCCGCCAACCAAGCTTGCCTTCAGTAATGGTAAGCGCGCGATATTTGTAACCGCATACATTCAATCGAACCAGCGGGTTGATGTCTGGGCCGAAGCGGCAAGAGCTATGGTCGCAGATTTTAAAGCTGAAACCCCATCTGATATTGGTGTGAAAGCGATATTTGATCAGAGTAAGTATACCAATTCGCGGCTGAATGGACTCGCTCAGAATCTTGTATTCTCAGCTTTCATTGTCTTTGCGGTTCTGTTCTTTGTTATGGGTTGGCGCGCTGCCATCGTTGTTGGCTTGGCATTGCCTTTGACGATTGCTTTGGTTCTGACCTTATTCAAGCTCTTTAATTACCCGCTTCACCAGATGTCGGTCACCGGACTGGTCATCTCGCTTGGGTTATTGATCGACAATGCGATTGTGGTTGCTGATGAGTATGAGCAAGAACGCTTTGCCGGACGCTCAGTCTCTGAGGCGATAGACCACTCTCTTAGCAAGCTATTTGGGCCACTTTTTGCTTCAACACTGACGACGGCTCTTGCGTTTGCGCCGATTGCCTTCATGCCCGGCGCAGCTGGTGAATTCATTGGGATGATCGGCGTCTCTGTGATGTTTTCTGTCATCATGTCCTTCATTGTGGCCATGACGGTTATTCCCGCGATTGCAGGATTCCTCGACAAACCCCGCTTCCCTGGTGAGCGCAGTTGGTTCTGGAATGACGGTATAAAGTTCAGCGCCCTAACAGACGGCTATCGCTGGAGTGTTGAGCGTGTTCTGCGAAACCCTATTCTGGGTATACTCATCGGCATAATTCCTGTCATGGGTGGCATATATTTTGGCTTGCAGCTGCCTTCACAGTTCTTCCCACAAACAGAACGAGATCAGTTTCAGCTTGAGATTTCGCTCAATCAACAAGCTACAGTTTATGAAGCCGTTGATGCGGCGCAGCGTGTCACAGATATGCTGATGGAGGAGTACAGAGATGTTGAAGGCGTACACTTCGTGATCGGTGAACCTGGACCCCGCGTTTATTATAACTCTTTCAATCAGACAGAAGGTGTCGCGGGGTATGCAGCTGGGTTTGTTCAGCTGAAAAATGATGGGGCTGTCCGCCAAACCGTTGGCGACATTCAAAGGGAGCTGCGCCGTGAGTTTCCTAAAGCTCAAATTTTGGCAACTCCATTTGAACAGGGGCCGCCAACACCCGCGCCGATCGCATTCTTTCTGCGTGGCGATAATCTTGAGACTTTGAATAATTATGGCAATGAAGTGCGCCGCATCCTGGCGCAAACGCCGGGTGTTACGTTTACCCAGTCCCAACTAAGAACGGGTGCCCCGGTTGTGAAGATTGAGGCCGATGAAGCGGCGACAGCGATGACCGGCTCACGGCTTGCGGCTTTAGCGGGCGATATTCGGGCCGAACTGGAAGGCGTGCCTGCTGGATCCATCTTGGAGGGCATTGAGGAGATCCCGGTTCGGGTGATCGCGCCAGAAAGTCGGCGCAGTGAGCTGGCTGACCTGCGGTCTAAGACAATTGGCAATGCACGTCCTGGCGCTGGTACACCTATTTCAGCGCTTGGCGAGGTCAGGTTAGAACCGCAAACGGCGTCTATTACGCGTCTGGATGGCCGCCGCGTGAATGAGATTTACGCCTTTATCGAGCCGTATGCATTGCCCGATCCTGTCTTGCAGAAGTTCAAGCAAGCACTTCAGGATGAAGCGTTTGAATTGCCGCCCGGATATGACTGGATTGAAAGCGGGGCGGCTAGTAATCAATCTGAAGCGATGGCAAATCTAGCATCGCTCGCTGTACCTCTGGTTCTGGTCATGCTTGGCGCTGTCGCCCTTGTGTTCAACTCTTTCCGAATGGCCTTTCTGGTGATGGGTGTCGGGGTAATGTCCATGGGATTGGCCTTGGGCGGGGTATGGATGTTCAATCTGCCGCTCGGCTTTAACGCTATTGTTGGATCGTTGGGGTTACTTGGTATTTCGATTAATGGAACGATTGTTATTCTTGCTTTGCTGACGGGAAATGAGGCTGCTAGGAATGATGATGTGATTGCCCAGCGTGAAGTGGTTGTTGCTGGAACCCGCCACATTGTTGCGACGACTTTGACCACGATGGGCGGCTTTGTTCCGATTATCCTGCAGGGCGATATCTTCTGGATGCCGCTGGCGACAGCAATTGCTGGTGGCGTTGCGGGATCTGCACTTTTGGCACTTTACTTCACTCCAGCGGTTTACCGGATCATGACGATGAAACCGATGAGACGCATGCTGCGCTTGATCATGGGTAAGGGATGGAAGCATCCAGCGCAGGTTCCAGCCGAATAAAGAAAAGCCCTGCTTCGGTGACGAAGCAGGGCTTTTGCTAAAGAGGCTTGTTAAAGCTTAGAAACTGTATCCGAGCTCAATCCCCCATATGCGAGGTTCATTCACAAAACCTGTGAGATTGTTGAAATCAATCCCACCTGTCAAAATGACTTCATCCGTGACGTTCCGGACGAAGACTGAGGCATCAAAGCCATTCTCGCCTTGCCATCCGGCTCGCAATCCGCCTTGCCAGTAGCCGTCCTGCCCAAACTCAACGCTATCATAGAGGAAGAAATTGGTATCGCCTTTATAGGCCCAGTCGGTGTAGCCATAGAACTCACCCGATCCATAAGGGATGGCGTAACGCGCTGTGAAGTTTGCGATCCATTCAGGTGCATTCGGGAAACTGTTGCCTGAGATATTAAAGCCCAAAGCTACAGAGTCGGCGGGGACTGGAGAGCTTGCCGGGACTTGAGATATTTCACCTGTTGTCAGGTTCCTGATCACGAGTGGATCGAGAACGGTGCACGGCGCACCGCAACCTGGAGCAATCAGGAGGTCATCCTTGATTTCTGTCTTGTTGTAGGAGAGGCCTGCTGTAATGAGCAAATTGTCTATCGGCGCAGCTTCCATATCTGCTTCAAAACCATAGCCTTCCGCATCCTCAGCATTAAACAGAGCAACTGTATTGCTAATACCACCGACAATTGTCAGCTGCTGATCTGCCAGCGTGTAGTAAAATACGTTCGCATTCGCGCGCAGGCGGTTGTCGAAGGCTTCTGACTTTACGCCTGCCTCATAAGATAGAACAGTCTCGCTATCGGCATCAGAAATTGTATCTCCAAAGACTAACCGTCCCTGAACTGATGGGCCGCGGAAACCACGCGCAATCTTAGCATAGTAGGACACATCTTCGGATTGACGATAAGTTGCCGAAAGGTCCCAGCTGATCTGGTCATCGCCCACTGTCACTGTACGCGGAGCCAGCGCGCCTGAGCCAAATGGGCCAATTTCACGTCCGGCTGTGAAGACCTTTTCTTCGTCGGTAAACCGTAAGCCGCCAGCTAGTGTAATTTGGTCTGTCACGTCATAGGCGAGGGACCCGAAGATGCCTGTCGACTCTGTCACCTGATTACGAAGGGCCAAACCATTCACAGGCTGGCCGGGGGCTAGAGTATCAAAACTGCTGGACGAAATGTTCACTTTCTCATCGAAGAGGAAGACACCTGCTTGGGCGCGCAGGTTGCCGCCATCATCAAACGCGATGCGAGCTTCGTGTGTGACTTGGCGCAAATCATCAACGTTGCCAGCGCTTTCAGATGGAAAAGGAATGAAACCGGGTCCAAAATTGCCGGCTCCGAGGAAAGCTGCGCCGAACCCGCCATCAATATCGCCGCGCGACGACACATCGGCCGTCTCGTGTCCGTAGACATAGGTAAAGTCTAGCGCCTCATTGATCTCATGATCAACGCGGAGTGTGAGACCAAAGGCCTCTTGGTCAAGACGGTTCTGGCCATCAAATGCCACACGCTCAAAGTCGAAATCATCGCGAAGACCGCGTTGTCCGGTTTCCATGATGTTGGCGCGGAAGAGGCGGGCATCGCTATCATTCTGGCGGCCATGCAGGTTGATCAGAATGTCTGTTGTCGCGAGCGGTGACCATAAAGCCTGAACTCGCGCAGCTGCTTCTTCGAAGCCTTCAAAGCGATTGTCCTCGCCCGTGAATGTGTTCTCGACAAAACCATCGCGTTGCTGAATGAGGCCTGAGAAGCGAAGAGCCAACTGGTCGTTCACACGGAATCCAATAGCGCCCTCAAGCTCAGTTGTATTGTATGAGCCGATAGACGCTTTGCCATATCCGTTCAGGGCGTCACCGGGCTTGACGCTATCGAACTTGATGATGCCGCCCGGAGTGTTGCGTCCAAAGAGTGTGCCTTGAGGGCCGCGTAAAACCTCTACAGCCTGCATGTCAAAGACAGGGTAGCCCTTCAGAATGGGATTTTCATAGGGTACGTCGTCATACACAAGTGAAACGGGTTGCGATGAGTTCAGATCAAAATCTGTATTCCCGATGCCGCGAATGTAGAACCGCGGGAATGTTCGGCCAAACGAGCTTTCTGCAATGACACTCGGGACGCGGGCTGACAGAAAGCGGACATCTGCGCCGCCCGCTTTCAAATTATCCAGTTTCTCGTCTGAGACTGTCGTAATTGAAATCGGGACATCTTGGGCGTCTTGCTCAACCCGCTGCGCCGTTGTCACGACTGGGCTCAGCCTACGCGCTTCATCAGTGCTCGCGTCTTGAGCCAATGCGCTTGGTATCAGCAGGATGCCAAGACTTAGAGCGGCCGTGGAAAAATGGAGAATGGTTTTGTATGACATGCGCTGGGATACCTTGTTTCAATATTTCGGACGCCTGCGGTCTAGGCTTCTCTGTGTAGCGAATAAGGTTTGAGCCCCTTTGGGAACAAGGCGCAGACAGCAGTTGGGAATGTAAAAAAATCCAGATTGCTTAAGCTTGTTGCGTTCGCACAACGATATTGTTCAAAAAGCGCGCCTTAGGGACTAAGACGCGCTTTATTGTTTCGTATTTTAAAGGACTGCGATCAATCCCAGGGATTAAATCGCGTGCGCGGTTTTAGAATGTTCTCTT
>CAZGVG010000143.1:0-5476 GCA_964528975.1 uncultured Hyphomonas sp.
TCAGGCTTCGCCTGCCCATGAACCAAGTTCAAGACTGTTCTCTCCAACTCTAGCTCAAGTTCTCCCCGGCTTTCCTGAAGCGCGGGCCGCACTTGCAGCTCCCCTTGCACAAACGAACGCTTCCTTAACATGAAGCATGCAATTGCTGGCAAAACGCCTTTTGGGGAGACTTGCCAATGCGCATCCTGCCAGCTCTTGCCGCCTTCGCGCTCTTGGCCGCGCCTGCTTTTGCAGACCATCATGCCAAGACCGTAAAGGTCAAAACGGTTCCGGCGCCAGAGCGTTTGCCGGCTCATGAGCCGGACACGTATCGCTTTGGCTATCCCTATAACGCGATGCGCGGCACAACGCCCGGTCAGTGCGAGCAAATGTGTAATCGCGATGATAGCTGCGCGGCCTGGTCGCTGACGCCAGCCACGTTTGAAGTCGGCCCGCGCTGTGAGCTGAAGCGCAGCGTTGGCTCAGCCAGCTTCCGTCCCGGCGCCGTTTCTGGCATCTCGCGGACCTATCAGCCTGACCCCGTCCGCACCGGGCCAATGCGCTATAAGCCAAAGCCGCCGCCAGAGATTGCTCAGCCCGCACCACGCCGGGTCGAGCCGAAGCCCGCGCGCTCAATGAATGAACTTCTCGGCGGGCCAACGCGCGTCACGTCGAGTCTTGATCGCCCCTCACCAAGAACAGTGGTCCGGCCTGCACCAACACCGCTGGCGCCGAAAGTCTATCGCGGCCCCGGTGAAGGCGCGGTTCCAAACTATGTGAAGCAGCCTGCGCCTGTCACGGCGCCTGCTGCTGCCCCGGCTCCGCGGCCTGCGCCTGTTATCGCTCCAGCCCCGGCGCCTATGCCGTCACAGCCATCCTCAGTCCTGAAACGTCCAGCTCAAGCTGTGCCAGCGCAGACGCCTCCTGGGCCCCCGCCACCTGCGCGTGTTGTCCCACAATTCCAGATGGTGCCGGATGCGCCCGCTGCTGCTGCACCTGCTCCTGTTGCGACAGCGCCGCTAACCTCTCCGGGCGGGGTGCAGATTGATCCGCCCGCGCCGCTGCCCAATCGGCGCAAGCCGTGGACAGAGCGGATGAGCGGAACCCCGGACTACTCCGTTGGCGATGGCGGTTATGTTCCCGGTGATGAAGAGGCCACAGCTGGCTTTGTTGAAGGCGCACCAGAAGGCGAAGAGTAGATCCTAGTCTGACTTCGGACGCGGCGTGCGCGGCGGCCGGCCAGTGCCTTTACCCTTATAGCCAGAGCCTTGCCCTTTCGGGCGCTCCTCATCCTTGCGGCGCGGCTCGCGATTGGGTTTCGCGCCGCCCTTGCCAACAAAGCTACGCCCTTTGCGAAGCGGCTGGCCATCTTCATCGCGCAGACGCCTCGGTCGCGGCGGCAATGAGGCCGCGATCAGCTCAGTCCGCTCCTTGGATGTCAGCGCCCGCCACTTCCCTTCCGGCAGGTCGCCGATCTCAAGTGGACCGATCCGGATCCGCAAGAGATCAACCACGCGCAGACCGACAAGGTCACACATCCGGCGGATCTGACGCTTGCGCCCTTCCTTCAGGATGAAGCGCAAGGTCTGGCCCTCTTCCACCGTCACCTTGGCTGGTTTCAGTCTGCGATTGTCGAGTGTCAGGCCATTGCGGAGCAGCGTCAGCCGCCCCGGATTAATCGCGCCTTTGACCGTGACGAGATATTCTTTTTCAAGGCTATGCTGCGGGCCGATGATTGCTTTGGCCAGTACGCCATCCTCAGACAGAAGCAAGAGGCCATGCGAGTCCTGGTCGAGGCGACCCAGCGGTGCGAGGCTCGCTTGGCGTCCAGGACCGCTCGTTCCGTCTGTCGCATTGTTTGTCGTGAGGAGCCGCGCGGCTGGGACTTGTTTGCCTTCAGGCTGAGCCGAGACATAGTCGACGGGCTTGTTCAGAACCGCGGTGAACTTGCCCGCGATGGCGCGCTCAGCTTCCTCGGTCAGGGTCAGGGTCTGGCCCGGCTCGATCTTGTGGCCGGGTTGGTCGACAAAAAAATCATTCACCAGAACGCCGCCGCCCGTGATCAGCGCTTCGGCTTCCCGGCGTGAGCAAAGGCCAAGCTCTGCCATCCATTTATTCAGGCGCACCGGGGCATTGCCCTTGTAAGTATGAGAGATCGACATGTCGCGCGGTGTGGCCAATGGCGCCGCTGGCGTCAATGGCGAAGCGTCAGTCTTTGGCGTCTTGCGCAGTTTCTTTCAGGACTTTTCCTGCGCTTTCAACGTCTTTGCCGACGCCTTCCAGCGTATTGCAAGCGGTCAGCAAGGGAAGTACGATCAGAGCAGCAAGCAGGGCTTTCATGGGGGAACTCCTTTGTTCAGCTATAGATGGCATGCAGGCAAGACAGCGCAAGGCCTAACGCCGACGAAGATAGCGCGGCGCTTTATGAGACACCTTGGTTTTGGCCGGGCAAGGCGGCAAGCCCGTCCCGCCTGCCAGTTCAGCTTCCGGGTCGCACGGCTTGCTGACAAGTACAGTCGGTTGCGATGTCGAGTTACTGGTATAGCGGGTCTGGCTGGTTCGAACGCCTGGGCCAAACACCTCTTCGCGGACTTCATTGGCAACATGCGTGACGCCGCCGCCCACCGCAGAGATGTCTTTGCCGACCCCGGCAATTGTTGAGCATCCGCCAAGGCTGACCACTGCTAAAGCGCTCAGTCCGGTCATGATCGTCCGCATCGCGTTCCCCTTTTTCTTATCAGCCTACTTATCTCACTGTGAGAAAACAGACTCAAGTGTATTCCCCTTCACAGCGACTCCCTGCTAAAGGGCGCACTATGAAAACAGCAGTCATCGTTTTTCCAGGCTCCAATTGTGATCGCGACGCACAGGTTGCGCTGCGCCAAGCCACGGGCACAGAGCCAGAAATGGTCTGGCACAAGGATGGAACCGTTCCGGCGGGTACCGACCTTGTGATGGTGCCTGGCGGCTTCTCTTATGGGGACGCCTTGCGCTGCGGCGCCATCGCGGCCAACTCACCCGTCATTCGCCAGCTTCACGCACATGCGGAACGCGGCGGTTATATCCTTGGTGTCTGCAATGGTTTTCAGGTTCTGTGTGAGACAGGGCTGCTACCCGGTGCGCTGATCCGTAACGCCTCGCTCAACTTTGTCTGCAAACCCCAAGTGTTGAGAGTTGAAAGCGCGAACTCTGCTTTTACCAGCGCCTATGCCGGACAGGATGATGTGGTCATCCCGGTCGCGCACCATGACGGCAATTATGTTGCTGACGAAGCGACGCTTGACGCTCTTGAGGGTGAAGGCCGCGTTGCCTTTCGCTATTCTGGCAATCCGAACGGGTCGGCCCGCGATATTGCCGGGGTGATCAGTGAAAATGGCCGGGTCATGGGAATGATGCCACACCCAGAGCGCGCCATTGGCGGCCATGAGAATGGCACGGATGGGCGCGGCGTATTTGAGAGTCTGGTCGCAGCGATCTAGGTTCTGCTTGACGTTACGGCCTCATAAGTCAAACACATTCTGAACAGATATCAGGGTGCGGGAAATGTCTTACCTGACAGAAACAAAAGACGCAGGCCGGGAAGTGTTCCCTGATCTTGCACGGGCCTTTGCCCTGATCGGGATCGCGCTCGTAAATGTTGGTGCCATCTCCTATCCCTTCATGACGGGGTATCATGATGGCGGCCTTGGGACGTCGATCGATCAGGCTGCGTTCTTTGGGGTCAATGCCCTTTTCCTGATGAAGTCCTACACGCTTTTCTCTTTCATGTTCGGGGTTGGCTTTGCCTTCCAGATGCAATCGGCCGAGCGAAATGGGGTCGGCTTTGCAGGACGATACTGGCGGCGCATCCTCGGTTTGCTCGCTTTTGGATTGATCAATGTCGCCTTCCTATTTCAGGGCGACATTCTGGTTATCTATGCTGTCCTTGGCTCAATCCTGTTCCTGTTTCGCAAAGCCAGTCCACGCCTGCTCAGCGGTTGGGCCATCGCGCTGTATGTTCTGCAGGTTCTTATCGTGGCTCTGATCGCTTTGAGTGTTTGGGCTTGGTCCAGTTTTGATGCGGCAGACTATGCTGCCGAAATAACCCTCATGAATGAGCAGGCTGTGACCTCTTCAGAACCCTTTCGAAGTGGTGCATTCATCGACGCGCTGTCACAGCGCTTTATTGATTGGGGCGAGGTCATTACATTTGGACTTCTCTTCCAAGGCATTGGCGCGCTGTCTTTCTTTTTGTTTGGGCTGTCAGCTGTCCGGCGCGGCACCATTTCCAATGCTTCAGCGCCGTTTTGGCGGCGCGCTCGACGGATTTACTTGCCCATCGGTCTCGTGATCAGCGGCGTGGGCGCATGGTTCACGCTTACCGGAACGCACTTTCTCGATCCTCAAATGATGTTTGGTATGGCGCTCATCATCTTGGGCAGTCCGTTTTCGACCGCAGGCTATCTTGGCCTCATCGCGAAATGGTCCAAGAGCCCGGACGGGCCGATCAAGACCTTCCTGGCGCGTGGGGGAACCGCCTCCCTCACGGCCTATCTGATGCAGGGCCTGCTGCTCTCCCTGACCTTCAATGCCTATGGCTTAGGTCTTTTTGGAGAGCTTAGCGCCGCGACCTGTATTGCAATCGCGTTTGGGACCGCGCTCTTCACCGTCGCCTTTGCCAGCCTGTGGCGCACAGCCTTCAAGCGCGGGCCGCTGGAATATGTCTTACGCCGCTGGACTTATCTTGGGGCGCGATAAAGCCGCATTATCGCTCTAGCGAATCCCCCGCGCCCGCGTTAAAGGCGAGCCATGGCACGTAAGCGATTGATGTATGTAGAACTAAAAACAGGTTATGACGGTGATGGTCCGGCATGGATCAGCCGCGTCACCTATTCTAAAACTGAGAAAAGCTTCCACTGGAAAGGCCGTCTGTTGCAGCAGGCAACGCTAGCTGAGCGCGAAGATTATGGCTGGACGACAGGCAATTATTTCGACTTTGACAGCGGCAAAGCCTATTGGGCCTCTGGCGCAAAGAAAGACGGCAAGGATCGGCTTGATCCCGACGCCGGAACGCTGACCGTCGATGAAGATGTTAAAGACGAATACGAAAAATTGATTGGTGCGAAATGACGCACGATGACTATAAGCCAAGGGAATATTTCCACGCCCTTTTGTGGTCATATCTTATTTATGTCCGGAATGACTTGGAGGGCGATAACCTCCCTCTCAGTGCAGATGTAGCATACGCGCTTCACAACGTCCCTTCCATGCTTCTTTCAAAGGAATGGACACATGAAATTTCGAAAGCGGCGTGGAAAGAAGTTTGGGGCGCTGCCAGATTCCGAAATTGTCGAGAATGGTTTGTACAAACAGACCAAGATATTCGAAACGCGGTTGCAAAAGGCTATCCATTTCTATCCGAACACCGCTTTGATCTTCCAGAGGATCTTCAATGACAGATAAAACCGCTATCATTGCCGCTATGCAGGCGAAACAAACCGCCAGTGATGCCAGCCAA
>CAZGVG010000144.1:0-5447 GCA_964528975.1 uncultured Hyphomonas sp.
TCTTGGCCTGCTCCCAACCGAACCACGCGAAAACAAACACGGCCCTGTCCCTGGAATGCCAAGCGACGATATCTTCGGCTAATTCCGCATCTCGATAAATTATTATCGTTTATTGATAAAGTCATGAGTGTGTGTATAAGCGAGTGAAAATAGAAAATATCTAAAGGACCTATTCGCTATGAGCGATGCCACTTCCTCCCAAAACGCCCTCGATCCAGATCGCCCATGGATTACAGATGAAGAACAGTTGCCCTCACGGATGAATTGGCTTGATACATTCTTCAATCCAACTGGAAAATCCTCAAAACTGCATTTTACGCGTGCTTGGACGGTTCTCTTCTTTGCCCAATTTCTCTCCTGGTTCGGCTTAGGGCTGCTGCTGTTTGTTGTCGGCGTCATTGGGGGTGGTTCAGACGTTATGAGCGCTGGACGTATGTACTTTGTGGCCATCGTGTTTGGCGTCACAACGCTCCTGTCATTCGTTATACATTCAAGGCGTTTGAACCACGCAGGTAAGACATCGCTTTGGGCCTTGATTGTTCTACTGCCTCTCATCTTAGGGGGCTTCTTATTCGTGAATAGTGTTGGCGAAAAATCTGCTGAGTATGACAAACTTTATGAAGCACGCGCCGAATTTCTAGAAGATCCAGCCGTCTGGCGCGAAACTCGTTTAGAAGAGCGCCGCGTGGCACAAGCCAAGGCTGAACAAGAGCGTTTGGAAGCCGAGGCCGCAAAAGCGGCAGCCGAAGCCGAAGGCGGTGAACAAGCTGAAGGGCAGGGCGGATCACAGCGCGGTGGGAACGGCGGTGGCCGAGGGAACTGGAATAGTGGGCCAAGCGCTGAGAACGAACTCCCGTCGCCAGAGAGTTTCATTGTTCGACCAAACGTGCCAATCTTCTATCTTCCAATAATGCTTTTAAGCGCGTTGGTGATGATTTGGAGTTTGCTCTGGGTTGCGCGAACTGAAGATCGCCGCAAATCCGGTCGCAATGATGAAGGTACTTTTGAGCAGGATCGCTGGCCCTCTAAATCCTATGACTAAACGAGCGCTGGCGCTTCTAACGTCTTGCTCTCAAACACCGTTTCAAACGCCTGCCTAAGCGCTGCGTCAGCGTCATCCATGCCAACAGGTAAACCAAGGTCAACAAGGCTGGTGACGCCATATCGGGGGTCTGCAATCCCGCAGGGTGTAATGCCGCTAAAGTGCTCAAGATCTGGCTCTACATTTAGGCTGACGCCATGGAAGCTGACCCAGCGTTTTAAGCGAACGCCGATCGCAGCAATCTTGTCTTCACGTAAGGGGCCGCCTGATTGGGTGCGATCGACCCATACACCTACGCGGCCATCCCGAATATCTGCATCGACGTTAAAGGTCCTCAATGCCTCAATAATCCAACGCTCCAGATTGGCGACAAAGGCGCGTACATCACGCCCGCGGCTGGCAACATCCAGCATGACATAAGCCACGCGCTGGCCAGGGCCATGATAGGTATATTCTCCGCCGCGCCCGGCATCAAATACCGGAAACCGGTTCGGCGCGAGTAAGTCTGCGGCTTTTGCGCTTGTCCCGGACGTATAGAGCGGGGGATGCTCCAGTAGCCAGATCATTTCCGGTGCGCCATCTTCGCGTATCGCCCGAGCATAGGTTTCCATCGCGGATTTGGCCTCCTCATAGGCAACAGGCGTTGAACTGCTTGTCCAAAGAACGGAAGGGGCATCTGTCATTCATCTGCATATAGCAAAGACTTTTTGCTTCACAATCTCCTGACTGCCGCGTATACGGCGCGTCTACCCGGCGTGCGGCCGTGGCGGAATTGGTAGACGCGCAACGTTGAGGTCGTTGTGGGCGCAAGCCCGTGGAAGTTCGAGTCTTCTCGGCCGCACCATTTTTATGAACATAAAATCTAAATAGCGCAGTATGATGACCGGAAGACCTTCTTCCATCTTCTTCTACACTTGGCAGACGTCAGGACAAAATAGGTCGATATTTACGTGACCTTGCCAAAAGGGCCTGCTTTTCAGGGGCAGACTATATTCAAAGACGCGAAAATCGCGATCCTTAGCCTAAAAGCTCGGGGTTTGTTGAGATTGGAGTGGTGCCGCGAGGGAGAATTGAACTCCCGACCTCATCATTACCAATGATGCGCTCTACCACTGAGCTACCGCGGCCTTTGTGAATGCCGGGGATTAGCTTATGCAGAAACAGATGAAAAGACCGTTTCTGGACAAAGACTGTAATCATGGCTGATAAAATTAGAACTGTAGAGCGTGAAGCCCGTATGAAGGCGGCCTTGAGAGACAATCTTAAGCGTCGCAAAGTTGCGAGCAGAAAGGCGAAGACTGCAGAGCCAGACTCTCAAAAATCGAAACCAGAGGCTTAGAGCCTTATCGTCGCTTCACACCCAAGATCAAATCACCGAGGGCATGAGTTGCCGCTCTGGCAATCTGTATGCTGGTTGGGTTGCGCCGATGAACGCTTCGAGCGAGGTGCGCGCAATTTGACCCGGTTAGGCTGTATGGCTTGCCAAGCGCGCGTCTGGCTCTGGTTTCTGCTGCAACAGCGCCAAGCGTGTCTGAGCGCTCGCACAGCCTGATCCGTTTTCCGTTTGCAAAATCTTCCAGCGATTGTTCGACAACGCCGCCATGTTTTCTGGAGTTGGAAATAACAGTCCTGCTGGAGGTGACCAGACCATAATGTGAGAGGCCGGGTCCAAAGGGAATCGCAACGACGTCGCCGGGCTCTAAGTGTTTATTCTGTTTTAACATAGCCAAGTATATATCGAATATCAATAAATAATCAAGTGGAAAGCGACTTGGTGGCGGTGTTGCCGCAATTGCGCCTTTTCCTAGCCGCTTGCGGCGCTATAGCTGCAAGTATGGACAGACTTAAAATTACTGGTGGGAGCAAGCTTAACGGCACCATCCCCATTTCAGGTGCCAAGAATTCGGCTTTGAAACTGATGGCGGCTTGCTTGCTGACGCGCGAGCCTTTGACCCTGACGAATATGCCGAACTTGGCCGACACACGGTTTCTAAGCCAATTGCTGGCGAGCCTCGGCGTCGAGGTCTATTGGCCGAAAGGGCACAATGAGTGCCGCTTGAATGCAGCTGAGCTAAGCTCGACGATTGCGCCTTATGAACAGGTACGAAAGATGCGTGCGAGCTTTAATGTCCTCGGCCCGATGCTGGCGCGTGAGGGGCATGCGACCGTGTCTTTACCCGGTGGGTGCGCTATAGGCGCACGACCTGTGGACCTTCATCTGGATGCTTTAAAGGCTATGGGCGCGGATCTGAAAGTTGAGGCTGGCTATGTGAAGGCGGCGGCAATTCACGGACTACAAGGCGCGAAAATCGTCTTTCCCTTTGTTTCTGTTGGGGCCACTGAACACGCCATGCTGGCTGCGACTTTAGCAACAGGTGAAACAGTTTTGGAGAACGCGGCGCGTGAGCCTGAAATTGCAGATTTGGCTGATTGTCTGAACAAGATGGGCGCCAAGATTCGCGGCGCAGGCACAGCAACGATCAAGATTGAGGGCGTCGAAGCGCTGAGCGGCACGACCCATTCTGTCATGCCGGACCGAATCGAGGCGGGGACCTATGCCATGGCGGCTGCCGCTGCAGGGGGGGATGTGACGCTTGAGGGTGCGCCAGTCGCAGCTTTAGGCGCGATGGTTGATGCGATGAAACGCGCAGGCGTTGATGTGGATACAGATGAAGCTAGCGCGTCGATCCGCATTCGCCGCAATGGCTCTGCCTTGAAAGCGGTTAGTGTCGATACCTCACCGCATCCAGGGTTCCCTACGGACTTACAGGCTCAGTTTATGGCCCTAATGTCTGTGGCAGATGGCACCAGCATCATTCGTGAGAACATTTTCGAAAACCGCTTCATGCATGCGCCAGAACTGTCACGTTTAGGCGCTGATATTCAGGTGCGCGGCAAAGAGGCCATTGTCCAGGGGGTCTCGGAACTGAAAGGCGCGCCGGTTATGGCTACCGATTTGCGCGCATCTGTTTCCCTCGTGATCGCTGGCCTGGCGGCTGAGGGCATTACTGAAGTGAATCGTATCTACCATCTGGACAGAGGCTTTGAACGCCTTGAAGAAAAGCTGACCGAATGTGGGGCTGATATTTCTCGGCTCTCCGATAGCGAAGAGTAAGTGAGTATGGCTGAGGGCAGGGCATTGAGACTGGTCGCTGAAGATCAAGGTGATCTGCAGGTTATTTCGGCTGCGGTTCAGGATGCTGTCTTGAAAGCAGAGAACCTGAAATATGACAGCAAGCGTCGCCGGTTCACCTTGGAGGTCAATCGGTTTCAATGGGAAGATGCTGAAAAGCGTGGACCAAAACTGCGTGTGCGCTCAATCTTGGCCTTTGACGGCGTTCTTAGCGTTAAGACGCGCGCTGTGAGCAAAGCGGACCCGGATATGGTCATGTCGCTACTCTCAATCAGTTTCGATGCTCACGAGACACCGCCCGGCGGGAAAATCTCTCTTCTTTTTGCGGGCGACGGTGAGCTAATGCTTGAAGTCGAGGCTCTGGATGCCACTTTGCTGGACAGCACTTATGAGTGGGCCACACGGCGCACACCAGACCACGAGAAAAGACGACGCTAAATATGGCCCGTACCTTCGATGCCCGTAAATCCAATTTCAATGATCTGTTCGATGCTTTTCTGGCCGAGCCGCGCGGTGCTGTGGACGATGTAGCGGAAACGGTTCGCGATTTGATTGCGGATGTGCGGGGCAATGGCGGCGAGGCTGTGGCGCGCTGTACGGCGAAGTTTGACCAGCTCACGCTTGATCCAACCACGTTGCAATCGGATAATGTTGATCTACACCGTCTAGCGCATGCTTGCCCGGATGATCTGAAAGAAGCGATTGATTTTGCTGCAGGTCGCATTGCTGCCTATCACGAGAAGCAACGTCCGGCGGACCATCAATTCACGGATGAGGCAGGCGTTCAACTGGGCTGGCGCTGGACATCGCTCGACAGTGTTGGGGTCTATGTGCCTGGGGGACTGGCCTCTTATCCAAGCTCTGTTTTGATGAACGCCGTTCCAGCAAAGATTGCAGGGGTTGAGCGGGTTGTGATGGTTGCGCCAGCGCCAAAGGGGCAGCTTTCTCCTGCTGTTGCTTATGCGGCCCTAAAGGCCGAAGTTGATGAATATTACCCGATTGGCGGCGCACAAGCCGTCGCTGCGCTGGCATATGGGGCGGGACGCCTAAAGCCTGTGGATAAGATTGTCGGGCCGGGTAATGCTTATGTCGCCGAAGCCAAGCGACAGGTCTTCGGCACAGTTGGAATAGATACGATTGCGGGCCCGTCTGAGATCCTTATCATTGCAGATGCAACTGCAAACCCAGATTGGATTGCCGCGGACCTTTTAAGCCAATCTGAGCATGATTTAAGCTCTCAATCTATCCTGATTTCAACCGATGAGGCTGTGG
>CAZGVG010000145.1:0-5417 GCA_964528975.1 uncultured Hyphomonas sp.
AGTGATGAAGAATAATGCTCTGCGCATTGGCCATAATGGTTCGCCTCCCCAGACAAGTTTAGAGCATTTTGCTCTATTCGCCCACGAAGGGAAGGGTATACAAGTGAATATGCTTGAGGTGTAAAATTTTAGCAATTAAATCAAGCTGATCTTGAGTAATCCGTTGTTAGATCAGTAGATGTTGCAAGCTTCAGAACCAACACCTATTGAGATAAGGCGCGCCTTGTATCTCGGACGCAAGCCTGTCTTTAAGTCAGATCACAAGGGTAGCGGTTTCTACGCTATATTCCTGAAATCTGATCACACCATTCCAAATCTGGACCTGCCTGAAGACGGATTGCTTTACATTGGGATGACAACAGCTGGCTTCAGTCGCCGCGATCACATTTTTAGAACCCATAGCGGCGGTTGCACGCTTCGGCGTAGTATAGGGGCACTTATGAGGCTCAAACTGAACTTAAGAGTTGAAGCCTACCAGACTAAAACGAATAAGAGGTCGTTCAAGTTTGATAAAGCTAGCGAGGAGCATCTATCAACTTGGATGGCTGGTGCCATCAATCAGACACGTGTTCCTTATTCAGGTCATGTGGGTACGGTTGAGCGGCGACTCATCAGTTTGTTTGAGCCGCCGTTAAACTTAAGAGGGTGGAGCAACCCTCAAAGTTCGAAACTTCGAGGACTGCGCTATGCTTGTTGGCGCGAAACAAGGGTGCACCGCGAGGAGCGATCCGTTGCCTAAAGCGCCGCCAAAGCCTGCTCCAGATCGGCGATAATATCGGCGGCGTCTTCAATCCCGACCGACAAGCGCACTGTGTCAGGCGCTGCCCCCGCTGCGGTTTTCTGCGCGTCTGAAAGCTGACTATGCGTGGTTGAGCTTGGGTGAATAATGAGCGAGCGGGTGTCGCCGATATTGGCGAGGTGGCTGAACAGGGAAACACGCTCGACCAGTTTGATTCCAGCCTCATGGCCGCCTTTCAAACCGAATGTGAAGACAGCGCCTGCGCCTTTCGGACAGTATTTCTGGGCCAGCGCGTGGTTACTATCGCCTGCCAAGCCAGCATAACGCACCCAGCTAACTTTCTCATGACTGCTGAGATATTCGGCGACAGAAACGGCGTTCGCACAATGCTTGTCCATGCGCAGGGGCAGGGTCTCGCAACCTGTCAGGATCATAAACGCGTTGAACGGGGACAGTGCCGGACCAAGGTCGCGAAGGCTAAAGGCGCGGGCCGCAATCGCAAACGCGATGTCGACATTTGATCCGTCTGGACCAAGCGGCAGCGCACCAAAACCTTCCGCAAAATTGAGGTCATTATAATAGGCCTGCGGCGTTGCCATGGTTGGATATTTGTCCGCGTGGGCTTTCCAATCGAACGTGCCGCCATCAACCAGCATGCCGCCAATTGAGTTGCCGTGCCCGCCAATAAACTTGGTCAGGGAGTTCACCACAATATTCGCGCCATGCTGCAACGGTTGGCAAAGATAGGGCGAGGCCATCGTATTATCGACCATGTAAACAACGCCGTGGCGCTGAGCGATCTCAGCGACGCTCGCCATGTCTGTCACGACACCGCCCGGATTGGCGAGGCTTTCAGAGAAGATCACACGAACTGTCTCATCCATGGCCGCTTCAATCGCGGCTGGGTCATTGATGTCGACAAACTCAACGCTCCAGCCAAACTTCTTGAAGGCATGACCAAGCTGATTGATTGAGCCGCCATAGAGTTGTTTCGCAGCGATGATTTTGGTGCCTGGTTCCATCAAGACATGAAAGGCGAGCAATTGCGCGGCATGGCCGGAGGCTGTGGCGACGCCCATGGTGCCGCCTTCCAGATTGGCGATCCGCTCTTCAAGCGCGCCCGTCGTCGGGTTGCCGAGCCGGGTATAAATATTGCCAAACTCCTGAAGCGCAAACAGCTTGGAGGCGTGCTCTGCATCTTTGAAGACAAAGCTGGACGTTTGGTGAATGGGCTGGGCGCGCGACCCAGTTACCGGGTCTGGTGCGGTTCCGGCATGAAGCGCGCGTGTTGAGAAGCCTTGGGTCATTTATGTCTCCTACCTGCAAAAATTTTCTCTTATCACGCGGTAATCCCTAGACGTTTGGTATGTTTTGCCTAGCGTGAAATTTAAGAAGAGCGCTTAGCGCCGCTAAACAGTTGCAATTACGACTTTTGGGAGGTCGATCAGATGCTAGACGTCAATGCCATGCCGCATGTAGCCGATATTACGCGGGTACAGGCTAGCTTAAGGCCCACCGAAGTTGCGCTTTGGTTTGAAGGCGAAGAAACCACTTTTGCCGATCTGGACGCGCGATCAAATCAAGTTGCGAACGGTCTTACTGCCTTGGGCGTAGGCGCCGATCAGCGGGTTGGATATCTGGCTAAGAACACAGCCGTCTATTACGAAATGACGTTTGGGTGCGCCAAGGTTCGCGCCGTGATGAACGGCGTGAATACACGCCTTGCTGCGCCAGAAGTTCAGTTCATTTTGTCAGATGCTCAGGTCCGTGTCCTGTTTGTTGGGCCTGACTGGTTCGACATGATTGATGACATCAAGGATGAGTGCCCACATCTTGAGCATATCATTACAGTTGAAGGTCAGCATGGAGATTGGCCAGAATATACCGCGTGGCGTGATGCTCAGGAGGCTGCTGCGCCAGAGATCAAAACGCTTGAGAATGATGATGTCATTCAGCTCTACACATCTGGCACAACGGGCTTGCCGAAAGGCGTGATGCTGACCAATGCCAATTATAAGAGCTTTTTTGAACAATGTCAGATGCTTGAATGGTCGAGCTATGATGCTGGCGATACAGTGATGAATGCGATGCCGCTCTTCCATGTTGCGGGTGTCAATTGTGGGATACTGGCCGTGGCGCAAGGCGCGCGTACGGTTGTTCTGCGTGAGATTAATCCAGCTGAAATCCTTGAACTGATCGAGAGTCAAAAAATCAATCATGCTTTCTGGGTGCCAGCTGTGATCCTGATGCTGAGCCAGATGCCAAAGTTTCGGGAAACTGACTACTCAAACCTCAAACAGATTTTTTATGGCGCAAGCCCGATCACCGAAGACCTTCTCAAGCTGGCAGTTGATGTCATGGGCGCGCGGTTCACCCAGCTTTATGGCCTGACAGAGACCGTTGGCGCGGCCACATACCTGCCGCCAGAGGCGCACGATCCGGCTTGGGGGAAACTGCGTTCTTGCGGCGTGCCGTGGCCACAAGCGGTCATCCGCTGCGTCGACGGCGACGGAAACTCAGTCCCTCAAGGTGAGGTTGGGGAGATTGTGATCCAATCCGGCTTTGTGATGAAAGGCTATTGGAACCGTCCTGAGGCAACGACGAGTGCTATCCGCGATGGATTTTTCTATACCGGGGATGCGGGCTATTTTGACGAAGACGGCTTCCTGTTCATCCATGACCGCGTGAAGGATATGATCGTATCAGGCGGTGAGAACGTCTACCCAGCCGAAGTTGAAAATGCGATCTTTGGCCATCCGGATGTGGCTGATGTCGCTGTGATTGGTATTCCAGATGAGAAGTGGGGCGAAGCGGTCAAGGCGATCATTGTCCCGAAAGAGGGCACTAGCCCAACTCCAGAGGCGATCATCGCCTGGGCCAAAGAACGCATCGCGGGCTATAAGTGCCCTAAATCGGTTGATACAATCGATGCGCTGCCACGTAATCCGTCAGGCAAGATCCTGCGCAAAGACTTGCGAGAGCCCTATTGGAAAGATCAGGAACGCCGGGTTGGGTGAACATGAGTGAGAAACCGCACGGTGTGCATGACTTCGTCTATGATCCGCGCAATGCAGATATTCAGGTGTCGATCAATGGTGAGCTAAAGCACCGCGATCAAGCCACCGTGTCGGTGTTTGAAAGCGGCTATCTGTTGGGCGATGGGATCTGGGAAGGGATGCGGGTCCATAATGGCGGCGTCGCATTCCTGCCGGAACATATGAAACGTCTTTATGCTGGCGCCAAGACGATCGATATGGAGATCGGTCTCACCCCGGATGAGATGACGCAGCGCCTGTTCGATTGTCTCAAAGCTCAAGACATGACCGAAGGGGTGCATATCCGCTTGATGGTCACGCGCGGCATCAAAAAAACGCCTTATCAAGGGCCGCGATTTACGATCACCAAGCCAACGGTTGTGATTATTCCCGAATACAAGTCGCCGCTGCCAGAAGTGATTGAGGCTGGTATTAGCCTGTTTACCGCGCATGTCCGCCGCACTGGTCCGGCGGAACAGGATCAGAAGCTAAATTCGCATTCAAAGCTCAATTGCATTCTTGCGTGTATTCAAGCTGACAAAGCCGGGGCTGATGAGGCTTTGATGTTGGACCCTGATGGCTTTGTCGCGACCTGTAACTCGACCCATTTCTTCATTGTGCGCGATGGTGAGGTCTGGACCAGCCCTCCTGAGTATTGTCTTGGCGGGATCACCCGTGGCAATATCATCCAGGTTTGCCGAGAGAATAACATTCCTGTGTTTGAGAAGCGGTTCTCGCTTTTTGATGTTTATTCAGCTGATGAGGCCTTTATTACCGGAACCTTCGCGGGAACGACGCCTGTGCGAGAGGTCGATGGCCGCTTAATTGCTGATAAGAATGGCCCAATGACAAAGCGCTTGTCGGCGCTTTATAAAGCCCTTGTCGAGACCAATCTGACACCCATCACATGAGCAAGTCTATCCGCATTGCTATGTGGTCAGGCCCGCGAAATATGTCGACGACCCTGATGCGCAGTTTTGGCGCACGACGGGACACGGTCTGTGTGGATGAGCCGTTCTATGCAGCTTACTTAAAACTAACCGGGCTGCGTCATCCGATGATGGAAGAGATCTTCTCGGCGCATGAGTGCGATTCGTACGCGGTCGCTGCCGCTATGAGCCGGTCGCCAGACGGGAGTCGGGTCTTTTATCAAAAGCATATGACCCATCACATGGTAGAGGGTGTGCCTCGCGCTTTTATGGGCGATGTAAAGAACGTATTTCTGATCCGTCATCCGGCGCGAGTACTGGCGTCCTATGCGCGTAAAATGGGAACTGTTAGTCTTGAAGCTATAGGTTTTCCTCAACAATTGGAGTTATTTGAACGTGCTACAGTTCTGCAGGAAAGCATACCGCTCGTGATTGATAGCGATGATATTCTGAAGGATCCAAAGGGCACTCTGAGCAAGTTATGTGAGAGACTGACCCTCCCCTGGGACGAGGCGATGCTATCATGGCCGGAAGGCGCGCGCGCTGAAGATGGCGTCTGGGCCCCGCACTGGTATGACGCGGTTTGGGCATCGACGGGCTTTGGACCTGCCTCTGGTGCGCTACCAAAACTCGAGGGCGAGCTTGCAGAGCTTTGTGCGCTGGCTATGCCTATTTATGAGGCCCTCAGCGTGCATAAGCTATAGCCTTGGAGCG
>CAZGVG010000146.1:0-5393 GCA_964528975.1 uncultured Hyphomonas sp.
CGTTCAGCTCCCAAAGATCAATATCGTCAACTTTCAGGCCATGACGCTCAAGCAAACGCGGTACGGCAAACACAGGACCAATGCCCATTTCGTCTGGGTCGCACCCGGCAACATTAAAGCCCATGAAACGGCCCAGCGGCTCGATACCGCGTTTGGCAGCTTCTTCAGCTTCCATAACGACAACAGCAGCAGCGCCATCAGAAAGCTGCGAAGCATTACCGGCTGTGATGTACTTGCCTTCCTTCACTTGCTGTCCGCCAGAGAAAACAGGCTTCAGGCCAGCAAGTGTTTCAGCTGTGGTCCCAGGACGGTTACACTCATCGCGCTCACAGGTCACATCCTGATAAGTTGTTTCACCCGTTTCCTTATTGACCAGCTTCATGCGCGTTTGCAGCGGCGCAATCTCTTCCGCCATGTAGCCTTTTTGCTGGAATTCAGCTGTGCGGCGCTGTGACTCTGCAGAATACGCATCCTGAGCTTCGCGAGAGACGCCATAGCGCTCAGCGACGATTTCGGCTGTCTCAATCATAGTCATCCATATGGCGGGCTGTGCCTTCATAAGCTCGTCTTCAGTATAGCGGTGCAGGTTCATATGACCTGAACGTGAGACCAAAGACAGGCTTTCAACACCTCCGCCAATTGCAACTGGCGCACCTTCATTGATGACCGTATGCGCGGCGTTGGCAATCGCCTGCAGACCTGAAGAACAGAAACGGTTGATCGTCGCGCCTGCAGTGGATGTTGGGCAACCTGCCCAGAGCGCTGCATTACGCGCTACGTTGTGTCCGGTCGCGCCTTCTGGTTGGGCTGAGCCAAGATAAACGTCCTCAACCTCTGCCGCCTCAATACCTGCGCGCGCAATGGCATGCTTGATGGCGTGGCCTGCCATAGTGATACCGTGCGTATCATTGAGCGAGCCGCGGCCCGTCTTTGCAAGGCCCGTGCGGGCTGTGGATACGATAACTGCTTCGCGCATTAGAAACTCCCGTGAGTGTGTTATGTTGCGCCGCACCCTACCTGCGCGAGCGCCGCAGCGCTAGGGGTTACGTTGACGTAAAGTGGAACGACGTCGCGGAAACCCCTTTCCGAATCTCTGGTTTCTGCTTACCTAGCCGATCAACAAAGGGGAGAAAGCCAATGGGCATTTTCAAATTTACGCTCAATAAGGGCAAGGAACTCATAGCCGACCGCAACAAAGTTGCCGAGAAAGCCATCCGTAAAGAAGTCGAGGATCTAGGCCTTGATGATGATCTTGGCGGCGACTTCCGCGTTCTAGTCGATGGCAAAAGTGTCAAGCTGGAAGGCAAAGTGCCGGATCAGGAAACCAAGGAAAAGATCATCCTTGCGGCCGGCAATGTCAGCGGCATTGGCGAGGTTGAAGACACGATGAAGGTGAAATCAAAGGCCAAGGTTGGCGAAGCTGAATTCTATACGGTCAAATCCGGCGATAGCCTCTCCAAGATTGCCAAGAAGTTTTATGGCGACCCGATGCGCTACCCGGATATCTTTGAAGCCAATATGCCGATGCTGAAACATCCAGACCGGATTTATCCAGGTCAGGTTCTGCGAATTCCCGGCGGCAGCGATAAAGCCTAGGCACCATGTTCACACCCGCCTTTGCGCAGTTAATGGCAAGATATGGCCAATGGCAGAATGCTAGTCTGATCAGTGCGGCGAACACACTCAATGAAGATGCGCGGCGAGAAAATCGCGGCGCATTTTTTGGATCAATACATGCCACACTCGATCATCTGCTATGGGGCGATCGTTTGTGGCTAAGCCGTTTTGGCGGATGTCAGGCGCCAAATGGCGGTATCCCTACTTCGACCATGCAATTTCCTGATTGGGAAAAACTTAAGGCTATGCGTGAAAATATAGACGCTGCGATGGTCACTTGGGCAGACCGTCAATCGCAGGCCTGTATCGATAGCGACTTTCTCTGGATAACCAGCGCGGGCGTGACAGTGGGAACTTTTCCGCGTTGGAAGCTTATACAGCAAATGTTCAATCATGGCACGCACCATCGCGGCCAGGTTCATGCTATGTTGACTGCCGCTGGCGCAAGCCCCGAAGATACCGACATCCAGCAGATGCCCGGATTTGTGCCTTAAACGAAAGACCCGCGAAATGAACCGACAACTCATCATGATCGCTGCAACTCAGATGCTCATTGCCTGCACGAACCCAGGAACTGACATTGAGACTGCTGCAGATTCTGCTCCAGAGCGTGTTGAGGTGGCGGCAACTCCCCTTGAAAGCCTTGAATCGGCTAATCTAGTCGAAGCTCCAACAGATAGCAGCAAAGCGACATATTATATCAGGCCCGGTATGCCAGCACCCGAAACCGCAGACTTAAGCCGAGGTGATGTCCCTCGCGATGATTATGGTCGGCCCTATTCCTATGAATATCTGGGCGAAGAGGTGCCGCGTTTCTCTGGCCAGCTTGTGGATGGAAGCGCCTTTTCATCCGATCTACTTCTTGGCAAGTGGACGGTAATCGAAGTCTGGGGCATCTGGTGCCATGACAGTATGAAAGACGCAAAATACGCCGCTGCACTGTCAACCGCCCTTACCCAAGACCCAGCTGTCGACTTCATGTCCATACACACACCGCAAAATGCGAAGCGGGCAGCCAAAGCGACCAAATCCTATGCCTCAGTTTCTGATTGGTTTGACGAGAAGGGCTGGGCATTTCCAACCGTTGTCGATGCAGACGCCTCAATCCGCACAGCTCTTAAAGTTCGCTGGACTCCAACTTATCTTGTCATCGCGCCTGATCTTACCGTCCAAGGATTTCGCACGGGTCTGTCAGATGCCGGAGAACTGGCGGTCAAGGATTTCGTACGCGATATTGCTGAGACACGCGCATCGTGGAGTGGAAACTAGGGCTTTAACTTTGGCTGTGTCAGCAGGCTGATAAAAGACTGATCTTCGGCTTCACGCCAGTTCTTCTGGCCAATTTCAAGACCGCTATGCCCCTGATCAGGCTGAGCCTTGTAAGTCCCGAAAAGGCGATCCCACCAGGGAATGAAGAACCCGAAGTTCCTGTTCGCTTCCATATGATCGGTTGAGTGATGAACCCTGTGCATATCCGGGGTTACAAACAGAAGTCTCAGCCAGCGGTCTAACCAGAGAGGCAGCTTCAAGTTCGAATGGTTGAACATCGCTCCGACATTCAGCACCACCTCAAACCAGACGGCTAGAAGCGCCGGGATACCTAAAATGAGTATGACCAGGCCTTTCCAGAGCAGAGATAGTAAGAGCTCCCCGGGATGAAATCTCAGTGCAGTAAAAACATCGAAGTCAGGGTCAGCATGATGAACCCGGTGCAAGCGCCACAAAAGGTCAATACGGTGCAGCGCAACGTGTTGAGCCCAAACGGAAAGATCAAAGGCTATATAGCCGATCAAGGCGGTGGCCCAGAATGGCGTGTCGAGTAAATTGAAGAGACCGATATTTTGACTATCAGCCCATAACGCAATCCCCGCTAAACCAGCAGGCACCATCAACCGACCCAGCACCAATCCAACAAAAAGCAGCATAGCCGCGCTGGGCCATCTCTCTCGCCTCGTCAATATACGGGATCGACGTGGCCAGCGCGCTTCGGCAATGGCTAGAATGACTAGAGGGACTAAAAATAACCAGAATCGTTCCATTTATCTCACTCACTTCGAATCCCTGACGAATGCGGGCAAACCACTCTTGTAAACGTTATTCTTACACCGCGTGCACGCTGCTCGTACACCTGTCCGGAATAAGCTGTGAAACCTCATTATATAACCGTAATTTCATCAGAAAGTCACACTTGGCCCCTTTGTCACACGGCCAATTGATAGGTATTACAAAGGTGTAAAAAATACAGAACAAAGGTGGACTCCCAAAATGCTGCACCCTTCAACCAAAAAACTGATCGATCGCCTCTCTCAGATGACAGAGCGGGGAAAACTCAACTGGACTGAGGGTGATAGCAATAACATTATTTATGCCACCGAGGGCTACAGTGTAAGCCTCACAGAAACGCCCAATGAACTCGCGATTATCAGCAAAGAGGGTAAAGAACTGGAGCGCGCGACCGCCGATGAGCTTGCCGCGACGCAGGACGAGACTGGCGCAGCATATTCCGAAATTGTTGCCCTCATGACCAAAGAAGCATCGCGTGTCGCGAGCGGCACTGAAGCAGCGATCTCAACCTTGCTTGCCGGTATCGATCTGGATGGTGACGGTATTCCGGATAGCCCGACTGAAACGCCAGCGGAAGCACTCGCAGAAACCCTCGAAGCAGCTGCGCCTGAAGATGTTGTAGAGGAAACATCTGTTATGGCCCCTGCTGAAGTTGAAACACTTGCGCCTGCATCGGCCGAACCTGAGCCAGCATCTGAACCTGAAATCCAGACTGAAGTGCCAATATCAAACGAACCTGATATGACAGAAGCCGTCGCTCGCCTTGCAGATGAGGTCAACAATCGGCAGGAAGCCCCTTCACCTGCTGAAAATTTCCTGAGTGATGCAGGTCTCGGAGTTGTCGCCGCAACAGCTCTTAACGCGTCCACAGAGGAAGTTGAAATCGAACCTCAGGCGCCAGAAACAGTCGAGCTGACAGCGGCAGATGACACTCGTGAAGTTGACCCAACCCCTGAGCAACCAAGTGAACCTATTTCTAGTTTAACGCCAGATGTTGAGCCATCACAGGCTGAATCCGAACCTCTGCAAACCGCGGTTGAGCACGTAGAAGAGACAATTGCCGCCGCAACCGCCCCGGTAGAGTCTGAAGAGTTGCAAACGCCTGAACCTATTACTGAAATGCCAAAGCCGTTGGCAACGAATGTGTCCCAATTTTCTGGCCCAATGGGCTCAAATGTTGGCGCCGCTGCTCAAGCCAATCTGGATGATCTGGCAACAACGCAAAATGAGCCTGCAACGGCTGCACCTGTCTTATCTGAAGTGGATTCGGCGCCTGAGGCCGCGACGCCTGTTGAGGAGAAGATAGAACCCCTCTCAAATAATCTGCCCCCTGAAGCTTTGATTGAAACCGCCGCCGAACAGCCTTCTGACACTCAACAGAGTTATAGCTTAAGCGGGATTGGTTCAGGGTTTGGCCTTGGTGCGTTGTCTGCGACGACCGAAGCCACTGGCGGGCTGCCAGTCGCGCCAGATGAAACTGTCTCAGAGGCTATCCCTGAGAAGATCATTATTGACGCAACTGATGATACGCCGATCTTTACGGAAGAGACTGGCGATGCAGAACGAAGCGTCGAAACGGCCCCAAGTCTGGCCGCGGTTCAAACCGAGGCCGTAAAGACCGAAGCCCCTGAGGCTTCTGGGGAAAGTGAAAGCGAAGAAGAGAACATTCTAAAACCGCGCACGCGATTTAATCCCTGGGATTGATCGCAGTC
>CAZGVG010000147.1:0-5381 GCA_964528975.1 uncultured Hyphomonas sp.
CGCGCCGGGTGCAAGACTACTCGGTGCCCGCCTCGCCCGGCCTGAAACCACAGCAGAAACCATTAGCGCCCGCCATGATGCAATTGAGTTTTTCCTGGCCAATGATCATTTGCGCGAAACGATCCGCAAAGCGCTGAAAACGGCACCCGACCTGGAGCGCGCCCGTGCGCGTATCCGTCTTGGCCGCGGCGGGCCGCGCGATCTCGCGGCGATTGGTACTGCCCTGAAAGCGGGTGAAGTCGCGGTTGCCGAAGTCGCGCGGACCAGCACCAACCCGCCGCCTTTGATCGAAGCGGCGCTTCAGAACCTCACTTTATCCAATGCCCCAGACCTGGCCGCGCTTACAGCCGATCTCACAAAAGCGCTTCAGGAAGACTTACCAACGCTCGCCCGCGATGGAAATTTCATCGCAATGGGCTGGGACACCGCCCTCGATGAAGCGCGCAGCCTGAAAGCTGATAGCCGCCAGATCATCGCAGAACTGCAGACCCGCTATGCCGCCCAAACCGAAATTTCCAGTCTGAAGATCAAGTTCAACAATGTGCTCGGCTATTTCATTGACGTGACAGCGCGCCATGCTGACCCGCTTATGCAGGCCCCGCTGGCAGAGACCTTTATTCATCGTCAGACGCTGGCGAGTAATGTCCGCTTCTCAACAACCGAACTTTCAGAACTTGCCGGAAAAATCTCCCGCGCAGATGACATCGCCAAGGGCCGCGAACTGGCTATTTTCGAAACGCTCTGCCACCGGGTTGAAGCGCTCTCACACTCGCTCAGTGCAGCAGCGCATGCTTTGGCCGACCTTGATGTCGCCGCAGCCAGTGCCGAATGGGCTGCTGAAGTGAACGCTGTCCGCCCCGTCTTGAGCAGCGCGCCGGTGTTCGAGGCGGATGGGTTGCGCCACCCCGTCGTTGAAGCGGCCCTGCGCAAACAAGGCGACGGCTTTACCGCCAATGCAACCAAGCTTGATGCCAGCGGCGACACCGCGCCCCGCCTCGCACTCGTCACGGGTCCAAACATGGCGGGTAAATCAACTTATCTGAGGCAAGCCTGCCTTGCCGTCATTTTGGCTCAAGCAGGTCTTTACGTTCCAGCACGCAGCCTGAATCTCGGCCTCGCGGACCGGGTCTTTTCCCGCGTTGGGGCAAGCGATGACCTGTCACGCGGGCGCTCGACCTTTATGGTCGAGATGGTCGAAACCGCCGCGATCCTGACCCAAGCCACCCCAAACTCGTTTGTCATTCTGGACGAAGTTGGCCGCGGCACCAGTACGTATGACGGCCTTGCGATTGCCTGGGCCGCCGTCGAGCATTTGCACAATACCAATAAGTGCCGGGCACTTTTCGCGACGCATTATCATGAGCTGACCGGGCTTGCCGACGACCTTGGCGCCGCGACCAATCTCTCTCTGCGCGCCAAGGAATGGAAAGACGATCTGGTCTTCTTGCATGATGTCCAATCCGGTCCAGCGGATCGCAGCTACGGCGTTCAGGTGGCGCGCCTTGCTGGCCTGCCGGCCCGCGCCGTCAAACGCGCCGAACAAGTCCTGAAACGCCTTGAGGCCAGCCCCGACACGGTCGATGCCTTGCCCCTCTTTGCCGCCGTTGAAGACACTCAGCCTGAAGAAACGCCTGTAATGAATCCAGCGCTTGATCTGCTCGAAACCATCGACCCAGATACGCTGACACCACGCGAGGCTCTGGACCTCATCTATAAGCTGAAAGATCCGAATTAAGGTCTAATCCTCAGCGAGAATGGCTCCGCGCAAGCCCCCTATCGACGCCGCGCGTAATTTCGCTTACAGGATGCAGCAATCAGAGTGCGATAAAACCTGCACCAGATGCAAGCTAGGACAACCGTAAAGGACCCCATGGCCTACGAAACATTGCTAACAGAGGTCGACGGCGCTGTCGCTGTCATCACTCTGAACCGCCCCGACGCCCTCAACGCTTTTAACAATCAATTGATGGATGAGCTCACCGCCGCCCTTGATCGCTTCGATGGCGATGATGAAATTGGCTGCGTTGTTATCACAGGCTCGAAGAAAGCCTTTGCCGCTGGCGCCGATATCAAAGAGATGCGCGAGCTCTCTTATATGGAGCCCTATTATAAGGACTTCATCACCAAGAACTGGGAGCGCGCTGCCCGAATGCGCAAGCCTCTGGTCGCGGCCGTTAATGGCTACGCCCTTGGCGGGGGCTGTGAACTCGCCATGATGTGCGACTTCATCCTTGCGGGCGACAAAGCCAAGTTTGGCCAGCCAGAGATTACCATTGGCGTCTCCCCTGGCGCAGGCGGCACACAGCGCCTGACTCGCTTTGCGGGAAAGTCGAAAGCCATGGAGATGTGCCTGACAGGTCGGATGATGGACGCCGAAGAAGCTGAGCGCTGCGGCCTTGTCTCTCGCGTCGTACCTGCCGATGATCTGGTCGAAGAAGCCAAGGCCGTTGCCAAGAAGATCGCATCGATGCCGCGCGCGGCTGCTATGCTGACCAAGGAAATGGTCAATGCCGCTTACGAAACGCCGCTCTCACAAGGCATTATCTTTGAACGCCGCCTTTTCCATTCACTGTTTGCGACCGAAGACCAAAAAGAGGGCATGGAAGCCTTTGTTGAGAAGCGTCAGGCCCACTTTAAGAATCAATAAGGCTTCAAGGTCTGGGCAAGCCTGAAAAGAGTCTGTAGATTCTACAGATCACCCGCCTGAGGGCGGTTGACGCGGCTGGCACCATTATGTACTTACCGCGCTTTCCGCCATTTAGGGCGATAAGGAGTTTTGAATGGCGAATACACGATCAGCTAAAAAGATGGTTCGCAAAATTGCGACCCGTACTGAAGTCAACCAAGCCCGCCGGTCTCGCATGCGGACTTTCGTCCGTAAGGTCGAAGAAGCAATCGAGTCTGGTGACAAAGCCGCAGCTTCAGATGCGTTAAAAGCGGCCCAGCCGGAAATCATGCGCGCGTCGCAAAAAGGCATCCTGCACAAAAACACATCTGCCCGGAAAGTCTCTCGTCTTTCTGCCCGTATCAAGGCCATGGCCTAACGCTACGTAAAACCGTCTTTTGACTGACAAAAATGCATAGCCCGCGGCACTCGCCATGCGGGCTTTTTTTGTGCCCTACTGCAGATAGAATACGCTGTAATAAAAATGCAGAAATCCACAGGAAACGCGCAAAAAAACGGTTGACAGAACAAAGCCCGAAAAACACGAGAAGTCCCGTATTAGTTGGGCATCAGGAACCGTCAAGCTTTCTTTTTTACATATTTTTTTGCGTGATTCTACAAGGGGTTTGAGCCTGTCAACCACGACTCTCTCCACAAGCGAGGGTTTCTTCAGTTGCAAGAAAAATCTCTGTCTGATTAACTAAACCCATCGACGGAATGTTCTCTGTGTACTGCGTATTTAAGGGCAGGCTTTTCTATAGGTCTGAACAGAGGACGTGTCTCTTCCGACGGTCGCCATGATGAAAAAAGTGATGAATAAGAAAGGGGCATCTTATGGGGCTGACGAATGGGGTTGAAGGACAGAACGCTTCAACCAAGGCTGATGAGAACAGTGTAGACCAACCAGGCGCTAAAGACCTGTGGGCAAAAGCGCTGGATGTTGCTCGCGGCGACATCTCACCTAACGATTATGAAAAGTGGTTGGGAACAGTTCGCTTTGTTGCAGAGGTTAATAAGGCAATTATGATTGCTGCACCGGATCAGCTGACGCTGGACCGCGTGAGCGAAAAATATGCCCGCCCGATACAAACGATATGGCGGGAGCTTGATCCCAAGAAACGCCGCTTGAAGTTTGAGCTATGGTCACGCGTGCCGTCTGAAATTCAGAGCATGCTCGGTGACCCATGGGCAGCTGAGTTGGCTGAAGAGCCTGTGCCGGCGACAGATGCTGGCGAGGCTGAAATCGCGCCCATAATTGATCACTCAATGACATTTGAAACCCTTGTGAAAGGGCCTTCAAATGCGCGGGCTGTTGGCCTTGGCAAACGCCTCGCAGACGGCGCGCCAATCCCGGCCGGCGTCATCGTGATTTATGGACAACCCGGCACTGGCAAGACGCACATCCTGAAAGCGATCGAAGCGGCAGCGGCACAAGGCGGCGACCCCCGCCGTCTTGCCTACATTTCTGCTGAAGAGTTCATGACACGCTTTGTTGACGGCTCCCGCGCTGGCGACACAAAAGAGCTGCAGGCTTATGTCAAACAGAACGACCTTCTGATGATTGACGACCTGCACTGGATTGCAGGCAAAGCCAAAACAGACAAAGCCTTCTTCGGCGCCTTGCGGGCGGTTACGTCCATGGGCGGGCACGTCATCATCACGGCAGATGCCGCGCCGGGTGATATGGTTGGGCTTTCCAAGGAACTCGCCGGAGAGATTAAAGGCGCCGCCTCAGTTGAGGTGACCCTGCCAGACACAGATATGCGCCGCGCGATTATTCGCCGTCATATCGATCTGATCGCAGAGACGACGCCAAACTTTGTCCTGACGGATGCCATGGTTGACCGGATCAATTCCGGCATCCGCGGCGCAGGGCGAGAGCTTTGCGGCGTCCTATGGAGCCTGCAGCTTGAGACTGGCTATGGCGAGCTTGCTCCGACCCCGGAAATGCTGGAAACAGTGATCCGCCGGATTGCTGGCGAGCCGCGCACGCCAAGCCTCGATGACATCAAGCGCACCTGTATGGAAGTCTATGCGATCTCCAAGACAGATATTGAAAGCGCCAGCAAGGTCCGCTCAATCTGTCATCCGCGTCAGGTGGCGATGTATCTGTCTCGCGTGATGACTGATAAGTCGTTCCCGCAGATCGCTTCGGCCTATCGCAAGAAAGACCACACCACAGTTCTTCATGCGTATCGCAAGATCAATCGTCTCCTGAACAAAGGCGACCGCGACATGATGGATGAGATTGAACGCGTGCGTTACACCGTGTTTGACCGTCTTGCCGGAATAGACGCGACTTAAACCAAAGCTTTCAGCGCGCTAAGCCCTTGCATTTCGTGCTGGAATCGAAACATTAACGGCCCGCCTCTCTTTAGGGGCGGGCCGACTCGCCCCAAAAGGGCAAAACTGAATGAAAACAAAGCCTTCAGGCATGCGGCCTGAACATAAGGGATGATGAGATGAAATTGACGATTGAACGCGGCGCGCTTTTGAATGCGCTTGGCCATGTGCAGAATGTCGTTGAACGCCGAAATACAATCCCGATCCTGTCAAATATCCTGATGCAGGCCGAAAATGGGGAAGTCCGCTTCACCGCCACCGATCTTGATATCGAAGCGGTTGATCATGCTGATGCCAAGATTGATACTGATGGCGCTGTGACGGCCCCGGCAGGCACGCTGTTCGATGTCGTTCGTAAGCTTCCATCTGGCGC
>CAZGVG010000148.1:0-5380 GCA_964528975.1 uncultured Hyphomonas sp.
GGAAACGCCGGGTGTTGAAGCCCGCCCAATCCACCAGGCCTCCGGTGGCCGCGAGTTTAACGAGGTTTACTTCACGGATGTGCGCATCCCGGACTCCGACCGCCTCGGCGAAGTTGGCCAGGGCTGGAAAGTTGCCATCGTGACCCTAATGAATGAGCGTCTGGCGGTTGGCGGCTCACCGGGACCAGATTGGTCTGAAATCATGGACTATGCCAAGCAGGCAGGCACCATGACCGAGGGCGCATTCCGCGAAAATCTCGCTGATTGGTATGTTGCGGCGCAAGGCTATAAGCTGACCAAATTGCGGACGCAAACAGCGCTGTCCAAAGGCCAGACGCCCGGACCGGAAAACTCAATCGGCAAGATTATCACCGCCAATCAGCTGCAGGATATCTGTAACTCGGCTATCGAAATGCAGGATCATTACGGCCTGATGACGGGCGATGATATGCCTGCTGATGGCTTGTTCCAGCAAAGCTTCATGTGGGCGCCGGGTCTGCGGATTGCGGGCGGAACGGATGAAATCCTGAAGAATATCATCGCCGAACGCGTGCTTGGCCTGCCGCAAGATGTTCGGGTTGATAAAACTGTTCCGTTCGATGAACTGAAATCCGGTTAAAAGTTTAAAGCCTCACTCAATTTGGGTGGGGCTTTACTCGGACCAGTAATTCTACTTTAACTAGAATATTGTATAAATCTCTCAAATAGAGAGATTTTATGTTCACGGCCAAAGGAAAAATCAAAGCTGATGTTTCGCGCGTTCGCAGCTCCACCTCGCATGTGCTGCCTGACCTTAAGCGCGAACTGCGTTGGACAGAGCAACGGCGCGCCCAGCGCAAAGGGCTTTGGTGTGTTTGCTTGATTGCAACCGAGGCGGCGCCTTTGCGCGAGGCGATAATTCTCGATGTCTCCAGAACGGGCGCACGTATTCGGTTTCGCAGCAAAGGGAGGCTGCCCGCCAAAATCATGATTAAAGCCTCCCGTATAGGCCTCAATCGCGGCGCACGGGTCGTTTGGCAGACAAGCTTTGATGCTGGGATCGAGTTTATTCCTGGCCGTTTGGGCGCGGCTTAAAGCTTCAGACTATGCTTGCGTAAAGATCATAGGCGTCCGCGTCGGCGATAGACGCGCTGACAATATCACCCGGCTTTAACGCTTCGTCTGATTTCAGGTAAACCACCCCGTCAATCTCAGGTGCATCCGCTTTTGAGCGGGCCAGATACTCGCCCACCTCGTCGCTTGGTCCATCCACAATCACGTCCTGGACGGTCCCGATCTGCGCCTGCGCGCGTGCTGCGGAAACCTCCGCCTGAACTTGCATAAAGCGATGCCAGCGCTCTTCCTTCACGTCTTCTGGCAAGTGTCCGGGCAGGGCGCCGCTATCGGCATTCTTGACATCTTCATACTTGAAGCAGCCAGCGCGGTCGATTTTAGCCTCGCGGATAAAGTCGAGCAGGATTTCAAAGTCTTCCTCTGTCTCGCCCGGAAATCCAACAATAAAGGTTGAGCGGATTGCAAGGTCTGGCACATCGCGCCGCCACTGCTGGATGCGCTCCAGAACTCGGTCTTGCTTGGCTGGGCGCTTCATCGCTTTGAGGACATTAGCTGAGGCGTGCTGGAACGGAATGTCCAGATATGGTGTGATCAAGCCCTCGCCCATCAGCGGGATCACCTTGTCGACGTGCGGATAGGGGTAAACATAATGCATCCGTGTCCAGACGCCGAGACTGCCAAGCCCCTTGGCCAGATCAAGGAAGCGCGTGTCATAGTCATTGCCCTTCCAAACTTGCGGCGCGTATTTGATATCAAGCCCATAAGCACTTGTATCCTGACTGATCACCAGCAGTTCTTTCACGCCGGCGCGAACCAATTGCTCAGCCTCAATCAACACGTGGTGGATCGGGCGAGAAGCAAGATCCCCGCGAAGCTTTGGAATGATGCAGAAGCTGCAGCGATTGTTGCAGCCTTCAGAAATCTTCAAATAGGCATAATGGCGGGGCGTTAGGCGCAGGCCGCTTTCTGGCACCAGATCAACCTTTGGATCATGCGGCGGCGTCAGATGCGTATGCACCGCATCCATCACTTGCTCATACTGGTGTGGGCCGGTGACCGCGAGCACTTTTGGATGGGCTTTCTCGATCACGTCCGGCTCGGCGCCAAGACAGCCCGTGACGATGACTTTGCCATTCGCTTCAATCGCTTCGCCAATCGCGTCCAGGCTCTCCTCACGCGCGCTATCAATGAAGCCGCACGTATTGACCAGAACCAGATCTGCACCGGAATAGTCCGGGCTGATCTGATAGCCTTCCGCTCTAAGCCGCGTGACGATCCGCTCTGAATCCACCAGCGCTTTCGGGCAACCAAGAGAGACAATCCCAACTTTGGGAAGGGCAGGCGGGCGAATAGGCGCTTGTGGTGTGGTCATGGCTGCTGCTTAGCAGATATTTCTATCAAGGCGAGGGGGAGATCGCCGCGTCTGTATGAGGTGCGATTAGGTTTGCGCCGCTGGCCCGAACATGAACCCAAGTGCACGAAGCGTATCCTTGCCAACAATGCCGTCTACAACAAGCCCTTGTTCCTGCTGAAAAGCCGCAACAGCATCATGCGTGGCCTGATCAAAGGCGTTGGTTTCAAGCCCGGGCGTATGCCCTTTGGAGGCGAGCTTCTGCTTGATTTTCATGACCTCTTTGCCGAACGTATATGGGCTTGTTAGACGCCAGTATTTGCGAGGATAGCGATACCAATAGTCGCCTGTGGTGCGAGTATAGGTAAATTCTGGCAGCAAAAGCCCTGAACGCCAGTATCGATCCTGCGCGGACCTCGTAACGACTCCAACTTTTGTGGAATGCGCCTCAACGGTTTCAGCCTGTCCGGTGGAAAAAGCGATATGCCCGATTTTGATGTCGCCTGTATTCGGAGCTCTGAGCAAGATGGCGCCAGGGACGGCAAAGGCCTCAGAGACTTCTATTTCCTTAAACGTACCGGCTTTGCGGTCTGCTTCCCAATGCCCCGTCCATGCATCGTATCCAGCAGGATGATAGCTGGCTTCGCGCGCGCCATAGATTTTGCCGCATACTTGAAAAACAGCCCACGTTATAAATTCTGCGCAATCCCAGGGTCCTGGCCAATCTCTATTAGAAAATGGGACTTGCGCCCCAAACTTATACTCTTGTCCGATTTTGGTTTTCGCCAGCTCAATTAGCTCTCTACCGTCAGGCATGATTTGTCCCCTGCACTATGCTTAATGACGTAACATAGACTATGATCCTTGTTGAGCTTTTTCCCAAGGATGAACCGAAAAGATACCTGAGGTGGTCAAATGTCCAAAAACCCTTCAAGTGAGCCAGACAAGCTGCCAAACACAAAGCGGCTCTGGGGCATAAGTGCCGGATCGCTTATCCTTGCGCTGATCGGCGGCTTTCTCTTCTGGACCCAGATTGAGAGCGGCGGCGGTATGGGCTGGGTGGGCTGGCTGATCACCGGAACGCTAACCGGGATCATCTATGGCATTAGCTTCTTGATCAGTGTCATGCTCTTCGAGAATACGCTTGAGCAATACATCACTTCAGATACGTTCAGCGAAAAGCATGACTGGATCGATCTGGAAACTGAGAGCCGGTCTAGCGGGAACAGTAAGATCGATACGTGGGTCGCGCACTACAAATTTGCCCGTATTGCACTTGCCATGGGCATCCTGCCTCTATTGGCGTGCATTTATCTCTTCTGGTTCGCTTAAAAGTCTTCCGGGCGCCTCATGAGTTTAGCCTCAAGGCGTTTTTGGAGCACCGCCGCAACATCATGATCCAAGCTTGAACTGAGCGCTGATGCGGGATTGGCCCGTGAAAGTCTATCAGGGCTTTGATTGCATTCAGCCATTGGCGGTTTGTCTGTGGCCTCAAGGATAGGGGCTGGCGCGATTTGGGCCTGGGCATCCACGTTCCCCAGGTCTGGATGGTCGCCCATGCCAGCTTGTCCTGTTGAGAAGGTATTCTCGCGGACTTCGATGACGCCATTGCGGATGGCCAGAGTTTTCAAATGCTGATCGCGGGCAATCAGATAGAAAGACGTTTCGCCCGGTTTCAAGCAGCGAAAGACCAGAGGCATTGTTTCTCTTTGGCGCGGGAAGTAGCGAAAGATGCCGCCATTCGCGCCATAGAATTCCAAAGTCAGCGAATGTGCATCTGAGATGCCGCGCGCGTGCATTTTTCCAAAGACACCGCAAACAACGCTGCGTGGATAGCCAACGCCGACCTTCGCGCTCCAATCGCCAAAGCCCCGCACCGTATCATCATCGGCTGCATATTGTGTTGGTACTTCATCCATAGCTTAGACTCCCTCATCTGGAGTCATAGGCGGGGAATATTTGTAAAACGGGTCAGATGCGGTGGGTTTAAGCCGCTTCCATCTCGATGCCTTTTTCGGCCATATAGTCTTTCAACTCGCCCGCTTCGAACATCTCTTTGATGATGTCACAGCCGCCAACAAACTCGCCTTTGACATAAAGCTGCGGAATGGTTGGCCATTGTGAGAAGGTCTTGATGCCTTCGCGCACATCTTGATCGTCCAAGACGTTGACGGCCTGATATTCAACGCCGAGATAATCCAGAACCTGCACCACGACGGAGCTAAATCCGCATTGTGGGAAAGTTGGCGTCCCCTTCATGAACAGCAACACGTCATTTGCTTTTACAGCTTCGCCCAGGGATTTTTGTACGTCATCCGACATGATGCGGCTCCTCGCCAAGTATTACTCATTAGAGCCAGAAATTGGCACGGTTTAGTCCGCAATCAAGCCCTAGCTGGTTTCTTTCATCACTTGCTCACGGGCAACAGGCAGCAATTCAGCCATCTGCTCGCGAATACGCTGGTCGGTCCGGTCGACTTTCTTGGTATCAAAATCGCCGCGCACTTTGCGGAAGACATCATCATCGCCAGCTTCTTCCAGGTCAGATAGAACAACTGTTTTAGCATAGGCATCCGCCTCATCGCCGTGCAGGTCCATCAGCTCCGCAGCCCACAGGCCGAGCAGCTTGTTACGCCGCGCCATGACCTTGAATTCAGTCGCAGCATCCATAGCAAATTTGGCTTCTTCAGCGCGTTCGCGATCATCAAATGAAGACATGTGGGTCGAGCCTTTCCGAAAGGGTTGTCATTTCTGCAGCAGATATAGGGCTTAGGGGGGCTTTGGTGCAAGAAGCCTTTTGCGTCATTTGTCTGATTGGCGTATGGGGAGCGCTTCTCTGCGGCCCTCGGGTGAGTCGCCGCAATCAATCCCATGCTGGAGGGCCGGGCATGTCTCGCAAGCGGATGATCTATGAAGGCAAAGCCAAGATCCTGTATGAAGGGCCTGAGCCAAACACGCTGATCCAGTATTTCAAGG
>CAZGVG010000149.1:0-5335 GCA_964528975.1 uncultured Hyphomonas sp.
GCGTTTGGGGTTATCGTTGTTCCGCCATTGCTGGAAACAGGCGATATTCCCGGTGCTTTCGCAGCCGGTTTTGTGAACCCGTTTGCAAGCGGCTACTCGCTAGACGTCATCCTCTGTGCGGCGATCTTGTTCATCTGGATCATCTATGAGCGCAAATCACTCGGCATCAAATATGGATGGATCGCCATTCCGCTTTCATTCGCGCCTGGGGTGGCAACTGGCTTTGCGGCATATCTTATCATTCGGACACGCCAGATCGACCGAGACCAATCAGTGATTTAGTCCGGCCGGGCGAAATGCTTGGAGAGTTTCAAGCCTTGGCCCTGATAATTGCTTGTCTTTCCGCCATAGAGCGCGGCTGGCGTTGACGACATGGGCTCATAGACCAGTTTCGCGACAGGTTGCCCATGCTCCAACACAAATGGCACATCGCGAGAGCGCACCTCCAGCACAGCACGGCTGCCGCCTTGATTGGTCCCAAAGCCAGGATCGAAGAATCCGGCATAATGCGCTCTGAATTCCCCGAGCTCAGGTGCAATTGGGGCCATTTCCGCAGCTTTTCCGGGCGCCACCTTCACCGTTTCGCGGCTGGCTAGGATGTAAAACTCTTCCGGGTCGAGGATCAGGCGTCCACCCCGCGCGTATAAAGGCTCCCAGAATTCATGCACTTCATGAACCCCGATACCACGTAGATCAATCAACCCGCCATGCGGCTTGGCCCGCCAACCCACCGGGCTGCCATCGGGGCTATCAAGGTCGATCGATACCGTCTTTTCTGACGTCTCCGTATCGCGGCCGCGGCGTAGGCGCAGCTGCGCAAGGCGATCACCGGGCCGCACGAGGATCGGAAACGTGCGCGGGCTAATCTCGAGCCAGAGCGGGCCGGAATATGCGGTCGGCACATCATCAAACGCCTTTGAGCGATTGGTCACGACACGCGTAAACACGTCGATCCGCCCAGTAGAACTCTTCGGATTGGCGCGCCCCGAAATGCTTGCAGGCAATCGCAGGCTTTCTTGAAGCGGCACCAGATAAACGCATCCCGTCTCCAAGACAGCGCCCTGCGGCGTCAGTTCAATCCGGTGAAGTTCAGTGCCCGGCTCTTGTAGCACGTCTGCGACGCTGCGATGACCGCCTGGCAGGAAACTGGCGCGGATCCGATAGGCATCAAAAGCCAGACGCAGATCCAGGCTGGCAGGTTGAATTTGATCATCATCCAGCGCGCTTTGTGACTTGATCGCACCGCTTTCGAACAGCTCGCTAAGTTCACGATCTGGCAAAACACCTAGTTTTCCATCAGCCATGGCTTGATCCCTTCACGTGCAAAGGCTTATGACGATGCGCTTCGAATGCAAAGGATTTCGCCATGACGAAACGCAGTGATAATTGGGCCCTCGCCACCAAATTGGTGCGCGAAGGAACCATGCGCTCGCAATTCGGCGAGACCTCCGAGGCCATGTTCCTCACATCGGGCTATGCTTATGACAGCGCTGAGCAGGCTGCTGCACGGATGTCAGGCGATGAAGAGGGCTATGTCTACTCCCGCTATGGCAATCCGACCAATCAGATGCTGGCGGAGCGGCTCACGGCGCTTGAGGGCGCTGAAACCTGCCGTGTCACGGCGTCTGGTATGGGCGCCATCTCATCCGCGATGATCGCCCCGTGCAGCGCCGGAGACCGGGTAGTTGCGGCCAGCGCGCTGTTTGGATCTTGTCGGCATATTTGCTCAACGATCTTGCCCCGCTATGGCGTCGAAACAGAATTTGTAAATGGCAGCGATATGGAGGCCTGGAAGAAGGCCCTCTCTAAGCCGACGCGGCTGGTTCTCATCGAAAGCCCATCTAATCCCCTGCTGGAAGCCGTCGATATCGCCGCCGTCGCAGACCTCGCCCACGCGGCTGGGGCGCTTTTGGTTGTCGATAATGTATTTGCGTCGCCCATCCTGCAGAAGCCGCTGGAGCTTGGCGCTGACATCGCGGTCTATTCGGGCACAAAGCACATGGATGGTCAGGGCCGCGTGCTGCTCGGCGCGATTTTGGGTCGAACAGAGTTTATGGAAGAACACATTGATCCATGGCTGCGCCACACAGGCCCTGCAGCTTCGCCGTTCAATGCCTGGGTAGTTTTGAAAGGTCTGGAGACCCTGGATCTGCGCGTACGCCAAGCCTGTTCCAATGCGGCTCGAATTGCGGACACGATTGCCGAGCACCCAAATGTTCAGGCTGTGCGCTATCCGGGGCGGTCAGATCACCCGCAGCATGAAATTCACAAGAAGCAAATGAGCCTCGGCGGCACATTGATCGCGTTTTCTGTAAAGGGCGCGCGAGCTGAAGCCTTCAAAACGCTAAACGGTTTGGACCTGATCGATATTTCAAACAATCTCGGCGACACCAAGTCGCTTGCCTGTCACCCCAGCTCAACCACGCACCGTGCGCTGAGCGAAGAAGAGCAGGCTGAGATGGGTTTGGACGAAAGCTGGATTAGACTGTCGGTTGGCTTGGAAGACGCTGGCGACCTGGAAAAAGATCTCACCCAGGCGCTTAATGCGCTTTGAACCGGCTTTTTCCGGAACAGGTCCCACAGGTTTCAACTGCCGGGTTTTCGTCAAGGCGTTTAACGCTGATATCGGCGCCGCAAGAGAGACAAGTCCCGTAGGTTCCAGACGATAGGCGCATCAAGGCGCTCTCGATCAAAGCGAGCGTTTCTGTTCCACTGCACCCGCTTAAAGTGTGCGCGGGTGGGCAGGACTTCGTCTCCGCTGGTTGGAGTTTTGGTTCACGTTTTTTACGTGCCTTTTTCCCCCGAGCGTCGGCAAAATCCCCTGTACGAGGATAAGGCGTCGTCTTCATTCAAGTATCCTGTGGACTCTTTAAGGGCTTGGCAAGCCTAGCAAGGCAAAAGAGTTTAACTACATATCGATAAACGGCAGAATCGGACTGGGGCTTGTATATGGATGACGGCTTTCCGCTAGAAATGAGCGGCGTCAGCAAATGGTTTGGCAGCTTTCAGGCTGTTCGCGACCTCGACTTTGCTGTTCCCAAGGGCTCGATTGTTGGCTTCCTGGGCCCGAATGGGGCCGGCAAGTCGACAAGCTTGCGAATGGCGCTGGGTGTTTTGTCGCCCGATCGCGGCGATGTCCGTCTTCTGGGATCACCACCAAACCTTGAAGCTCTGAAGCGTGTCGGCTTTCTGCCCGAAGAGCGCGGTCTTTATAAAAAGATGAGCCCCCGGCAGATCATTACCTATTTTGCGCGCCTGAAGGGCATGAGCCACAGCGATGCAAAAGCGCGCGCGGATGAGCTATTGGAAATGATGGGGCTAGGCGAGTTTGCCCGCAGCCGCGTCACCAAGCTGTCGAAAGGGATGGCGCAAAAGGTTCAGATTCTTTCCGCCCTCGCCCATAAGCCGGATTTCCTGATCCTCGACGAGCCCTTCTCTGGCCTCGACCCGGTGAACCAGCAGGCCCTCGAAGATCTGATCATTGACGAACACAAGCGCGGCGCGACCATCGTTTTTTCGACGCACGTGATGGAACATGCAGAGCGCCTCTGCGAGAAAATCGTAATGATGGCCCGCGGGCGCAAGGTTTTTGACGGAACCCTGGATGAAGCCTTCACGGCGCTTGGCCGCGCTGTCCATATCGGCGTAGCGGATGGATTTGATCTTGGAACTGCGTTGACCCCGTCCGGGTTCACATCCGTTCAAGATGGCGAGTACTGGCGCGTTTCCCTCTGGCAGGGCCAAACATCGCAAGATGCCTTGCGCGCCACCCTCGATCTTGGCGCGCCGATCACCAGCTTCACACCGCAAGAAGCCCGTCTGCGGGACGTTTTTGTCTCGCTCGTGAGCGAGGCCGAAGCGCAAGACCTGACAGATACACTTGCTGCAGATACTGCCGCCAAAACCGAGGATGCCGCATGATCCGCTCGACTTATCTCGTCACCCGCCGTGACTATCTTGGATATGTGTCCGCTTGGGGATTTTGGCTCGGACTTCTGTTCACGCCGGTCATTCTCGCTGTGTTTATACTCGCGCCAACCTTCGCGCAGAATGCTCAACCCACGCGGTATTTCACGGTGATTGAGCAAGGCACTGACTTTAAAGACGCTTTGCGTGCTGAACTCTCCGATACGGACAGCGTCATGGCCCGCGCGGTATTGGACCCGATGGCCGCTTTGGAAGACCGAGAAAGCGAAAAAATTCAAGCCTTTGATGCCGCGCTTGAAGATGGCGCGACCGTCACCGAAGCGTTCGAAATCGCTGGGGGTTCGCCAAACATGCTTCCTAAGCGGGATTTCGTAGAGATTGAGCCACCCGTTCAAACCAGCGCCGAGCTCGCGCCCTATATTGCGGGCATCGAATTGGTTGAAACCGAGGAAGGTCCCCAGCCTCTATTCGCGGCGATCTTGGTCAACGAAGCCTCTGGCGAGATCGAATATTGGTCGGAGAACCTGCAAGCGCAGACCCTTATCAGCGCTGCGCAACAGGCGGAGGCCGAACTCCAGCTCGACCGCGCCCTGGCGGCCGTCAACGTCAACCGCGATGTTCTAACCGAGGCGCGAGCGGCCCGGCGCGAGATTACGCAGCAACGCGTGAGGTCCGGTGACGATGCAGAAACTGGATCGGAAGTTACCCAAGCCGATCAGGCACCCTTTGTGGTCTCCATTATGATGGCTTTCTCGCTCTGGTTCCTGATCTTTTCAGTCATCAACTATCTCCTGATGGGCACGATTGAAGAGCGCTCGAACAAGATCTTTGATAGCCTCCTGACGTCTGTGAAGCTCCCGCACCTATTAGCCGGTAAGCTTTTAGCTGTCTTATTGCTGTCGCTAACGCTCGTCGGATTCTGGAGCCTTGGTTCGGGACTGCTGACCTGGTTCGCGCGGGATTCGATCCCACCGGAGGCAGGGCAATTCCTAGGAGCAGTGGCCACGGCTGCAACCAATCCTGCCCTCTTCGTCCCAGCTATTATCAGCTTCGTTCTGGGCTACCTGATGTATGGCTCTTTATTCCTGGCGCTTGGTTCTTTGTGTGACACCATTCAGGAAGCACAAACCCTGATGACACCGCTCATCGTGACCTTGATGGCTCCGCTGGCCATGCTCGCATTCGCGATCCAGGATGCGGAATCCGCCTTGATTGAGATCATGGCCTGGGTGCCATTCTTTACGCCATTCTTATTGATCCTGCGGATGCCAACAGAGCCGCCGCTCTGGGAAGTGTTTGCGCAATTGGGATTAATGGCCCTGACCACATTCCTGATCTTGTATCTCGCCACGCGGGTGTATCGCGCTGGCGCCGTCCACGGCGCAGGCGTCAACGATGTCTGGGCTTT
>CAZGVG010000150.1:0-5257 GCA_964528975.1 uncultured Hyphomonas sp.
CACTTCATTCGGCGAGCTCTCCCTTGATGGGCTGATCAAGACGCTTCAGGAGCAGGTTGGCGCAGTAAAGAAGGATGATCTTTCCAGAGGCGAAGAAATGCTAACGGCGCAAGCCCATACGCTTGACGCGATCTTCAACGTGCTCGCCAGACGGGCGATCAACGCAGACTATATGCCGAACCTTGAAACTTATTTAAAACTGGCGCTGCGCGCTCAAACTCAATGCCGTGCAACATGGGAGGCCGTTTCAACAATCAAGCATCCGCCAGTTGCAGGTTATGTGGCCCAAGCCAACATCGCGCATGGTCCACAGCAGGTAAACAACCGTCCCGCCCGCGCGGACGAAAACCAAAAAGTGGAAAACGAACTTTTGGAGGAACAACATGTCAAACGGCTGGACACCCGAGAGACGGAAACGTCAGGCAGAACTGATACGCAATTGGAAACCTTGGGATAAGTCGACCGGACCGCGCACTCCAGAAGGTAAAACGGTCTCGTCGCAAAACGCTTTCAAAGGCGGGAACTGGAAGCTCTTTAGGGAATTGGCACGCATTGTTCGCGAGCAGAAAGACCTGATAAATCGCCTTTGATATGCAGTGGTTCAGATGTGATCTGACAGTTGGCCGTTTTTCCGGCGGCGTCTGTCAGGCGAAGTTCAGTTCACGAACTTTTCCCGCCAGATTGCTTTCCCCTCGATCATAGTTTCGATGGGTGTTCTGCCGCAACACATTTTGCCCTGATGCGTGCGCTCGTGGTTGTAGTGGTGCAGCCAGTCATCCAGATCGGCCTGCAACGTTTCAATGCTATCATAGAGTTTCTTGCGGAACGCGATCTGGTAAAACTCTTGCAGGATGGTCTTGTGGAACCGCTCACAGATACCGTTCGTCTGAGGTGACTTCACCTTGGTCTTCGTGTGATCGATGTCGTTGATCGCCAAGAAGAGTTGGAAGTCGTGTTTGTCCATACGCCCGCAGTATTCCGTGCCCCGATCCGTCATGATTCGCAGTACCGGCAGGTCGTGTTCCTCGTGGAATGGCAGCACCCGGTCATTGAGTAGATCAGCGGCCGTGATCGGCGTCTTGGTGGTGTAGAGCTTGGCGTGCGCGACCTTGGAATAGGTGTCGACATATGTCTGCTGATAGACGCGCCCCACGCCCTTCAATGTACCAACATAGAAGGTGTCCTGTGACCCCAGATAGCCCGGGTGGGCCGTTTCGATCTCGCCGCAAGCCTCATCATCGTGTTTCTTCTTTTCCAAGGCCTGCACCTGCGCCTCTGTCAGGATGCCACCGTCTTCGGCCACCTTGGCTTCCAACGCTTTCAGGCGGGTTTTGAAGTTGGCCAGATCGTGCCGCAGCCAAATGGACCGCACGCCGGAGGGGGAGACAAAGACCCCCAATTTGCGCAGCTCGTTGGATGTGCGAGCCTGACCGTAGGCCGGGAAGTCAGTGGCTGATTTGATCACGGCCTGCTCAGTTGCGTCGTCAACGCGGTTCGCCAAATTGGGCTTGCGCCGCGTGCGCTCAAACAATGCTTCAACGCCACCATCTTCGACCGCTGACTTGTAACGGTAAAAAGTGTCCCGGCTGTAGCCCATGACTTGGCAGGCTTTTGAGACATTGCCCAGCTCCTCGGCCAGGTTCAGCAAGCCGGTTTTGTGTTTGATGATCTTATCGGTAGTATTCAACATCGTGGTTTCCTTGTTGATGGTTTGGTTTGCACCTCCATCAAAACGGACAACCATCATCTCCTTCAAGAGATGCGCCGTCCCCAGATCAGCTTGCTGAAAAGGGGGCGGTGTCAGATCACATCAAGACTAATTCACATCAGTTTTCTGACGCGACTAAAGGCTAGGACTAGATAGATTTTTTGCTCGTAGCTGCGTTTAGTCCTCAGAAAAATTGTAAGCGAGTATCATTTTTCTTCGTTTTGCACGTCTGCCGATTTCAATTCGTAAAGCTCGGCTGCAAAAGTCATAATTGTATCCAAGACGGCTTCTGATGAAGCCAAAAACCCGTTTTTCTTGAAATATTTATCAAGCTCCAAAAGCGTTTCTATCCGGCAATCTTTACGTTCACTCATGCTCAAACCACTAAAAAATCTAGCACCGATTTTGCCTCACGGATGTTCTATTGGTTACAATTTCAAATGTTAAGAAATTGTAAATTTTGCGTGCGAGAGCAAATTTTGAGTTCCACCAATACCGCAACATCGAAGGGGTCAAAGAGAGACCTCGGAAAACTATTTGCCACAACTGTTATTTGCCACTTTTTAGCCTTTGAGTTGACACCGTTTTGCCTCAATCGCTTGCGCTAATTCAACGGATGTGGGGAGATGTTTGGGTGGTCAATCTGCAAGCTCTTTATGATTAAAGGTTTCCGAATGACACAAAACAACGATTGGCTTGTTGCGGTTCTTAAAGATGTGAGCTGTGTTGTAGCCAAACACGAATTGACTGAGACTGCCAAGCACCTCGCCCAAACTCTTCGAGTTTTAGAAGCAGAACTTCAATGTGCTAATAGCTCGCCAGTCGCGCCTAATCAAAGGCAGCTTTCGACGAGTCTTCATTGACTTGAACGATTTTTGTTGGTGTGGATCGTTGGCTAAACACCAACGACCCGGCGCATTTGTAGGAGATGTCAGTTGAATTTTAACCTGAGCCAAAAACCAATAAGCCGAGCACCACGGCAATCTCCCTCCAAGGATTTTGGTTTGTTGAAGCGAATGTACGAAGCTGAGTCAGGACGCAAAATTCAACCGACGGTTAACAACTTTCATTGAAGTATTAACCAAGCGTTAAAATCCCCTAGCAAACCGCGCACCTCAGCAATTTGGCCGGAGGTTAACGCTCTGGTTAAGTCAAATTTTAGACATTTGTGGAAAGGGGAATCTCAGCGAAAACTAATGGGAAGCGCTTTGGCCATGAAAGAGACTCCGAACCATAATTTCTGGGTAATTGAAATTCTTGAAGAGATTCGTCGAGTAGCAAATGCTTGGGGGGTAAATGACCTACAAGCTGAGCTGCAAAGCCTTGTCAAAAGTTCAATTGTCGAGATGATGTGTGAGCGTCCTATCTTGAATTTCGGGGCTGCTACAAAGACTTTGATTTTTGTGGCGCTCAAGCGTGAAACTGATTCATCCCAACCTTCAGAACATTACAAAAGCCCAAGAGATGAAATCATTTCGTCACTTAAAGATTTGGCTAGGCTATGTCGGGAGATTGGAGAGCCATATATTGCCCGAAAAATTGGCTGTGTGATAAATCAAGAAGAAACGCTTGAAACGTCACAAGTCCCAAAACGGCAAAAGAGAGGACTTCAACCGCCGCTCTTGCAGGTAGTAGACGGGGCTGTGGATCATGGAGTCGAATTGGAGCAAAGCTCTATCCGGCGCGACTGATAATTCGTCGCGGATGCCAAGGAGCTGGCAACAGTAGCCAGCTTGAGACGGAGAGTGACCGTGCTTTGAGGCGGGTCTACAAGCTCAGACATAGGCTGGGTGAGTATGGTGGAACTCACGAACCATTTCCTGAGAAGCCAAAGAGGATGCACCACGACCGATGTTATGCCAAAAAATGACTAAAGCCTGGCTCAGAACAATCGTGACGCATTAACCACTAGTTTAAGAGACTTTTCATGTTCTGGAGCCATCGTCCCGCTCAATGAGTTCCGGATAGATGCCACATGAACCAAGAGCACCTGATAAGTAACAATCTTTGGGTAATCCAAGTTCTCGAAGAAATGCGCCGCGTTTCGAAATGCTGGAGACTATCGGCTTTAGAGAGCGGGCTAAAACAGCTCACTTCTCTTTCCATACGAACTATGATCTGTGACCGACCACAAAATTTAAATGCTGCTGCGATGAAAGTCCTAATTTTCGTGAGCAATCCTCCTTCGGAAATTAACTTCACACCTTCAGCTCACTTTAGGAGCCCTAAAGACGAAGTGATTTTCTCGCTTAAAGAACTTGCCGAGCTCTGCAGGGAGATAGGAGAGCCGCTCTTAGCGCTCGAGATACAGAAATTTGTCGACTGTCACTCGCAACCAGAGAATGCGAGTTTCCAGAAGTCGGAATGTACCGCAAAGCGTAGACTCAAAGTCTACGATTTTAGCTCTAGCCAGTTATAAGTAGTACCTCAGTCAAAGCGCTATGACTATTAATTTTGAGCAAGTTTTTCCTTCAGTTGACAGCTATGAGTTTTTCTTTTACGGCGATTCTGGCGACAACCGCATTATTGGTACTTCAGAAGACGACTGGATTGAAGGCTTTGATGGTCGCGACGTCATCAATGCTGGTGCTGGAGACGACTATATTAAAGCTGGAGCAGGGCCGGACCTTTGGGTTCTTGGTGGGTCTGGTGCGGATATTTTTCATTTCGAGGGTGGGGATTACAGGCTCAAAATAGGCGATTGGGAAGACGGCCAGGATAAGATTTTTCTCGCGGGGGGGCTTCAGTTTTCAGACCTGACGAAATCCAGCACGGAACACGCTGGCACTCTCACGGTGTCCTTCATGACGCCGGACTTTGATCGCTTGATGTTCCGCGATGTTGCCTTTGACGAGATTGACGCAAACGATTTTCTCACCATTGCCGATTTTGCCACGGACAACACCCCACCTGTTGGGGAGGCTGGTGCGTTCAGTGGTGCTGAGGACAGCGTGATCGAGGGTGTTCTTGTTGGCAGTGATGCGGATGGGGATGATCTGAGCTTTGCGGTGTCGTCAGATCCTGCGCATGGGTCTGTTACGGTGAATTTGGATGGGAGCTTTGCCTATCAGCCTGATGCGGACTTCACCGGAGAGGACAGCTTTTCCTATGAGGTGAGTGATGTTTTTGGCGGTGCATCGACTGCGACAGTTTCGCTGACGGTGACACCTGTGAACGACGCGCCGGTTGCAGAAGGTCTCTCGCTTTCAGCACAGCAGGATAGTCTGGTTGAAGGCGTCCTTAATGCCAGTGACCCAGACGGTGACGTGCTCACATTCGAAGTCCTGTCAGATCCTGCGTCTGGCATTGCAGCGGTTCAATCGAATGGCAATTTCTCCTATCAACCCAACTCTGGCTTTACGGGTAATGATAGTTTCGAGATTAGGGTCTCTGATCCCAGTGGTGCTTCTGTGATTGCGCTTGTGGATGTAGCCGTTGGGTCTGCAACAGAGGGTCCCTCTCCGTCGTCAAATGACTACACGAATGTGTTTTTTGGCGATTCTGGCGACAACCGCATTATTGGTACTTCAGAAGACGACTGGATTGAAG
>CAZGVG010000151.1:0-5176 GCA_964528975.1 uncultured Hyphomonas sp.
CCACCACCACCACCACCTCCTCCTCCTCCTCCGCCACCGCCCCCTCCGCCGCCGCCACCTCCGTCTGGAAGCGTGGATATTAGCGGGACGGTGACTTTCGATAAGGTGCCGCACAATTCGAACTTTCGGGGCCTGGATTATGATTCGATCCGACAGGATCCGGCGCGCGGTGTTGTCGTTGAAGCGGTCAGCTCCACCGGAACAGTGCTCGACAGCGATGTGACTGATAATAGCGGCGCTTATGATGTGACGGTTGACCCAGATACTGATGTCCGCATACGCGTGCGTAGCCAGTTGCAGCAAACCACCGGAGCGACCTGGAACGTTCAGGTGCTGGACAATACAAGCAGCAATGCGATCTATCTTTTGAACGGCAGCCTGACGAGTTCGGGGACGGTTGATTCAACGAGAGACTTGAATGCAGCATCAGGCTGGGGCGGCACCAGCTATACAGCAACACGCGCCGCCGCGCCGTTCGCAATCCTGGATGGGATATATGAGACGGTTACGGATGTCGCCACCGTGGACCCAAGCGTCAACTTTCCGGACCTGCAAGTTTTCTGGAGCGTGAATAACCGTGCAGCAAACGGTAATGTCGCGAATGGAGAGATTGGAACGTCATCCTATACGCGCACAGGCGGCGTGCCCACGATCCGCATTCTTGGCGATGCCGATAGCGATACAGATGAGTATGACACGCACGTTATTGTGCATGAGTTTGGTCACTATTTTGAAGATCAACTCTCGCGATCTGACTCAACGGGGGGATCGCACAGTCTCTCAAACAGGCTAGACCCGCGCCTTGCGCTAGGGGAGGGCTGGGGGAATGCTTTTTCCGGCATGATCCTGGATGATCCGGTTTATCGCGATAGTGCCGGGTCGCAGCAAAGCAATGGCTTTAGCTTCAGTGTCGAGAGTAATAGCAACACCAATCGGGGCTGGTATAATGAAGGCTCGGTTCAATCGATCCTGTACGACATTTACGATAGCGCTGATGATGGCTCTGATACAATCTCAGCCGGTCTAGCGCCAATCTATGCGACTTTCACCGATCCAGCTTACATTCAGAACGCGAATTTCACGACGATTTTCCAGTTTGTCGACCGCATCAATAATGAAGCCAGCGTTGATCAAACGGTTCTGGCGGCGATGCTTGCAGATCAGGATATTAATGGCACGGGCCCGCTCGGTACAGGCGAAACCAATACAGGTGGCCGGGCAGAGGTCTTGCCGCTTTATAAGACTGCCACAGTTGGCGGCGGACCGATCACGGTTTGCTCTTCGGCAGTCAACGGAGAGCGCAACAAGCTTGGCGTTCGGGAGTTCATCACGTTGACCGTTACAACCTCCGGCACGTTCACAATAACGGCGACCAAAACTTCTGGCGCAGCGCAAACAGATCCTGATTTCAATATCTGGGATCTTGGGCGTTTGTTCACGACCCCGGACCGGATTGCCGATAGCAGCACCGCAGACAGCGAGGTTTACACAGGTGATCTCAATGCCGGGACCTATGCCATCGAATTCTATGATTTCAACAATTTCGAGGCCCCCACGGCCGATAGCTGTTTCAGCTTTGAAGTGACGACTTAAGGGAGTGGACCAGATGATGAAGATGACACGTATGACATTAAGCGTGGCTGGCGTTCTGGCCGGAATGGGACTTGCCGCCTGCGTGCAGCAACAGGCGCCAGAGCAAGTCGCCACCCTTGAGCAGGCCGTCGAAGCGCCGCAAAAAACTGTTCAACTCGCGGCGTCTATTCAGACGATTAAACCGGGGGCATCGGTCTCTTTCAGCCACGATATTGCAGGCGCAACAGAGGCGGGCGAAAACGGCTCTGTGGCTATCACCCTGAACGAAGGCTATCCGATCGGCACGATGAACGTTGAAGCCAGCGGGAGTAAAGGGCTTGAAGTGTTTGGCGCAGAGAGCAGCATGCGGCTCGATATGCAGGGTCAAACCACACATGGCATGACGGTCAATTACCGGGCCGAGCAAGATGGGTTGTATTATCTGAATCTTCTGGCGACTGCGGACCCTGAAGAGGGCGTGTCTGAGAGTCGGGCCTATTCTGTGCGGATTGAAGTTGGTGATTGGAAAGCTGCTGAGGCGAAAGTCGCAAAAGTCCTACCCGAAGCGCTGGAAAGCGGTGAGATGGCTGTGATGATGGAAGCTGAAGAAACCATCGAGTAGCCCTGACAGCAGACGCCAGAACAGGCCGCTTTTGTGACAGGGGCGGCCTTTTTCTATCAAGCCATATAGTCTGGCGCGCCGCGTTTATCGGGTGCACCTCGGTAAACGAGATAAGAATAGATAAAGCTGGTTAGCACCGCGCCGCCCGTAACGCCGATCAGCATGTAAACCAAACTGACACCGTTCAGCACAAAAGCCCCGATCAGGCTGATAAACCCCGCTAGCATGAACAGGCGCCCGGCCAGGCGGTGGGTCTTCTCCCATGTAAACTCGCTCGACAGTGTCCACGGCGTGCGAATGCCAAGAAACCAGTTCTGACGGGTTTTGGGGAGGTAGTTTCCGATGAGGATGAACAGGATTGCTGAGGCTGCAATAACGACCCGAACAAATTCTTTAGAGGCCATATCCTGCCCAGTAGTCCTCACCATCATCCAGCAAATTCCCGCGTGCAGGAAGAGCATCAGGATCATTGTGGCTGACCAGATCACATTATAGGCCTTGCGGCTCTTCAAAAGGTTCTCCCGCATTGGTTCGAGTTTTGGGAGAACTGCCAGCAGAGCTGCGGTAAGGAAGCTTGCGACAGGTAGGAGCCAAAGATGGAATTGCGCTTCACTTTTACTGGCAAAGCGATCCGCTACGCCATTTGCATTCCAGTGTACGGGGATGTTGTCGGCGGGAAGCTGGCCGTTGGCCCAGAAGCTGATACCTGCCATCAGGCTGATGGATATTGCGGATACGATTAGTCCAGTGCGGATCATTCTGCAGCCTCCTCAAGGTCATCATCGCCATTGTCATGCGCCACCAAACCCATGAGGGAACTGATCGCATCTTCAATCACACTGGCATTCGCGCGGTAGATAATGGACGTGCCCTTGCGCTCTGCGGTAATCAGGTCGGCGTCTTTCAGGACGTTCAAGTGACGGGTCACGGTCGGCCACGCGGCATCAAAGGCCTCTGCCAATTCGCCCGAGCTTTTAGGCCCCTTGCGCAGCATATTCATGATTTGCCTGCGCAGCGGATGGCCAAGAGCTTTGAAAACATCATTTTGCATAAATGATAATTAGCGTAACTGATAATTATGAGTCAAGCTAATTTCAATTAAGCCTTGTTTTGTCCATCTTTGAGGTTTTAGACTCGCGGCCAAAGGGAGACGATTCATGTTGAAGAGAATGTGTTTGAGTGCGGCTATTATGGCCGCCTGTTCAGGGTTTGCGAGCGCTAATGATACTTGTGAAACATCAGCCTCAGAATCCGTTTCACTAAGCGATACGATAATTGCAGAGGCCCAAACCCTCGGCGAAGATTGTGCCAACTCGGTTGCTATCGTGATCGTTCGAAATGGGGACGGACGGCCTGTTTATTCCTTCAGCTCCCCTGCGCATAGTTTGTTTGAGCTGGAATATGCTACCAATGGCAAAGAGATGGCGACGGCGCTGGATACAATGATCGGGGTGCCCAATCGCGAGGCAACATTTTCGTCAAATACACTCCCGCCTTGGCAGGAAGGCGCTGATGGACCTGAAGGGGAGTTTCCATTCTATCTCGAAGACTGGATGGACCGTACAGAATATGAGCGGATAAGGGCTTCCGACACACCCATCTGGTGTCATGTGCAAGGCATCGAAAGCATGGCCTGTTTCACAGTTGAGAATGAGAATATATTCAGTATCGGGGTACAGGCCTTTCCGGGTTGAGCAAATTGGCTAAGGCACTAATAGTCTGACGATGCTGAAAAATTTCCTGATCTGTCTCTTCATCGCGTGCATGTCTCTGGCGCAATCATGGGGGCAGGGCGAGGCGCCGGATAAGCAAGTGACCGTTGGGATGTACATCAATGATGTACAGGCGATTGACCTGCGAACGCATTCATATGGCGTGGACTTTTACCTCTGGTTTCGCTGGCAAGGCGAGGACTGGAATCCGGTGGACGGGTATGAGTTGATGAACACGTTTGACCCCGAGGGGCATGTCGAAACGCTGCTCTATGACGAGCCGCAGCCTCAACCCGATGGCAGTTTCTATCAGATCATTCGGCATCAGGGTTTGTTCAGCGCGAAATTCCCGGTCAATAGATACCCCTTCGATAGTCAGAGCCTGCTCGTTGTCATTGAAGATGCCGAAGAAGGCTCTGAAACCCTTCGCTACGTCGCTGATAGTGAACCTTTGACCTTGAATGATGAGATTAAATTGCCCGGCTATATGATCGGGGCACCGTTTGTGACGGTTCGGGACAAGCCGTATCAGACAGCTTTTGGAGACTTAGCCGAACCTGATGTGTCGGCCTATTCGCGGGTCGAGTTTATCTTGCCGATTACGCGGCCTGCGGCTTCTGGCATCTTGAAGACCTTCATTCCAGTCTTGTTGATCGTTCTTGCCGCAGCTTTTGCTTTGTTGCTGGACCCGGAGCATGTTGAAGCGCGGATCGGGCTTGCGATTACAGCTCTGCTGACTCTGGTCGCGATGCAGTTCACTATGCAGGCAGGTTTGCCGGAAGTCGCGTATCTGACATTACTCGATCAGATCTACCTTTTATCCTATTTGTATGTTCTGATCGTGATTGGTCTGGTCGTGCGCGGCACGCGTATTGATGAGCAGGGCCAGATACAGGGCGGAGATGGCAGCGTCGCAAAGCTCGCCAAGGCGGGGCCTAAGCTGGCGGTGAGTGTAACAGGCTTGTATGTGCTGGCGGTTTTGCTCACTGTCGCGATCAATCTGGTTTAAGCCCTTAATCCAGCAAGTGTATCACGGCGTAGCGATTGAGCGCATCAGGATCGATGTCACTATTGCCGGGTGAGAGCTGTCGTACTGGGCCCCAGCTTTCGGTTTGCAGGAAGGCTGTCTCATAAAGGCCCTGCTGAATGAGGTAGGCTTGAACCACTAAGCCGCGATCCTCGCAAATCTTCGTATTGATCTCATTCTGGGCGCAGGCAGAGATAATCGCGAGACTGTCGGCGCCTTCATCCAACATGTGAGGCTGTGCCA
>CAZGVG010000152.1:0-5172 GCA_964528975.1 uncultured Hyphomonas sp.
ATGCCGAAGATGAAGACCAAGAAGGCCGCTGCAAAGCGGTTCAAGATCACGGCTAGTGGTAAACTCAAGCACGGCGTCGCAGGTAAGCGTCACCGTCTGATCAGCCACAATGGCAAATATATTCGCCAGAACCGGGGGACGGAAGTTGTTGCACACGCTGATACCAAGCGCGTCATCAAGAAATTCCTGCCAAACGGCCTGAAGTAAGATCTGAACCGAATTTTGAAGTAAGGAGCCTCACCTATGGCCCGTTCACGTAATAAAGTGCCTGCGCACGCCCGTCACAAGAAAATCCTGAAAGCCGCAAAAGGCTACCGGGGTGCCCGCTCGAAACAGTTCCGCACAGCGACCGCTGCGGTCTGGAAAGCCGGCCAGTACGCCTATGTTGGCCGTAAGGTCAAAAAGCGCAGCTTCCGTAGCCTTTGGATCCAGCGCATTAACGCAGCTGTCCGCGAGCATGATGATAGCATGACCTATTCCCGCTTCATTGGCGGCCTGACCAAAGCTGGCATCGAGATGGACCGTAAGGTTATGTCTGACCTCGCCATCAGCGAACCTGCCGCATTTGGCCAGCTCGTGGAGAAAGCCAAAGCTGCAATGGCGTAATCGCCGGTTCACAGCGACGCTTTTCTCCGCTATCCGAACCGCTAGAGCGGGGTCGGCCAATGGCTGCCAGGCCCCGTTTGTCACTCTGACCAACGGGGCTTTTTATGTCCGAACTTCACACCATTGAATCTGAAGCGCTCGCCGCTGTCGAAGCTGCAGCTGATCTTGCCGCGCTAGATACTGTCCGCGTGGCTGAGCTTGGCAAGAAGGGCCGCGTCTCAGGCCTGATGAAGACCCTCGGCAAAATGAGCCCTGAAGAGCGCCAGGATATGGGGCCCAAGCTCAACGCGCTGAAAACCCGTGTCGCCGATGCTGTCGAGGCGCGCAAAACCGTACTCGAAGACGCCGCCCTCGAGGCGCAGCTTGCCAGTGAAACACTCGACATGACCCTGCCGCCGCGCCCCGAGCATACAGGCGCGCTCCACCCGGTCATGCAGGTCTTCGAAGAGGTCGCGTCAATTTTCGGCGATATGGGCTTTGCTGTCGCTGAAGGCCCGGATATCGAGGATGACTGGCACAATTTCACCGCGCTCAACTTCCCCGAAGGCCACCCGGCCCGCGAAACCCATGATACCTTCTTCATGGAGGCCCCGCTGGGCGGCGTGCCGAAAGTCCTGCGCACCCATACAAGTCCAGTGCAAATCCGCACGATGATGAACCAGAAACCACCGATCCGGATCATTGCGCCGGGCCGGGTCTACCGCAATGACTGGGACGCCACCCACACCCCGATGTTCCATCAGGTTGAGGGCCTCGTCATCGAAAAAGGTATCCATATGGGCCACCTCAAGGGCTGCCTGATTGATTTTGTCAAAGCCTTCTTTGAGGTCGACAGCGTCGAGGCGCGGTTCCGCCCTCACTTCTTCCCGTTCACAGAGCCAAGCGCTGAAATGGATGTGAAATACACCAAGAAGGGTGAGACGATCCAGATTGGCGCCGGTGACAAATGGATGGAAATCCTTGGCTCCGGCATGGTTCACCCAAACGTGCTTAGAAATTGCGGCATCGACCCGGATGAGTATCAGGGCTTTGCCTTCGGCATGGGCATAGACCGTCTCGCCATGCTGAAATATGGCATGCCCGACCTGCGCCCCTATTTCGAGGCCGACGCCAGCTGGACCCGCCACTATGGCTTCAAGCCTTGGCTCACACCAAGCGTCAGCGGAGGGCTGAGCTAATGAAATTCTCCCTTTCCTGGTTGAAAGACTATCTCGTGACCGAGGCCTCTCTGGAAGAGGTCATGGCCTATATGCTGAAAGCTGGCCTTGAAGTCGAAGAGGTCGAAAACCCGGCTGAAGACCTGGCTGCCTTCACGATCTGCAAGGTGACTGATGCGCAGCCGCATCCGGACGCTGATAAGCTTCGCGTCTGCACGGTTGATACCGTTGATGGCACCAAACAGATCGTTTGCGGTGCGCCCAATGCCCGCAAAGGCATGACGGCCATCTATGCCCCGCTTGGCGCGTATATTCCCGGTCTCGACTTCGCGCTGGATAAGAAACCGCGCAAGATTCGCGGCATCGAAAGCTCCGGCATGATGTGCTCCACCAAAGAGCTGAATGCAGGCGAGGACCATGACGGTATTGCGGATCTTGATGACAGCATCCCGCTCGGCACCCCTGCCGCTGAGGCACTGGGCCTGAACGACCCGGTCATTGACTTTGAAGTCACCCCAAACCGTCCGGATTGGCTTGGCGTGAAGGGCATTGCCCGTGATCTCGCTGCGGCTGGCGCAGGCATCTTCATTGATGAGAGCGTCAAAAAGGTCAGCGGCAGCTATGATTGCCCGATCAAGATTGAACTTGATGCGCCTGAGGCCTGTCCAATCTTTGCCGGCGCTCTGGTCCGCGGCGTTACAAATGGCCCTTCCCCTGATTGGCTGCAAGCGCGCCTCAACGCGGTGGGTATCACACCCAAAAGCCTGCTTGTCGACGTTACCAATTATGTCTCCATCGACCGCGCCCGGCCTTTGCACGCCTATGACGCTGCAAAGCTGACCGGAACTGTGCGCGCACGCCTGGGGAAAGAAGGCGAAACGCTCGACGCGCTGGACGGCAAAACCTATAAGATCGCACCGGAAATGTGTGTGATTGCTGACCAGAGCGGCGTTATCGGCCTTGGCGGCGTGATGGGCGGCGAAAGCACGGCTGTCAGCGAAGAGACCACAGATGTCTTCATTGAAAGCGCGTGGTTTGATCCGCTCCGCACCGCCAAAACCGGGCGCGCGACCGGGATCATTTCCGATGCGCGCTATCGCTTTGAGCGCGGCGTTGATCCAGGCTCCTGCATGGAGGGCCTCAACCTCGCGCTAAAGCTCATCACCGAATATGGCGGCGGCGTCGCTTCAAAAGCCAATGTCGCTGGCGAGGCGCCTGTGCGGACTGATCCGGTTGAGTTCTTCAAGAATGATGTTGCCCGCCTGACCGGCCTTGACGTCAAACCCGCCGCGATGAAGAAAATGATCAAGTCGCTCGGCTTCGCGCTTGAGGATACTGGCGATACCTGGCTCCTCACGGTGCCGAGCTGGCGCTTTGATATGGAACGCAGCGCTGATATTGTCGAGGAAATCGCCCGGTTGGAGGGCTTTGATACGCTGCCCACGACATCACTGCCTATGCCAGAGGGCGGACGCAAGGCGATGGCCACGCCCATTCAAGACCGTATCCGCACCGCCCGGCGCACCTTGGCTTCTCGCGGCTTTCTGGAAGCTGTGACCTGGAGTTTCATGCCGAAAGCTCATGCTGAGCTGTTTGGCGGCGGCGATGATGCGCTGACTGTGGCCAATCCGGTCGCCAGCGAACTGAACCAGATGCGCCCGTCCGTGCTGGCCAATCTTGCCAGTGCAACCCAGCGCGGCTTTGATAATGGTGAGCGTGAAATGCGCCTGTTTGAAGCTGGCCCCATCTATCTTGGCGATGGGCCAAAGGATCAGCGCTCAGTTGTTGCAGCACTCGTTCGGCCAGTGAAAAGCCGAACATGGCAAGGTAGCGAAGCAGGCTATGACGTTTACGCGGCCAAGGCTGACCTCTTCGCCGTTCTGGACGCGCTTGGCCAACCGCCTGCCCGCTTCCAGATCGAAGCGCCGCGCCAACCCCATTGGCATCCGGGGCAAGCGGCCTGCCTGAAGCTGGGTCCGAAAGTCACGATCGGTCATTTCGGTGCCCTGCATCCGCGTGTTTTGAAAGCGCTTGATGTTGACGGCCCGGTCTATGCGTTTGAGCTGAACCTCAACGCCCTGCCGCAAATGAAAGCCAAAGCGACCAAGACCAAGCCGGTCCTAGAAAAAGCCGACCTCACGCCGATCCGCCGCGACTTTGCCTTTGCCGTCAGCGAAGACACTGCCGCCAGCGCAATCAGCAAGGCTGCGCTCGGCGCTGACAAGGCCCTGATCACAGCTGCCGAGGTCTTTGACGTCTATCAGGGCCAAGGCATCGAACCTGGTCAGAAATCCGTCGCTATTGAAGTCACCCTGCAACCGCGAGGCGAGGCGTTGAAAGACAATGACATTGAAGCGGTTGCTGAGAAGATCATCGCGGCAGTCGCCAAAGCCACAAAAGGCGTGCTACGGGGCTAGAAACAGACGCCAGAGGGGACAGCTATGGTCACGCATCAAGTCGTCACACAGGTCGGATTGCGTAAGAAGCTTTACAATCAGATGGAGCCGGATGCCCGCAATAAAAAGGGCCTATCCTTCATCAGCATCACCATTATCACGCTGGTCTTGCTAAGCTTTCTGGCGCTGGCTCTGGAAACCGAGGACACACTCGGCCCGGTTTGGCAAAATGGTATCAATGCCTTCAACCTGTTCATTGTTGGCGCCTTTGCGATTGAGTATCTCGCCAGACTTTGGGTAGCAGGTGAGGATCCGCGCTATCGCGGCTTTTCCGGTCGCTTGCGCTATATTTTTACCCCTTACGCGATTGCTGACCTGATTGCGTTCCTGCCAGAGCTCCTCTGGTTGCTGTTCATGCCATCTGGCACAGGTGATGAGGTGCTGACAGTGTTGCGCGTGCTACGGCTCGCCCGGCTTGTGAAGCTCGCTCGATTTGTTCCAGCCTTCGATGTTCTCGGTGCCACCGTAGAACGCGCCGGGACACAGCTTCTCACCACGCTCGCTATGGCGCTAGTCCTGGTCTACGTCTCTGCCGTCGCGCTCTATTTCGTTGAAGGCGTCGGCGGGCAGCAGCAAGAGAGCTTCGCCTCAATCCCCCGCGCCATCTGGTGGGCCGTCGCGACCCTGACCACGGTTGGGTATGGCGACGTTTATCCCGTCACCGCTCTCGGCCGGACCTTTGCCGGGCTGATCGCGCTTGCCGGAATTGGCGTCGTTGCCCTCCCCGCTGGTGTCTTTGCCAGCGCTTTCTCAGATGAGCTGCGTGAACGCGAGATCAAGAAATTGAAAGAGCGCGTCGAAGAGGTCGAAACCGAAAACGAAGAGCTCGAAGCCGAACGCGGCGCCGCCCCTGAAGAAAGCGGCGCTTGAAGGCAACGCTTATTCACATGAAGCAGAATAATGTCCGCTATCGGCGTCTAAGCGGATGTTAGCTCAAGTAGCTGAAAGGCTGG
>CAZGVG010000153.1:0-5031 GCA_964528975.1 uncultured Hyphomonas sp.
ACCCCCGCTAAGCGCTTCGCTCACAGGGGGCGAAGCGGGTTCCGCGACTGGGCTTTGCCCAGCGCATGAACCAAGCTCAAGGTTGTTGACAGTCTTCCCGGCAAATATTGCTCCAAGTCGCCCGGCGACCAGTTGAGCTTTTCGTGGGTCTCTTCGTCCCAGCGATCGTGCATGCCTTCCCACCAGACGGAATAGACTTTGCCGTCCGGTTCAACCTCGACAAAGACGCGGCGCTGGAAATGCGCAGACCAGCGGTCAATCTCACGCAGCTGCCACCAGACCGCTGGCCAAAGCCACAGCGGGATGTGCTCGTAATAAAGAAGATGCCAGCGATGCTCGATCATGGAGCGGAGTATAAGTCAGTGCGCAGAGGGGGAGGAAAACTTTTTGTTCTCCTACCGGGGTCACGGGCGCTTCGAATAACATGGCGCAAGTGAGACTAGCGCTGCTCAGCAATCCACTCCAAGACCACATCTTCGCCTTGGCGATAGCTCTCAAAGTCTTGCGGCAGTGTGACTTCAGGGGCGAGTAAGCCGGCTGGAACCTCATGCATTTCGTTCATTGTGAAGCAGTAGGGTTCGCCTTTGCAACCCTTTTCCCAGTCATGGTAACCAGTGGCATAGTTTATTGAGTATCCGCTATTTGGAAGCCCAAAACGTGAACCGCGTTCGGCCCAGAATGTCTCCCTGTCGCCCATCTGTTCGCCGATAATGATGCCGCGATCTCCGGCATAGTATTTCAGCATTGCAACCGTCACGATTGCTGCGGAGAACGTGTTTGGCCCGGTGATAAGATAGATATCGCCATCGTCTTTGACCGCTTTCGGCGCTGCTTTGGCAAAGGCCATCGATTTTGTGTAATCCCCGCCATCATGGATGCGGAAGTCCACAACGAGGTAGTCCAGACTGGCCTTCGCATGCTCTGACAGAATGGCTTTATAAGCGCCTTTGATGGATTGATCGCCAGCTTTGAAGCCTGGCAGCGCGCGGATGTAAAATCCATTACCGTCGAGTGTATAGGATAGCGGATTGGAGGTGTCGGTGAGATATCTTGGCATTGCCGCGCCGTCTTCGCTCATCACATGTGACCAGGAGGCGGCGTGTGGGGCGCCAGAGCTGGGTGTCAGGGTTTCCCAGGCGCTGCGCCAAGGCAGATCATCCGGGTTATCGGCGGAGAGGCCAGCAAACTGAAATGTTTCTGTTTCACCTGTTTTTGAAGCGAGGGCGAGTTCAATCTGATCCGGTGACTTTGCATATCCTGACGCCGCTAATAGTTGCGGGGATTCAATCAGGAATAGGCTGTGCAACATGCGCCATGTTTGATTGCCGCCGCGATATTTCGTGAGCGCGGCTTGCACATCCTCGATGGGAATACCTTCCACTGAAACGACCCGTCGCCCGAGCGTATCGACCTTCTCGGCGTCTGCATCAAGAATAAAGACGCCATCCTTAAAGCTATAGAGCCTGACGCCAATTGTGCTGAAATTGGTGTATTGAGGATATGCGCTGATATTTGTGTGTCCATTATCCGCAAGGGCGACCGCTTCAGCGACATTGAGATAAAACTCAGCGTCGTCCATGTCCTCTGCGGTCTCGCGCATTGCTGAGAGCTTGACAGTGAACGCTGTACGCGCAGCTTCACTGAAGGCTCTGTCATAGTCTGTGAGCTTTGACAGATAGTCGATATCCTGAAGGCGCGCTTCTGTTTCTGTTGTGGGTGTTTCGTATTTGGGCGCAGCGACATTTGGATTGAAGACCCACATCATGCGTAGATAAGGCCAGTAGAATGGTAGCGTTATAATGCTAAGGACGATCCACCCGATGAATCCGTATTTGAGTATCTTCATCATGCTCAGAATTATCCCGTTTGCAGCCAGTTATTGGGCCTAGCATTAACGGGCGCCGCCTAAAAGTGTGCTCTTAATATGGCTTGGTATGATCTATTTATGACGTCGGTCGGCTTCAGCGGTGAACGCGCCCATGATCTTGGTGATAGCGAGGCGGGTATTGCTGCGCGCAAGAAGGCCAAGGATTGGGTTCTTGAACTCATAGTCGATGAAGCAGTGAACGCGGGTTTTGCCGTCCTCGCGCGGATCGAACTGCCAGCGGTTTCGCAAGTGGCGGAATGGGCCTTTAGCCAGGTTGACGTCTATGCGACGCGCGTCAGGGTCGGCTTTGACATGGGTTGAGAAGCTCTCGTCAAAGCCTTTGAAGTGGACCGCTGCTGTGCCGAGACAGGTATAGGCGCTGGCCGCGTCACCCGCTTCCTCTGTGACATTGATCTTGGTGATCCAGCGTATGAATTCAGGATAGCGCCGGATGTCGCGAACAAGCTCATACAAGTGTTCGGCGCTATGCGCGATCAGGACTTGTTCGGCGACTTTAGGCATTCGCGCCAATCTGAGCATCGCGTGCGTCGCGGAGGCGGGCAAAGTCTTCGCCCGCGTGATAGCTGGACCGGGTCAGCGGTGAGGCCGAGACCATCAGGAAGCCTTTGGCACGGGCAATCTCTTCATAAGCGGCAAACTCATCCGGTGTGACATAGCGATCGACGGCCGCATGCTTACGCGTTGGCTGGAGGTATTGGCCAATCGTCAGGAAATCGATGCCAGCTGAGCGCATATCGTCCATGACCTGCATAACTTCTTCTTTTGTCTCGCCTAGGCCCACCATGAGACCCGATTTGGTGAATTGTGACGGGTCGCGTTCTTTGACTTTCTGCAACAGACGCAGCGAATGGAAATAGCGCGCACCGGGCCGGATCGAGAGGTAGAGACGCGGGACGGTTTCGAGATTGTGGTTGAAGACGTCAGGCTTGGCGTCGATGACTTTGTCTTCCCAACCGTCCTTGCGCAGAAAGTCAGGGGTCAGAATCTCAATTGTAGTTCCGGGAGACGCCTCGCGGATCGCCTCGATGGTGCGCACGAAATGCAGCGCGCCGCCGTCCAGCAAATCATCGCGGTCAACCGATGTGATGACGACATGTTCAAGACCCATCTCAGCCACAGCGAGACCAACACGGCGCGGCTCGTCCCCGTCCAGAGGCTGGGGTTTACCAGTGATGACATTGCAGAACGAACAGGCACGGGTGCAGGTGTCGCCCATGATCATCATGGTGGCGTGTTTTTTATCCCAGCATTCGCCAATATTTGGGCAGCCAGCTTCCTCACAGACGGTGATGAGACCCTTCGACTTTACGATTTCGCGCGTCTCAGCATATCCTTTTGAAGTGGGTGCTTTGACGCGAATCCAGTCTGGCTTGCGCAGAAGCGGGGTATCCGGGCGGTTCCGCTTTTCGGGATGTCTATGCTTGGGCTTGGAGTCGATAAGTGTGGCCATAGGTAAGTAAATGGCGTGAAACTGGGCGGGCTGCAAGCATTGCTGCGACATAGCTGCCTTGCCAATCACAGTTATCTATTACGGAAACGCTTGCTTCGCTCACGGAATGTGACACTTTGTTGCAAAAATACACGTAAGAGGACGCGTACAGGCATGACAGGTCAGCAGATCCCTGCCCCCCTACCCTGGCGGGCAAACCGCGCGAAGACAGACATCTTCTCTGCTATTATTAGAGCATCGAAGCACTTCGGAAAATCGAAGATCGCAATAGTCGACGGTGACGGGACCGAGGTTGATTACAAAACGATATTGCGCGGCGCTTTCGCGCTTGGGTCGGCCTTGGGGAAAAAGTTCGATAAGCACGAAACAGTTGGCATCATGCTGCCAACGGGCACCGGCGCGGTCGTTGCATTTTGTGCCGTGCTGGCATCTGGGCGCTTGCCTGCGATGATGAATTTCACGGCTGGATCAGCCAATTTGAAGTCTGCAATGCGGGCCGGGAAAATTACCAAGATTGTGACGGCGCATAAGTTCATTGATCTTGGCGGTCTGGAAGCCCTGGTCGCAGAGCTCGAGGGCCAAGCTGAATTTATCTATCTAGAAGACGTACGCGAAGACTTAGGGGTACGTGACAAGATTGCGGGCGGCCTTGGCCCGATCTTTCCTGGGCTTTTCCACAATAAGCAAAGCCATACAAAACCCGGCGTAGTGTTGTTCACGTCCGGCACAGAAGGGGAGCCGAAAGGCGTTGTGCTGTCGCATCATAATATCGTTGCCAATGTGGAGCAGGTTCGCTCACATATCGGCCTTGATCCAAATAATGACAGCGTTTTCAACCCATTGCCGACTTTTCATTGTTTCGGGCTAACGGTTGGAGCGATTCTGCCGCTTGTGGCCGGTGTGAGAGCGGTCTTTCATCCAAGTCCCTTACAACCGCGTGAGATCGCAGGACGGATTGAAGACACCGGCGCAACCATTCTACTCGCGACCGATACTTTTATCGGTCAGTATGCGCGTGTTGCCAAGGAAGGCGCATTGGACAGTGTTCGCCTAGCCGTTTGCGGCGCAGAACGCGTCCGGGATGAGACACGCGCCTTTGTGCGTAAGAAATTCGATATTGAAATTCTTGAAGGTTACGGCGCGACGGAGGCCGCACCAGTTGTTGCGGCCAACAGTATGGAGCTGAACAAGCCCGGCACGGTCGGCACCCTGTTATCCGATATGGAGCATGACCTGGTTCCAGTTGAGGGTATTGAAGAAGGCGGCAAGCTGCGCATTCGCGGACCAAACATCATGATGGGCTATATGCGCTCCTCAGCCCCCGGTATTATCGAACCGACGCAAGATGGCTGGCATGATACTGGCGATATTGTCGTGATTGATGAGGATGACTGCATTCGCATCATGGGCCGGGTCAAGAGGTTTGCGAAGATTGGCGGCGAGATGGTCTCTCTGGCCGTGGTAGAGAACTGTGCGAGTGCGATCTGGCCAGATGATATGCATGCGGCGGCCGCTATCCCAGACCCGCGCAAAGGTGAGCAAGTCGTATTACTGACGACTGCCAAAGATGCCGACCGAAGCGCCCTGCTCGCCTGGGCACAATCGCATGGCGTTTCAGAGCTATCTGTGCCGCGCAAAGTCTTCCATGTTGATGAGATACCGGTTCTCGGGACCGGCAAGATCGATTATGGCA
>CAZGVG010000154.1:0-5015 GCA_964528975.1 uncultured Hyphomonas sp.
TTGGGAGCGTCTTGACCCGGTCACCCGGCTTGATGCTGCCAGAGGCGATTTGGCCAGAGAAACCGCGGAAATCCAGGTTTGGGCGATTGACCCACTGAACAGGCATCCGGAACGGGGCTTTGATCAGATCATCATCCACCGGAACGGTTTCCAGATACTCCATCAAAGGCGGGCCATCATACCAAGGCATCATGTCGGAATTGTCAGTGATATTGTCGCCAACCAAAGCTGACATCGGGATCGCCTGGATCTCGATACCTGCAGAAAGCTCTTCAGCAAATTCCAGGAAGTCTTGTTCGATACGGTTATAGACCGCCTCATCATAGTCGACGAGGTCCATCTTATTGATCGCCAGCACCAGCTTACGAATGCCGAGCGAGCTTGCAATAAAGCTGTGACGACGGGTCTGGGTCAGGATGCCTTTACGCGCATCAATCATCAGGATCGCGAGATCCGCGGTTGAAGCGCCGGTCGCCATATTGCGTGTATACTGCTCATGTCCCGGCGTATCCGCGACGATGAATTTGCGGCGATCCGTTGAGAAGAAGCGATAAGCGACATCAATCGTGATGCCTTGCTCGCGTTCCGCTGACAGACCATCGACCAGCAAAGCAAAGTCGATGTTCTCGCCTTGTGTGCCGTGCTTTTTGGAGTCGCTTTCCAACGCGTCCAACTGATCTTCAAAGATCATTTTGGAATCGTAGAGCAAGCGCCCAATCAGGGTCGATTTGCCATCATCCACGCTGCCGCAAGTAATGAAGCGCAGCAGGGATTTGTTCTCATGGCCTTCGAGATAGGCGGTGATGTCTTCAGAGATCAGGGAATCGATATGGGACATTAGAAATAGCCCTCTTGTTTCTTTTTCTCCATCGACGCGGCCTGATCGCGGTCAATCGTCCGGCCTTGGCGCTCTGAGGAGGTGGTTAGGAGCATTTCCTGGATGATGTCTTCCAGCGTCGCAGCGGTGCTTTCGACGGCGCCGGTCAGCGGGTAACAGCCCAGGGTCCGGAAGCGGACGAATTTTTCAACGGCCGTCTTGGCAATCTCTGGCGGCACGCGATCATCATCAAGCATGATCTGAGCGCCTTCCCATTCAACGACAGGACGCTTGGCCGCGTAATAAAGCGGGACAATCTCAATCTGCTCGCGGCGGATATACTGCCAGATATCAAGCTCAGTCCAATTTGAGATCGGGAAACAGCGAATGCTCTCACCGGGATTGATCCGCGCATTATAAAGGTTCCACAGCTCAGGACGCTGGTTTTTAGGGTCCCAGCGATGCTCAGCCGTCCGGAACGAGAACACGCGCTCCTTGGCGCGAGACTTTTCTTCATCGCGGCGTGCGCCGCCGAAAGCGACATCGAACTTGTGCTTATCCAGCGCCTGTTTCAGGGCCTGCGTTTTCATAATGTCAGTATGCTTGGACGAGCCGTGCGTGAACGGGCCAATGCCCGCATCAATGCCTTCCTGATTGGAATGCACGATCAGCTCCATACCAAGCTCTGCCGCTTTACGGTCCCGGAAGGCGATCATTTCGCTAAACTTCCAGGTCGTATCGACATGCATCAATGGGAATGGCGGTACGCTTGGGTAGAACGCCTTCATCGCCAAGTGCAGCATCACAGCGCTGTCCTTGCCGACGGAGTAAAGCATGACGGGGTTTTCAGCGACCGAGGCCACTTCACGCATGATATGAATCGCCTCGGCTTCAAGCCGATCGAGATGGGTTAGGGAGGTCACTGAATTAGCCCAATTCTGATGGATATTTGTTTTGCCCCACATAAGGAAACATGCTCCTGAGAACAACTGGAGTTTGACGTTAGCTTCGCTGAAGCAAGACACATGCCGCAACGTTCCGGGTGGTCTTTCGCGGCTGAAAATGCTCCAAGATCGCAACAGCCATTGGAGGGCCTTACGTGAGCGACCAAATGCAACAAATCGTTCTGACACAATATTGCCAGGGCGCACCGAAGCTTGAAGATTTTGACGTGGTCACGAAGGATCTACCTGTTCCAAATGAAGGCCAGTTCCGGGTCCGGCATATCTGGAATTCAGTTGACCCAGGCACGCGATCCCGGCTTTCCGGCGGTGACAGCTATGCGGCCGCTTTGCCTCTTGGCAAACCGATTGACGGGTTCAGCGTCGGGATAGTTGATGCCTCTGAGAATGAACGCTTCCCAGTTGGCACCAAAGTGTTTTGCGCGGGCGGCTGGCGCACGCACACGATCCAGTCTGGCAAAGGCTTCATCGGCACGGTTCCCGACGGCGTACCGCTTCCTCTATCGCTCTGGATCGGCGTTCTGGGCGTGCCTGGCCTGACCGCTTGGTTTGGCCTGAAATCTGTTGCGAAATTCGCTGAGGGCGACCGGGTCCTGGTCACCTCTGCGGCGGGACCCGTCGGCGCGACCGCTGGGCAGCTGGCGAAAGCAGGCGGCGCGGCGCAAGTGGTCGGGATCGCAGGCAGCGACACCAAATGCCAATGGCTGGTTGAGGAAGCCGGCTTTGACCACGCGATCAATTACAAGACCTCACCCGATCTCGATGCCGCAATCTCAGACGCTATGCCGGATGGGATTGATGTTCTGTTCGACAATGTCGGGAACGAGATGGTCAACCGTGTGCTCCCGAAGATGCGGCTGAATGGGCGGATCTGTATTTCAGGCCAGGTCGCGGATTACAATCTGACCCCGGAAGAAACGCCCGGCATATACAACACCAAGCCATTCATCACCCATCGCGTGTTGATGCAGGGCCTGGTCGTGTTTGATTTTGCGCGCGAGTTTCCGACTGCTCTGAATGAAATGGCGGGATTGATCGGCACAGGCGGTCTGAAGCTCAAAGAAGAGCGGTTTGAGGGCATTGAAAAAATGCCTGAAGCGTTTTGCGGCCTATTCCGAGGCGAAAATTTTGGTCGCCGCGTAGTGCAGGTGGGTGCAGAAGCATAGTTTCATATCCGCATAGCGAGCGCGGAAGCAATCTCCCGGGGCGCTTACCAATGCATTAATCTCAGCGCCCGGATTCAAAGGGGTGGCTGCGCCCTATTTCAATCAGTTGCGACTAATCTCCTTTCAAAAATAAGGGGATTAAGCCGATGGCGTCTGACTTTGATGATATTCGCGAGGAACTGCTTTCTCAGCGAGAAGAGCCCAATTCGGGACAAGCTTTGTTTGTATTTCTGCTGGTATCCGTATTGGCCATTGGCGCAGTGATTGGATACATGGTTTTGCCGCGCGACTCCGGTCCGCAGGCGATACAAATGGCATCCGTTTCCGAGACCACGCCAGCCGAACCGGCTAAAGCGAAGACTTACAAAACGTCCGACTTGAAAAAGCTGCGCCTGTCGGAAATGCGCAAGTTTCGAAATACCCAAGCCGAACTGCGCAACTGTGCGCCACCTGAAAGCCGGGTCAACATCGCACTGGACACCTACACCAACCGAAACCAAGCCGCGTACACTGCGTGGAGCGATCTGTTCGACAATACGGAGAAGCTCGCAAAGATGAACGGCTTGGAATCCTCTGCCTATATCCTGACCGGCAGCATGCAGAATGATGTGAAAGACGTTTTTGCCGACATGGCGGTCGAGTTAAACGCGCATGATAGCAAGGTTGACCCAATCAAATGCGGACAGCTGAACGGTGAAGTGCAACGTCGCCAGCGCGACCTAGACTTTCCGCCGTCGAGCTAGTCCCGCGCGGTCAGGGCTGTTCAAAGCCCGCTTTTTCTCACAAAGGTGGCGCCAAAGGAGGCCCCACCATGTCCAGCTCATTCGATATCACCACCGAGACCTATACCCGCTTCACGTTTGAGCGCGATGACAGGGTCCTGACCGCTGCCATAACCTCGGATCATCCGGTCAATGGCGTCGACGCCGCGATGCATGAAGAGCTCGGGCGGATCTTCTCTGATCTACAGCGCGATAGCGAAAGCGACATCATCATCCTCACCGGCAAAGGCCGCGCCTTTTGTGCTGGCGGCGACTTTGATTGGTTCGATGAGCAGATCTCCCAACCTGGAAAATTCCGCGACATTGCCTGGGAAGCCAAGCGTATCGTCTCATCGATCCTGGATATGGAAAAGCCGATGATCTGCCGCATGAACGGCGCTGCAGCGGGGCTCGGTGCGACGATTGCTTTGCTGTGCGATATGATCGTTGCCGATGAGCGGGCTCTGATTGGCGATCCACATGTAAAAGTTGGGCTCGTTGCAGGTGATGGCGGCGCCGTGATCTGGCCGCAGCTGATCGGGTTTGCGAAAGCCAAAGAGCTCCTGATGACCGGCGACCTGCTGACGGCGAAAGAAGCGCAAGACCTCGGTCTGATCAATTATGCGCTGCCAACCGACCAGATTGACGCGAAAGTTGCAGAGCTCGTGGCGAAGCTCCAAGGCAATCCGAAATGGGCCGTGCGCTGGACCAAGACCGTCACCAATATCCCGCTGCGCGCGCTCGCGGCGCAAATGATGGATGCCAGTGTCGGCTGGGAAAGCGTTTCAAACTATATGGATGACCGCAAAGAAGCGGTTGATGCCTTCCGCGAAAAGCGTGCGCCAAATTTGACCGGAGAGTAAGGCTGCTTGCGCTGCGCCGGCTCTGCCTAGTCCGCGGTCGCATCTCGCGTTTTCCTGGAGCTAAGCGTCCAGGTTTTCAGCTTCAATGCTGGGCGTTCAATGATGTACCAGGAGGCCGCCGCTAAGGCGATGAAGATTGGGGCGCTGAAAATCAAGAGCTCGATGGGACCGATTTCGGGGTTCAGGAAAATGAAGACCTGCATGACCGGGCAATGCCAGATGTAAATCCCGTACGAATAGTCTGGGATGTTTTGGACCTTCGTATTGACCGTCTTTGGCAGGCCAGCTGCGAGAAGCAGTCCCGCCAAAGCAATGTTCACCGTCAAAGGCGCGAGGAATGTTGGCGAGGACACAAGGAACAACACTGTCCCGATCGCCGCGCCGCGCCACCCCAATCGTCGACTGGCTGGCCAGTAGTAAATCAACATACCGAGCAGGAAACAGCT
>CAZGVG010000155.1:0-4958 GCA_964528975.1 uncultured Hyphomonas sp.
ATTTCAGCGAAGAAGGCCACGGCAGTGGCAGGCGCGGAACCCGCTACCGCAAAGCTAAGGCGAAGCCTTTTAGCGCTTTGCAAAACCGCCCCAAATAACCCGGCCTCGAAAAGGCACGGGCCGCACCTGCTTGCCTTCTCCGATTCACTCATATCGAAAAAAATCAAATCCACTTCCCGTGCCCTACCGTAGAGAGAGTCTGGAAACATACTGGGTTTGCCCTTATGTTCCTATCATCGCCCTGAGGGTATCAACTCCGGGCGGGCGTTAAGTCCAGGTCTATAGTCCCTTAAATGGTTCAAGAGACACGGCTCGACCTCCGTCCCTCAGAACTAAGGACTGAAATTATGGCTATGGATGCTATTACACCGAAAGACTCAATCATGCGCGGCGACGACATTAAACGCCCCAGTAAAGAAGAAGCGATGGACGCCGTACGCACGCTTCTGGCTTGGGCGGGGGATGACCCGCGCCGGGAAGGCTTGATTGATACACCAAAACGTGTGGCCAATGCTTATAAAGAGTTTTTCGCTGGGTACGACATGGACCCAGTCGCTGAACTCTCACGTACGTTTGAAGACGTTCAGGGGTATGATGATATTGTCATGCTGAAAGACATCGATGTTGAAAGCCATTGTGAGCATCACATGGTGCCAATCCTCGGCAAAGCGCACGTCGCTTATATGCCGACCCATGCGGTTGTCGGGATTTCCAAAATCGCTCGCGTTGTTGAAATCTTTGGCAAGCGTTTGCAAACTCAGGAAACCATGACGGCCCAAATTGCGGACTGCATCACTGATGCACTCAACCCGGCAGGTGTCGCCATCCTGGTTGATGCAAAGCACCAATGCATGACCACCCGCGGTGTTCACCACAAGAATGTGGCAACAATCACGACCCAGTTTACCGGCGTTTTCAAAACCGATCAGGATTTGCGCAACCGCTTCTTGCGGATGACTGAGTCATAATCGAAAATTTTTGATTGGCAGGCCGTCTCAGGCCCGTTAACCATTTCCATAGCCGCCAGCACAAGACTGGCGGCTATATCTTTTTGGGAGATGGAAAATGAAGAAAACCCTTATTCTGGCCGCTGCGGCCGCTTTTTTGGCGGCGCCCGCTTTTGCTGTTACGATGACAATCGAGTTTGCCGGAGATGATGGCACAACCCTCGCCGTGACGCTCGATGATGCAACCGGAACAGCAACCATGAATGGTGTCACAATGCCCTACACGTGGGACGCTGAGGCTATGACCCTTTGCGCAGCAGCGCCAGAAGGCGATGTCTGCGCAACGTTTGCTGAACAAACCGAGCCTGTTGTAGGCGCATCGTCTGCCTACACATCTACGACAGGCAATTCCGGGACTGCAACCATCACCGCAATCGCTGAATAAAGAGCGCGCCTGATCAGAACGCACAAGACCTCCAAGCTCGTGCTTGGAGGTCTTTTTATTGACATTCGATAAGCACTATGTATATCGAATAACAATAATAAGAAGGATGAAGAATATGCGCGCAGAGCTCGTCAGACTGAGTTTGCATCAGGTTGATATCAAGATCGTCAATGGTGAAAGCATGCACGTCCTGCAATGGCGGCGGCGCTTGTTTTGGGATGAGGTGCGCCTTGATGGTAAAATCCAAGCCTCATCTGCTGGTATCTGGGGCCGCGAGAAAGTCTACGGCCTCGTCTTTGGCCGCGACCTTGAAGGCAATGGCGGACAGCGCACGATGCTGCTGATTGATCCATCGACAAACGCCTGGAACTGGAACCAGGATCAGATCAGCGGGGTTCGGCTTGAAATGAGCGACGGACCGCTCGTGGCTTACGGAACACTTGATCCCCAGACGCTTGAGAAGCCTTCGACATTTTCCGACTGGATGAAGAAGAATATCGGCATGGAGTGGGGCAAATAAGATATAGAAAGAGCGCGACCAGCTTTTGCCAGTCGCGCCCTTATTAAATCTTGGAAGATTTGAAAGCTATCGGCCGCTAAAGAGAGGGCCTTTCAAAACATAAGTATCGCTTTGCGATGCGACCAGAATATCCAGGCCAGCTGACGGCGCACCTTTAATATTCTTGAAACGCACGCGCGGCGTTTTACTGCTGGCCAGCGTCTCTTGAGACACGCTATCGATCAGCCCCCAGGCAACAACATGCCGGTCCTTGTTCAGGAGTTTGGCTTTCAAAGGCTCGGTCCCAGCCGTATTCACCGGAAGCGCTTCTTTCAAACTGCCCTCAGCGGCTGCAAAAACCTGGACGATGTAATATTGGCCAGCTTCCTCAACCACACCGATCCCGATATCGGTAAAGCTGTCGCGCATAATATTTGCAGCATTCAGTTCGTCACCTTTGATCAGAGCGTGAATGGCAGCGCCGGTCTCTGAAGCGTGACTGACCATGATGTTGGAGCCAGAGGCGCCAACCAGCATGGTTCGATCAAAAGCACGGATACGGTGCAGGTGATCGCGGCCTTCAAGATCGACATGGTCGGCATAGATACGGGCGGCCATATCCAAGGCATGCGCTTGCGCCGCCAGATCAAGAGAGGTGCGCCGGTTCAGGACAGATAGTCCAGCGGTGGCCCGCTCAGCGTTGATAGCGTCAAGGATTTCGGCTTCGGTCGATGATTGCAGCGCTTTAGAAGTCCCAACACAGGTTGAAGCTTCGGTAACATAAGCTGCAAGGTTAGTAGCATAGCCATCTGCTTGCGTGCAGGCCGTTTCACCAGCCGAAGCTGTCAGTGAAAAAGCCCCTCCAGCAGCCGCAAGAGCAAGCAGCAAAGAGGATTTGAGGGCGTCATATTTCCGTAACATAGCTAGCAATAAAGCTTTGTGACAAATATATGTCAAGCCAGTAAGTCCGAATTCGGATTATATATGCACACGATCCGGACTAAATATATGCGGTTCTTGGATTATTCTGAAAAAGAAAGGCCGCCTCCTTGGGAGACGACCTTGCCTTATTCTCTAAATTTTGAAGCTTTGAAGGCTTACTCGTCAGCGTCGCTGTCGGCCTCTTTACCTGTTTCCTGATCGACATTCTTCATCGATAGGCGAACTTTACCGCGATCATCGAAGCCCATGAGCTTGACGTAAACGGTCTGGCCTTCAGAGACGACATCTTTCGGGTGACCGATCCGCTCATTCGCCATTTGGCTCACATGCACCAGGCCATCTTTCGGGCCGAAGAAGTTCACGAACGCGCCGAAGTCCTTGATCGAAACGACCTTCCCTTCGTAAATCTCGCCAACTTCTGGCTCGGCAACGATCTCTTTGATCATCTTCAGAGCCGTATTGATGCTGTCGCGATCAGTTGCTGAGACCTGCACGGTGCCATCATCATCGATGTTCACTTTCGCGCCTGACTCTTCAACGATCCCGCGGATCACCTTACCGCCTGAGCCGATTACGTCGCGGATCTTGTCAGAAGGCACTTTGATGATTTCCATCTGCGGAGCGTTATCAGCCAGCTCTGTGCGAACCTCATCAAGACCTTTGGCCATTTCGCCAAGAATATGCGCGCGGCCAGCTTTCGCCTGCTCGAGCGCAGTTTCCATGATGTCCTTCGTGATGCCTGCGATCTTAATGTCCATCTGAAGGCTGGTGAGACCCGCTTCAGTTCCGGCCACTTTGAAGTCCATATCGCCGAGGTGATCCTCGTCACCAAGGATGTCAGATAGAACAGCAATGCCCTCATCATCCTTGATTAGACCCATCGCGATGCCAGAGACAGCGCGCTTCAATGGCACACCCGCATCCATCATCGCCAGCGAACAACCGCAAACTGTTGCCATAGAAGACGAGCCGTTAGACTCAGTAATCTCTGACACCATACGGATTGTGTATGGGAACTCTTCATGCTCTGGCAGGACCGCTTTCAGCGCACGCCAAGCCAGTTTACCGTGTCCGGTTTCGCGGCGGCTGGTGCCCCCCATGCGTCCGGTTTCACCAACAGAATATGGCGGGAAGTTATAGTGAAGCAGGAACTTCTCTTTCTTCGTGCCGTCCAAGCCGTCAATGAATTGCTCATCGTCAGAGGTGCCGAGCGTCGCGACACAAATCGCCTGTGTTTCACCGCGTGTGAACAGCGATGAACCGTGGGTGCGAGGCAAGAAGCCAGCTTGAGCTTCAATCGGGCGAATATCGGCCAGGCCGCGTCCGTCAATCCGCTTACCGGTCTTGATGACATCGCCGCGAACGACTTTCGCTTCAGCTTTTTTGAACGCAGACTTGAACACGTTTGCGTCCATACCGTCTTCATTCTCTTCAGTCGCAACCAGTTTGGCGGCAGCCTTTTCACGCGCGACGCCCACAGCGGCCTGACGCTCTAGCTTCTCAGTGATTGAGTAAGCCTTGGAGAGGTCCTTACCAACAAGCTTCTGGATCGCAGCGAGTTCCTTTGACAGATCTTCGGCTTCGAATTCGAATGGTTCTTTGGCAGCGGCTTCTGCCAGCTTGATGATCGCTTCGATCACAGGCTGCATCGCTTCGTGGCCCGCCATAACCGCGCCAAGCATGATGTCTTCTGAAAGCTCTTTGGCTTCAGATTCCACCATCATCACGGCGTCTGTGGTTCCGGCAACGACCAGATCAAGCTCAGACTCAGGTAGCTCATCAACAGTTGGGTTGATCACGTAAGCGCCGTCTTTATAGCCAACGCGAGCAGCGCCGATTGGGCCTTTGAAAGGCGCGCCAGACAGGACGAGCGCCGCAGAGGCGCCAATCATGCCAATAATGTCCGGATCGTTCTCAAGGTCATAAGACACAGCTGTCAGAACAACCTGAACTTCGTTTTTGAAGCCGTCCACGAAAAGCGGACGGATTGGACGGTCGATCAGACGAGATGTCAGCGTCTCTTTTTCAGTCGGTCGGCCTTCGCGCTTGAAGAACCCGCCTGGGATACGGCCCGAGGCGTAGTATTTTTCCATATAGTTGACCGTCAGCGGGAAAAAGTCCTGTC
>CAZGVG010000156.1:0-4850 GCA_964528975.1 uncultured Hyphomonas sp.
CCAAACTATCTTGCCAAGGCCGGGATGGATGTTGCCGTGCGCCTGCGCAAGCGCGTTGCCGATGAGCTGAAAACGACCTTTGCCAGCACCTATACTGACGAGATTTCACTCTCAGAGGCGCTGCAAGCCGATGTCGTGGCAAAGTATAATGCCAAGACGACAGGCCAGAAATTCCTGATCTGTCCGCAATTAGACGTTTAGAGGACTGACGCGGGATGGACTTGCCCAATGATGGTTTGGCCCTCGTAACAGGGGCTGGCGATGGCATCGGCGAGATGATGGCCAAGAAGATTGCCGGTTTGGGCTGGCGTGTCGCGGTGCAGGACATTCGTAAAGAGGCAGCGGAGCGGGTCGCAAAAGAGATCGGCCCGCGCGCCTTTCCATTAGTTTTTGATGTCAGTGATCGCGAAGCAAGTTTTGAGGCTGCCGAGCAGCTTAAAGCCGGGCATGGCACCCTCAATATGCTTTGGATTAATGCAGGGGTTGGGGTCGGCGCGCCCATCATTGGCGGGGGTGAGCGCCTTGTTGAATGGGCTTATTCGGTCAATGCGATGGGGGTCATCTGGACGGCTCAAGCCTTCGCGCCGCTTTTGCAGGGGGCGACAGGGTTCCGGCATATTGGTATCACGGCTTCTTCTTCCTCGCTTCGCTCTCCTGAGGGGAATTTCCCGCTTTATGCGACGACCAAGCATGCCACATTTGCGATCGCTGAAGCCCTTCGCGCCGAGATGGCCCGCGATGACATACCAACAACGATCCTGTGCCCCGGACTTTTGAACTCAAACATCTGGGACGGGGCGAAAGCCCGTCCGGATCGGTTTGGCGGCCCAAGCTATATGGACCCGAAAATCGCAACCATGTGGCGCGAAGCCAAGTCACCTGAGCTGATGTGGCCGCATATTGAAGCCAAACTGAAGACCGGCGGGGGCTATCTCGTTTGCCTCACCGATGACGGGGAAACAGCCGAGCACTGGCAGGCGCGTCTCAAGGATATTCAAGCCGGATTTGTCGAGATCTGAGCTTTTTAGAAATTCACCCTGTTGCTGATTGTGCCATCAACAATCAGGTTTGATCCGGTCGTGTAGGATGAGGCTGGGCTGGCGAGGAAAACGGCTGAATTGGCGATCTCCTGCGGCGTGGCAAGCCGCCCGGTCGGGTTGCGCGCGACGGACTTCTTGAAGAAGTCTGGCATATTTTCCTCAACCTGATGCCAGACGCCGCCTTTAAAATAGACCATGCCCGGAGAGACCACATTTGTGCGGATGCCGCGCCTTGCGTGCTGGCGGGCAAGACCCTTGGCCATATGGACTAGCGCGGCCTTGATCGGGCCGTAGGAGCCCGCCTGATCGGCGACCGCAGCTGAGATCGAGGCGATGATGATGAAGGCGGCATCACCATGCGTGTCGGCGGCCTCGCCGAGGAATGGCTCGGCGGCTTCGAACGCATTCACGGCGCCAAGAATGTCGAGATTGAAGTTCTGTTTCCACGCCTCCGGGTCATTGCCCTGTGCCATCGCGCCTGCATTGGAGATCAGGATATCAATTCCGCCAAGGGTTTCACCCGCAGATTTGATCCAGGTTTTAAGGGCGGGACCGTCTGTCACATCAACTGAGCCCCCTGTTACCTGCACACCTTTGGCTTTCAGAGATTCAACCGTTTCAGCAACCTGATCGGCATTACGGGCGCAGATCGCGACGTCTGACCCCTCAGACGCCAGTGTTTCAGCGATGGCTAGTCCGATCCCGCGCGTGCCGCCAAGAATGACGGCTTTTTTGCCTTTAAGTCCAAGGTCCATCGCTCACGCTCCTGTGTGTTGTTCTCTGCAACAAGCCGAACATAGATTTGCGGCGCATTCAATCTGTCACGAAGGGGCAAGCGGGAAGTGTTACCGATTATATACAGTACATTTCCTCTATCTGGCATTTGGATTGCAGGTGGTTCTGCGAACGAAGGATCGGGGACCACAGATGCGACAGTTTCTCAAACGATATACGCGCAAGCTCTCGACTGATGGCGGCCAGGTCGCGATCGTTTTCGCATTGTGTCTGGTTCCAATTTTTACGGTTATCGGTCTCTCTATCGACACGCAGCGCGTGATGAGCAGCAAGAACTATGTCCAGCAACACCTGGATGCGAGTGTGCTGAAAGGCGCGCGAAGCATCCAGAATAGTGCAACTGTCGGTGAGGCAACCTCAATTATGAAAAACGCGGTTCAACTGGCCCTTAGCCAGGAACCGACGATTTCATGTGACCCGCTAACTGTTGCTTTTACCAATTCGAATAGAGAAATCACAGCTAATTTGGACTGTAAACGTAGCACCACGTTTGGCAGCTTGATTAGCCCTGACGAAATGTTGTTTGGGGTCAGCTCTGCCTCAGCTTGGGATATCGGCACCTTGGACGTGGCTTTTACGTTCGATATTTCTGGATCAATGGACACCTCCAACCGCCTGAAGTCACTCAAGGATGCGGCGTCCAATGCGGTCGATACTATCCTGCCTGCAAGCGGGGTGAATACCGACGTGCGGATCGCGCTTGTTGCTTACGATGATATGGTCAATGCGGGCGACCTGTTCTCAGACGTGACTGGGCTGGCCAAGCGTCGCAAATATACTGCGCAAGATAAGTATCGCGAGCAGCGCGTTGTGCGGCGCGAAAAGTATAAGAAGAAAAGCTGCGTGACGACGGGTCGTACGTGTACCAAGAAAAATGCAGATGGCATCTGTAAGAAGCATAGCTCTGGAAACCGCAAGTGCACCAGCCGTTGGGAATGGCGCGATGTCAAAGAATATTATGGCCCGGTGAAAACGCGCACCATCAGCAAGACCATCAATTCGAGCTGTATTTGGGAGCGCTATGGCGATGAGAAGTTCAGCGACGCCGCGCCAAAGCGAAAAGGGGCGCCAAAATCAGTCATCTCAAACGCGACAACTCCGATCTATAATGCGGCGACAAGCGCGAAGAATGCGGAGGCCTTTGTCGCGGCAGGGTATGCTTATTTCCCGAATGATAACACAAACAAGAAGCAGGGCATGAGCACAGCCGGGACGAACTGTTCTAATATCGCCCCGCTCACGCTGACCAATGACCGGACCAAATTGAAGCAGTATATTAGCAAGCTAAAAACTAGAAACGGGACCGCAGGTCATATGGGCGTTGCTTGGTCTTGGTACTTGATTACAGAAGACTGGGCGTCGGTTTTTCCAGCCGCTTCTGCGCCAGCATCAGCTGCTACATCGAACACCAAGAAGGCAATCATTCTGATGAGCGATGGCCAGTTTTCTGACGAGAAATTCAAATCGGAGCAAGGAGACTCAGATACGCAAGCTCGCGATTTGTGTGATGCGATCAAGGCTCAGGGCAAACTTGAGATCTATACGGTTGCATTCCAAGCACCGCCTGCAGGCCAGGCTGTTCTGGAATATTGTGCGTCATCACCAGAAAACGCTTTTACTGCGGACGATGCCACCCAGTTGAATGCGGCTTATCAGGATATTGCAGGCTCTTTGTCAGAGCTGCGTATTAAATCTTAAAAATCTACCGCGCGGCCAGCCTTTTCCCAGTCGCCATAGCGCACGCGCTCTTCTTTGGGGCCGCCTTTTTCCTGGGTGCGGGTTTTCTCTAATTCGGCTTCTTTGGCTTCTTGCTCTGCGCGGCGCGCCTCAGCTTCGGCGAGGGCGCGTTTTGCGGCCGGGGACAGGTCAGGTTTTGTGACATCTTTGTCATCTGACATTAATGGGACTCCCGAATCTGTTAACTTAAAAATATAGGTTCCATGCCAAGACATAAAGTTTGCACTCATCCAATCAAGGAGCGCCTGACATGGGCACCATGAAGACCTTCACGCTATTGGCTGCACTCACTGCCTTGTTCATGGGCGTTGGTTATCTGGTTGGGGGCATGATTGGGATGGGACTTGCCTTTGTCGTTGCGGGCGGGATGAACCTTTTTGCTTATTGGAATTCAGACAAGATTGTCTTGCGGATGCAGGGCGCGCGCGAAGTGAGCGAAGACGATCGAAGCCCAGTTGTGCGCACTTTTGTTGGAGACACGAAAGCGCTGGCGCGATCTGCCGGAATGCCTGATCCGAAAATCTACATTATTGAGACCCAGCAGCCGAACGCCTTTGCAACTGGGCGCGACCCGAAACATGCAGCTGTGGCGGCGTCTACGGGCTTGCTCAATATGCTGTCACGTGAGGAGACCGCAGGCGTGATGGCGCATGAGCTGGCGCATGTGCAAAACCGCGATACGCTGACCATGACAGTTACAGCGACAATTGCGGGCGCGATTGGCATGCTGGCAAACTTTGCGCTGTTCTTTTCCAACCGGGAACGCGGCGGGATGATTTCTGGCATACTGATCATGATATTTGCACCGATGGCGGCCGGTCTTGTGCAGATGGCCATCAGCCGATCCCGCGAATATGAAGCTGATAAACGCGGCGCAGAGATTTGCGGCAATCCTTACTGGCTTGCTTCGGCCCTGCAAAAGATTGATAGAGGCGCGCGGGCAACCGTAAACCGCAAGGCAGAGGCAAACCCGGCAATGGCGCATATGTATATCATGAACCCGCTGGCAGGGCGTAAAGGCGATAGCCTGTTTTCGACCCATCCAGCGACCCAGAACCGGATTGAGGCGCTGCACCGCCTGGCTGCCGAAATGGGCATTCAGCCGGATTCGGTGGCTCCGCGCCGCGCGGTTGGACCCTGGGGCTAGAGGCGTGAGTTGTATGATATTTGAGTTGAAGCTTTGAGCGGCGCCTATGCGCGCCTCGCCGCTGCGCAGCTTTTGATGACGGTGATGGAAGAGCGCCGGACATTGGACGAGGCGCTGGCGACGACGGACAC
>CAZGVG010000157.1:0-4832 GCA_964528975.1 uncultured Hyphomonas sp.
GCAGGCCCGACTGGAGTAAACCCGGCCTGCCTCTCATCGCTGCCTATGTTGGAGTCGAAACCACAGGCGCAATCTGAAAGAATGAGAAGCCGCTTACACCCGACAGGAAATATTTCGAGTTGGCTTTATACCCGGGCGATTTCGTAAACCCGGCCAGCGCTTCAGCCGTGTCCCATTCCACCATCGTCACCTGAACTTGCGGATCATATGTGTGGCGGTGCGCTTCAACATTTGGATTGATCATACGGTAGATAAACCGACCACCCATTTCGTTCAGGCCAGGTTCGATCCCCTTCATGTATTTATTATAGTCCTCAGGCGCGTCGGACTTAATTTCGGCAACCGCAAGCGTGTATAGCTTGTCTGGATCAAAATTGATCGTCAGTGGCCTTTCAAGTTCTTTTGTAAAGATTGCGAGCTCGTCCCATGCCTGTGGGCGAAGCGCTTTAATCTCAGGCCATTCAGGATGCGCATCAAGACCTGATGATGATGCAGCATCCGGATAGGAAAAGATCGCCATGCTGTCGGCTTTATACTTTCCGACAAGTTGAGTTGGAACAGTGAGGTTCAAGTCGCGCTTAAGACCAAACCCATCCGCAAGCGGGAAGGCTGTCTCGTAATAGGTTTTCCGCGCTGCCTTTGCCGCTTCAGTATCCTTACTGGTCACCAGAATATAAGACAGAACCTCACCCGCCTCATAAGACAGCGTCACAGGCTTGGCCTTAGATGCAACGGCCTCTGGTTGGCTGCTGACTGCAGTGGGGGATGAGGCACAAGCGCCAAGCGCAAAGCCTAGGACGAGAAGTGGTAAAGTGATCGTAAGTCTCATGTAAAACGTCTCCAATTGATAAGGCTCCCTCATATTGGTGCATGTTACGAATGTCTTGGATTGATTCAGCGACTACTTGGTGCGTATATGCACCATATGATTTGGGATGATTATCGACTAATTCTCGCGCTTCACCGCGAAGGCACGCTGCGCGCCGCCGCCTCTGCGCTCGGTGTCAATCATTCGACCGTTTCGCGCCGGCTGGCCAACCTTGACCCAGGTCTGTTTGATAAAATCTCTGGCGGATACCGTATCACTGCACGCGGAAAAGCAATGGTCGAAGCCGCTGAAGAGATGGAATCGGCATCGCTAAAAGCCGAACGCAGGGCAAGAGCCGGAGATCAATTTATCTCCGGTCATGTGATGCTCTCTATCCCAGACGCCTTTGGACAATATTTACTGCTTGATGACTTTGCCCGGTTCCGAACTGAATATCCCGATATTCAACTCACTATAAAATCCACCTATAGTTTTGCGGATCTCGATCGCTCTGAAGCGGATATTGTTGTACGCGCGACCCAAACACCGCCGGATCATCTGGTTGGGCGCCGCTTGTTTCCCTTCTACGTCGCTCATTACTGCGCAGTTGATTATCTTGACAAAACCCCGCCCCAAGATCGCATCTGGATTGCATCAAAGAGTATGCAGAAAACCCCGGAATGGATCGCGCACTCGCCGCTTCCTAATGTGCCGGTGGGAATTGCGATTGAGGATGCCACGATGCGTCACCGCATGGCCGAAGCGGGATACGGTATGACCAGCGGGGCCTGCTACATGGATGACCTCAACCCTGCTTTGATACGCGTGCCCGGAACCGTTCCGCGGCCATTACAGGATATCTGGGTCCTTACACATCCTGATCTGCACACAACACCGCGTATAAAACTGGTCATGAGGGTCCTGATCGACGCGATCATAACCAAGCAAGACCTGATTGAAGGCCGTAAACCGGGTAAAGCTTAACTGAATTCCACCACTTCCTTTATGCTGACTGCTTTTTAACCAAGACTCTTGCACCAACCCTCGGGCATGTTAGCCTCTGTATTCGAGGCGCTATCGCCTCGCTGATTCGGAGGGGGTATCAGACATGAGCCTGACCGTAGAAAACACCGAAACCACTGAGATCGATCCGATCGAGCTTGTTGAAAGCTGTCTGACAGAAGCCGGATGGGACTTTCAACGCGATGAGGAAGACGCAACGTTGCAATGTATCGCAGCCACACGCTGGGGCGATATGGGCGGCATGTTTGCCAACCGTCAGGAACCGCCGGCCCTGCATTTCTCCATCACGCTTGACGTTAAACCAACGACTGCCCGTCGCGCGGCAATTGCCGAACTGGTCATGATGGCCAATGAACGGCTCTGGCTCGGCCACTTTGATTATTGGGCCGATGAGGGCGTGATCATCTATCGCCACGCTTTGCCGATGCTGGAACGTGTCGAGCCTGATGCTGGTGAAGTGCGCGCGGTTTTGGCTGCAGGGCTGGATGCGGTAAACATGTTCGTACCCGCCTTCAATTTCGTGATCTGGGCCGGGAAAACCCCGCAAGAGGCACTTGAAGCAGCGCTGTTTGAAACCGCTGGCGAAGCCTGAGGCAAGCGATCAACGCTTGAACGGATAAAACGGCCTCCTATTTGCGGCAAGGCTCGCTTAGGAGAGATCAAATGCAAGACACACTCACCCTCTTCGGCGCTGGCCGTATGGGTTCTGCCATGGCGGCGGGCTGGATCAAAACCGGGCGCGCAGGCGCAATTGACATTATCGCACCGCGCCCTTCAGCTCTCGTTCAAGACTGGAGCGAGACCGGACAAGTTCGCTTGAACCCAGTTGCAGCGCCCGCGGGTATCTTGCTGATCGCGGTTAAACCGCAAGTCTTTGGCACGGTTATCGACGAGATCAAAACCTGGATTGGACCAGAAACTCAGGTCCTTTCAGTTATGGCAGGGGTGGCGCTTGCAACACTCGAGGCCAAGCTTGGCACGCCAAATGTTGCGCGCGCGATGCCCAATACGCCCGGTCTTGTTGGCAAAGGCGTGACGATCCTGACCCTTAAAGAGGGTACCCCGAAATCCATAGAGGACAGCTTTCGCGCCTTATTGGCCCCGCTCGGCGCAGTTGAAGGCCCGATCTCCGAGGCGCTTCTACCCGCCGCAATGGCGGTGTCGGGGTGCGGGCCAGCCTACGGATTTCTGCTGGCTGAGGTGATGGCGGCGGCAGGCGTCGCGCACGGCCTCGACGCCGATACCGCCATGCGGCTTGCCCGTAAAACAGTTGAGGGCGCAGGCGCGCTGATGGAAGGCTCATCAGAAGATGCCGCCACCCTCCGCCGCAATGTTACCTCCCCGAACGGAGTGACGCAGGCAGCGCTGGAAGTCTTGATGGAAGACAAAGCCATGCCATCTATCTTTGTAGAGGCCATTGGCGCGGCTATCGCGCGCGATCAGGCTCTGGCCAAGGAGACCAAATGACCCGCAGCGAGACCATCAATAAAGGCGTTCACGCGGCTTTCAAACTGGCCGAAACCGGAAAATGGGGCGACCTCACCCTCTCTGCAATCGCTGCCGAAGCTGGCCTCAGCCTAAAAGACTTTCACGGCGTCGCTGATAAGAGCGATCTCTCGCACGCGGTTGAAGCTGTGTTCGATGCGGGCATGAGCGAGGGCTCTTTCGAGGAAGATGAAACGCCCCGTACGCGCCTGTTTGATGTCATCATGATGCGGTTCGAAGCGATGGAAGAGGTTCGCGATGGCGCGATGTCATACCTGCGCTGGCGTGACCGCTCGCTGTCTGGCCTCGCGCAGCGGATCAAAGCCCGCGCCGAGACAGCTAAATGGGCGCTCGCCTGCTCTGGCCTCGACAAATCAGATGGCTTGCCAAGAGGCGTGCTCCTCACAGGCCTCGCCTGGGCCATCGCGCAGGCTGAACGCGCCTGGAAACAGGAAACCAGCCCCGACATGACCCGCACCATGGCCGCGCTTGATGCTGAACTGATCAAACTCGAAGAACGCGCAGAATGGCTAAAGGGGCGCGGTAAGGCGAAGCCATCAACAACTGACGCACCTTCCGAAGTATGAAAATCAAACTCGTTGCATATGAGCTTCCGCTTTTTGAGGCATTCGAGCAGTATTGCACCGGTATAAGCGATTTAGAGATTATCCACGGCTCTATCCTTGATGTGACGGCAGATGCGTATGTCAGCCCCGCGAACAGCTATGGGTTTATGGACGGGGGTATTGACGCTCTGTACTGCGAGCATTTTGGGGACGAAATACAAAGCCGTGTTCGTGAAGCGATATTATACCAAAAGCACGGCGAGCTTTTGGTCGGCGATGCTCTGATTGTTGAAACAGGACACGATACTCCGCGCTATCTGATTGCAGCGCCAACCATGCGCGTACCCATGATACTGGGGCCAGAAACGATTAGTCCGTATTTGGCAATGCGTGCGATTATTTTATTGATCAGGCGCGGGGCTTTTCCAGCGAGCCAGCAAATCTCCTCAATAGTAAAGTCAGTAGCGGTGCCAGGCTTGGGAACAGGGATTGGCCGTATCCCCCCTGAGGTGTGCGCAAAACAAGTTCGCCAAGCGATTTTGGATCATAGAGACACTCCGCACAGCCTGCCCCGATCATGGTCTGATGCCAGTGCAAATCACCAACTTCTATATTCAAAGGCCATACGCGATCTGCAGCGCTAATCAGGCGCCCCAAGATACACCCTAAGCCCCTGCTCGGAAATAAGCTTGTCGCTACGCCAGGCCTGACTATGTTTTTGACATGAGTTTCTTTACGCACGAATTTATAGGCGAGATCGACCGCCATGATTATGGCCGGATGATTTACCACATCATTTTCGTTCCAGAAGATATTGCTTCTGAACTCCCGCTCAAAAAGTATCCGAGGCTACGCGTTTCGGCAGAGGTGAATGACTTTCCTGTGGACGGCGCCTTCGTGCCCTATGGCGATGGACGCTGGTACCTTCTGATCAACAAACGCATTCTGAA
>CAZGVG010000158.1:0-4812 GCA_964528975.1 uncultured Hyphomonas sp.
CTGACCCTGAAGGCGATGCGCTATCCCTCAGTGCCTTCGGACAAGGTGCAAATGGCTCTGTTGCTGATCTCGGCGGCGGCGTTCTGGAATATACACCAGATGCAGACTTCTTCGGCACTGACAGCTTCACCTACACCGTGGCCGACCCGGATGGCTTGACGACGGAGGCTTCTGTTTCAGTCAATGTCACACAGACCAATACCGTTACGGGCACGGATCAAGATGACAGCCTCTATGGCACCCCTGTCCGGGATATTATTGATGGTCTTGACGGACAGGACATTCTGAATATTGGCTTGGCGCCGATCGGCGAGGATTTTGATGCGTTCGCTGTTACCGAAGCGGTCAGCGTAAATCTTGAAGCAGGTGCGATTGAGAATGATGGGTTTGGCAACACTGACTCAGTTTCAAATGTCGAGCGCGTTTTCGTCCTGTCTTCCTTCGCAGATACGTTCTCTGGGTCTAATGATTCGGAAGAGTTTTTATTGCGTGGCGGAGGCGCTGATATCATTGCTACGAATGGTGGCGATGATTTCATTTCAGTTGAGTTTGCGGCCGATAGCATCGATGGCGGTGAGGGCATTGATATGCTTAACATCCTGGATCGATTTATACTTGATACCGATGCAGATGAGAATGGGGCGCTTGACTTGATGGTCCGAGGCGTCGGTGCTGTTATTGACCTTGAACAAGGCCAAATTCTTGATGATGGCTTTGGTGATACCACTGATCTAGTAGGTATTGAAAACCTGCGTGGTACGCTTTCAAGCGACACGCTTTTGGGAGACGCGGAAGATAATGTTCTTGTCGGACAAGATGGCGATGACATGCTTGATGGTCGAGATGGCAACGATACGCTTCAAGGCGATAACGGCGCAGACACCTTGACTGGGGGTCTCGGTGCGGATGTCTTTTTATATGCGGCCACAAGTAACTTGGCAGATGAAATGCAAGGTGACCTCATCACCGATCTTAGCAGTGAAGACTCGATTCTATTTGCTGCTGATTCAGCCTCTTCTGCAGTGACATTTATTGGCACAGATGCGTTTTCCAACACGCCTAATGAACTTCGAATGATCATTGAGAATGGCAATACGGTCCTGGTATTAGACCCAACTGGCGACGGTTTGAGTACGTCATCAATGACGATCGCCGGAGCTGCAAATGGTGTGACAATCTTGGAAGCTACAGGCACGACCCTAAGACTAGGGCTCGCCGAGGCGCCAAACACAGCGCCAACGCCAACAGATGATACGCTAACCACTGACGAGGGCGTTGCCGCCAGCGTCAATGTCCTGACCAATGACACCGACCCTGAGGGCGATACGCTAACCGTCAGTGCCTTCGGACAAGGGGCGAACGGTTCTGTTGCTGATCTAGGAGGCGGCGTTCTGGAATACACACCGAACGCAGACTTCTTCGGCGCAGACAGCTTCACCTACACCGTGGCCGATCCAGATGGTCTGACCACACAGGCAACGGTCAATGTCACCGTGGATGAAGAAATTGACGATCCAAACACGTTTAATGTCATTGAAGCCACTGAGTCGGTTGAGACCCTTGACGGAACCGAGGCAGCCGATTTGTTTGTCATCGCTCCGGGGACGTCTCTCAAAGGCAAGATCGACACCATTGCCGGATGGCAGCCAGGTGACGTGATCGACCTTTCGGGTCTTGGCCTGACGGCCGATGATATTGAAATCCGTGCGGTTTCAGGCGGCTCAACCCTCAAACTGATTGAAGGCTTTGACTCTGGCGATTTCCAACTGAGAGTTGATCTGAACGGCTATAGTCAGGAAGAGGTTCTGGCCTCTGTGGTTTATGATGACGGCGATATAACGCCGCCGCCACCTCCTCCGCCGCCGCCACCAGCGGCTCCTGAAGCTGTCGACGATAGCGCGCAGCTTGAGCTTAATACCGCCGTCACAGTAGATGTGCTGGCCAATGATAGCGATGCAAATGGCGACACGTTCTCTGTTACTGCAACAAGCGACCCGGCCAATGGCGCGGTTGTTGATCTTGGCAATGGACAGATTGAGTATACGCCGGACACAGATTTCGTTGGCACCGATAGCTTCGTCTACACTGTAACTGACAGTACCGGGCTGAGCTCACAAGCAACTGTGAACATCAATGTCACCGACCCGTCTGCGTTCAATACGATCGCTGCTAGCGTCGGTAAGGAGACCCTAACCGGCACAGATGCAAATGATCGCTTTGCTTTCGCGCCAGAGACGTCCCAGACCAGTGCTATTGATGTGATCGCAAACTGGCAGCCGGGCGACGTGATTGATTTGTCTGCGCTTGGCCTCAGTGAGGCTGACATTGAATTCCGCACCGTTAGCGGCGGCGCAGTTCTGAAGATCATTGAGGGCTTCGGCTCGGATGACTTCCAGGTCAGGGTTGATTTGGGCGAGTTTAGTGCCGCTGATGTGCAAGCGTCGATCATCTATGCTGACGCTGCTCCAATCGCGCAGGCGGTATCTATTGAAGCCTCTAGTCTTTCGTCCAAGAGCGCTCCGTTTGAGCTCAATATGCCGATCAAGGACTATACTGAAGAGGGAACGACCTCCAAAGATGCAGCCGCTGAGATCAGTATGCCAGTCAAGGATTATGATATTGGTAGCGGCAGTCTCGCCACCATCATACTCGAAGAGTTCACGATTGTGACGGATACGAGCATGGCGCCAAATGCTACGACTTGGGATTGGCTGCCAATAATGAACGGCGATCTCACGCTCGACAATGGCACTGCGGGACCAGCTGCAAGCAGCCTGCATGACACTATGGGTGACTTGAACGCCCATGATGACAGCCTCAACCAGCAAGATTGGGATATTGGGTAAATCCAGCCTCACAATCTGAACACTTAAGCGTTCAACTGAATTCATAGTCTAGCGACTGAATTTGGTTGAGCGCTTTTGCTTACTTGAATGGGCATCGGACATACTCGATTTCCATCACTGCATGACCTGTTGTCGCATCAGGCACTGCATGCAGAGTGCAAAATTTCTGGATTCATGAATTGTGATGGTATAACATTTTTCTGCATGCTATGCGGACCGCGACACTTCTAACCTCTGCTCAAGGTGATCTATAAACATGACCCAATTGCACTCCGATGAGACTAAGCGCCTGCCTGTGACTGTATTGTCGGGGTTTCTTGGAGCCGGCAAAACAACCCTGCTCAATCGTGTCCTCAACAATCGTGAGGGGCGGCGGGTTGCGGTAATCGTTAATGACATGTCTGAGGTCAACATTGACGCTGATCTTGTCAGAGCGGGCGCTGAGCTTAGCCGAACCGATGAGACGCTGGTCGAAATGTCTAATGGCTGCATCTGCTGTACCCTGCGCGACGATCTGCTCGAAGAGGTCAGACGGCTGTCTGAAGAAGGACGGTTTGACTATTTGCTGATCGAGTCGACTGGCGTTTCTGAACCGCTGCCTGTCGCTGCAACTTTTGACTTTCGCGATGAGCATGGCGCGAGCCTCTCAGACGTGGCGCGCATTGATACAATGGTCACAGTCGTCGACGCTGTGAACTTGCTGAAAGACTATTCCAGCCATGATTTCCTCAAAGATCGCGGCGAAGTTATGGGCGAGGAGGATGAGCGTACATTGGTCCATCTTCTGACCGACCAGATCGAGTTTGCAGATGTCGTCGTCCTCAACAAAGTCGACGATGCCACGCCTCAGCAAGTTGACGCTGCACGCAAGATTATTCGCAGCCTGAACGCCGACACGCAGATTGTTGAGGCAAACTATTCGGATGTTCCTTCAGACAAGATCTTCGATACAGGCCTGTTTGATTTTGAGAAAGCTGAAACCCATCCAATGTGGGCAAAAGAGCTTTACGGGTTTGAAGATCATGTCCCGGAATCAGAGGAATATGGTGTCACCTCGCATGTCTACCGCGCACGTAGGCCATTTAACCCTCAAGCCATACACGATATTCTAAATGGTGAGATGCCCGGCGTTATTCGTGCAAAAGGCCATTTCTGGGTCGCGAGTCGTCCGGAATGGCTTGCAGAATATTCGCTGGCGGGGGCGCTTTCCGGCGTCACACCGCTCGGCACATGGTGGGCCTCCGTTCCGCAAGAGCGGTGGCCTGAGAGCGCAGCTTTGCGTGATTATCTCAAAGCTAATTGGGAAGAGCCTTGGGGCGATCGCCGCCAGGAGCTGGTCTTTATCGGTGCTGGCATTGACTGGCCGCAGCTTCAATCCCGGCTTGATGCGGCCCTCATGCCAGAGGGCACAAATATCGAGACCGTAAACGTTGAAGATCCGTTCCCGGTCTGGCGCAAACAGGACCTTGCATCATAAGGCCGCATGCGAAATCCGCACAAAGGTCCTAAAACTGTTACACGGGGTTCGTATTGGCGAAGCCTTACAGATATCGGAGCTTGGCTGTGGATCATTCAGAAAACCAGACCTCAAACCCGCGGATTGCGCGCGGCGTTCAGACCATTTCAGAGATTATCGATGCCCGGATGAGCAGGCGTGGGTTCCTTGGCGGCCTCGCGGCCTCCAGCACGGTGCTGATGACCGGATGCGCCAATGGTGACATAGTGGGAAGCACATCCCAAACTGACGCGCCGGTCTTTGCTTTTGACGAGATTAAGCGTGGCCTGGACGAAACCCACCATGTTCCAGATGGCTACACGACCGACCTTGTCATCCGCTGGGGCGACGGCTTGTTTGAGGGCAGTCCTGAATTTGACCCGATGACACAAAGTGAAGCCAAGCAGCTGCAACAGTTTGGCTACAATAATGACTTTCTCGGGTTTGTGCCGCTGCCAGCTGGCGAGGATG
>CAZGVG010000159.1:0-4538 GCA_964528975.1 uncultured Hyphomonas sp.
ACGGTCCGCCGCAAACAAAGCGGGTCCCTCGCCGCGGCGCTTATCTGCTGTGAAGGCGATCAACAGCCCGGACAGGACGAAAAAGATGACCACGCCATCGCCACCGAGATCATGCTGGCGCATCCATGAATGGTCCGCGCCCGTGAACCGGGGAAAGCTCCAATGGGCAAACAGCACCATGACTGCGCCCAAGATACGAAGCACATCCAAATACAATGAGAACCGACGATCCATAAGAGCGCTATAGACGATATTCCTGAGAGTTCGGTTAAATAGATAGGATAACTCCAAGCAAAGGCCGCCGATCAAACCCGCATCACAGAGGTGTGAGCGCCCTATTCAGGGTGATCATAGCTTTGTAAGATAGCCCCATCAGTTGATCACAGAAAGCTAGACCATGATCCGCACCCTTATTGCTGCAACAGCGCTTGCGATGACCCTGCCGCTTGCCACCGCCGAGACGATGTCGGCTGATGAAGCGGCTAAACTACTTTGCCCCGAAGTCGGGACTATGGCTCCAGACTTTGCGGCTGTCACACGCGATAATATCCCTGTCACCTTGGCCGATATTTCAGGCACAGGCGGCGCTGTTATTGTTTTCAGTCGTTCACTCGACTGGTGCCCGTTCTGCACCAAGCAGGCCAATGAATTGCAAACAGTTGCTGATCAGTTGGAGGCTGACGGCTGGCCGCTCAGCTTGATCACCTACGATAGCCCAGAAATACTGGATGCTTACGGCGAAGATAATCGTCTGACCTATACGCTTCTCTCCGATACAGACTCGGCGATGATTGATGCCTTTGGCCTGCGCAATGAAGACGTGACAGCGGGGAGCCGTTTTGATGGCATCCCGCACCCGGCCATCGTCTATATTGCAGCCGACGGCAAAATCGTCGGCATCCAGAGAGAAGAGGGCTATAAAGATCGCCCGCCAACGGAAGGCATTCCGCAGCTCGTTGCTCTGCTGAATCAGGGTGTTCCGACCGAAGACGACTAGCATCCATTCGATTATGGAATAACTGTTTGGCAGGAAAGATACCTGCCCACTTCAGGGCCAAGACACCATTCTTGTTTGTGTTGAAACAGCAAGGAGGGTGACTTGGCCCATACGATTTTACAAATAGACGCCTCGGCCCGAATTGAGGAATCGATCTCAAGAGCTCTAACAGACAAGCTCGTCGCGAAGCTCTCAGACGAGCGCACCAGACTTATTCAGCGCGATGTCGGGCAAGAGCCACTTCCAATCCTCACAGAAGATTGGGTTGGTGCGAATTTTACACCGGATGAGGCTCGAACCCCGGAGCAGACAGATGTCTTGAGCTTGTCTGATACACTCATCGGTGAGCTTGAAGCCGCCGATACACTCATCCTTGGCGTGCCGATTTATAATTTCGGCATTCCAGCCGCGTTGAAAGCCTGGATCGATCTGGTCGCCCGGGCGCGGCGTACCTTTCGCTATAGTGAGGCTGGTCCTGTTGGGCTGTTAGAAGGCAAGAAGGCCTATCTCGTGATCACCTCCGGAGGCACGCAATCTGGTTCGGACATAGACTTTGCCACGCCCTATATCCGCCATGTGCTCGGGTTCATTGGTATAAAGGACGTTGAAGTGATCGCGGCAGATCAATTGATGGCAGGGGGCGATCAAAAGATTGAGCAGGCCACCGCCCGCATTGACGCCGTGGCGGTTTGATGCGGCACTAATCTGGACGGCGATATAAAATACCGTAGTCTCTCCAGTGAAGACGGGAGAGATTCATCATGTTTAAGCGCGTAATTGCTGCGAGTTTGGCCGCAAGCACACTTAGCGGTGCTGCAGTGTCTCAGGAGGCAGCCCCGCTAGACGCAGAGATTGAAAGTACGGCTAAAGTTTTGATCCAACAGGGTCTTAAAGATGAAGTTGGTTTGCGCTTCGTTGAGGACCTAACCACCGAGATTGGCCAACGCCTTGCCGGATCGGAATCGGAAGCCCGTGCCCGTGACTGGGCGATGGTTGAGCTGAAAGAGCTTGGCTTTGACCGGGCTCGGATGGAGCCATTTGAAATCCCCTTCTGGTCACGCAAATCTGAAACGGTTTCTGTGATCTCCCCTAGCGCGCAGCCTCTGGTTGCAACTGCGCTTGGTGGATCGGCAGCGACCCCGGTGGGCGGCGTAGTGGGTGAAGTGGTCCGCTTTGAGAGCTTGCTTGAATTGCAAGCTGCGCCGGTTTCAAAGGTTGATGGCAAGATTGTCTTTATCGATGAGACCATGATCAAGACGATGGATGGGTCTGGCTATGGCATGGCTGTACGCAAGCGCAGCGGCTGCGCTCAAGCCGCGACCGACAAAGGCGCGTTGGCGTGTCTCATCCGCTCGGTCGGAACTCAGCCGCACCGCATGCCACATACTGGGATTATGGCACGCGACGGAGCAGAAGGGGCGGGCGCTGTCGCCGCAATTTCCGGCCCGGATGCGGATCAGTTGACACGTCTGCTACAGCGGAGCGGGCCTGTGACCGTACACGTTGATATCCAAACAGAAATCAAGACGAATGCCCCGTCTGGCAATGTCATCGCTGAGCTGGAAGGCACGGATTTGAAAGACGAAATCGTGCTGATCGGCTGCCATTTGGATAGCTGGGACCTGGGGACAGGTGCTCTGGATGATGGGGCTGGCTGCGGGATTGTTGTGGGGGCGGCGCACCTGATTGCGAACCTGCCAGAGCGCCCACGTCGGACTATCCGGGTCGTACTTTATGGCGCAGAGGAGGTCGGCCTGTTCGGGGCGACCGCCTATGCGATGGAGCACGGGGACGATTTGGATAAGCATGTGCTGGCCGCTGAAAGCGATTTTGGTGCAGGCCCAATCTGGCGCTTCCAGACCCGGTTTGGTGAGGCGGCGCTCCCTTATGCGCGTACGTTGCAGACCTTGCTGAGCCCGCTTGGCGTGACGCCGGGCGATAATAGAGCGTTTGGCGGTCCAGACATTGGCATTTTGGCGCGCAGCGGGGTTCCTGTTGTAACGCCCGGCCAGAATGGCACCGACTATTTCGATTACCACCACACCCCGGACGATACGTTTGACAAGATCAAGCCGGATGAGTTTCGCCAGAATGTCGCCGTTTATGCTGCTTTCACCTATATCGCAGCGGAGACAGGCTGGGATTTCCGTAGCAGCGGCGAATTTCAAACCGTAGGCACCGAATGACGCCAGAGACAAGCCTGACTGAAACTGTTCGCTTCGCCGCTGTTCATGCTGGGCAGTATACCGATATTGAAGCGAGCGGAGCGTGGCTTGTAACAGGCGCTGTATTGATGGCGCAGCAAGCCGCTGCAATGGCGCTGCGCAGTGCAGGCGATAGTATTCCTGAACAGGTTGGCGCGACAGAGATCATGCTGCGCGCGGCATCGAAAGACCGTCTGCCAGCGCCATATACGCTACCCTTTGGCAGCGCGGCGCGGCATGGCTTTGCTCGTCTGGTTGAGGCGCGAAACGCCTTCATGCACCCGCGCGGAGTGAGCTGGTATGCCTCGCCTGAGACCTTGGTGCGGGGGCTGCCCGTGGCCGTTCGAGGGGTGCGTCATCTAATCCTGACGCAGCCTGTCGTGCCGGATCTGGTCTCACCCGTAGATCAGGCAAGCATTGCGGATGATCTTGAAAGCCTGGACGCCCTTATCGAATTTCTCTCATAAAAAAGCCCAGCGTGATGGCTGGGCTTTCTCAATTGGTTTTTGGGTAAGAGCTTACTCTTCAGCAGGCTTTTCTTCTGCCGGAGCTTCTTCTGCGGGGGCTTCCTCAGCAGGTGCCTCTTCGGCAGGGGCCGCTTCAGCAGCGGCTTTTTCAGCTTCTGCGGCTGCTTTGGCTTCAGCTTTGGCAGCTTTAGCGGCTTCCTTGGCTTCTTTTTCAGCTTCTTTACGAGCGGCTTCTTTTTCGACTTTTTCTTCAACGCGCTCTTTGGCTTTTGCGCCCGGCTCACCCTTTTGTGGGTTATTACCAGCTTTCCAGGCGTAGACAGCCGCGCCGTCAATTTCCATCTGGCTCAGGAAACGAGCAACGCGGTCTGTTGGCTTTGCGCCTTTTTTGATCCAGGCAGCTGCTTTCTCAGCGTCGACCTTCACACGGTTGTCGCTGTCTTTTGGCTGGCGCGGGTCATAGGTGCCGATCTTTTCGATGAAGCGACCGTCGCGTGGCATGCGGCTGTCGGCGACAACAACTGAATAGAAAGGACGTTTTTTTGACCCGCCGCGGGCGAGTCTGATTTTGAGGGCCATGGGTATCTCCTAGGTGTTCGGCGTCTCTTGGGTTTCGGTCGGGGGAGTGCCCCGAAAGCTTTCGTGGTGGCGGATGACTTCCGCGACGATGAAATTCAGGAATTTCTCAGCAAAGGCAGGGTCGAGACCGCTCTCTTTGGCAAGGCGTTGCAGGCGTTCAATCTGGCGTGCTTCACGCGCTTTGTCAGATGGCGGCATGTCGTTCTCGGCCTTGAGGCGGCCAACGGCTTGCGTGACCTTGAAGCGCTCGGCCAGCGTATGCAGCAGAATGGCATCAAGATTGTCGATGCT
>CAZGVG010000160.1:0-4463 GCA_964528975.1 uncultured Hyphomonas sp.
GAGTGACGGGGCTCGAACCCGCGACCTCCGGCGTGACAGGCCGGCACTCTAACCAACTGAGCTACACCCGCGCATTTCTGTGGTTCGCCGCTATTTGCGGTGAAGAGGGTGATCTATACGCGTGCAATTGGAGGGTCAAGCGTCAATTGCCATGACTTTGACATGAGATGCAGCTATTCACCCCTTGTACAGCAAATAAAGGCCATTCCCAGCCCATGAAACGCATTTTGATCATCACGGGCGCTATCTTTGGCGTCCTTCTGCTCGCTCTTATTGCGCTGCCCTTTCTAATCCCGTCTTCAGTTTACAAGACGCAGATTGAAAATGCGGCAACTAGCGCTCTTGGCCGTGAAGTGACCCTCGTAGGTGACCCGAGCCTCTCCATCTTTCCATCCATATCGGCGCGCATTGATGGGGTAACCGTCGCCAACTCAGAAGGATTTACTGATCCGCTTATGATTGAGGCGGGTAGCCTGAAAGCCAATGTCCGGCTTTGGCCGCTTTTCTCGCAACGCGTAGAGATCAATGAGTTTACGCTTGAAGATGCCACTGTACGGCTGGAACGACTTGCGGATGGCCGCGCGAACTGGGAGTTTGGCAGCGACGAGGAAGATACAACGCAAACCGAGACGCCCGAATCAGAGGGCGGGTTCGCCGCCGGAATTGATCGCGCGCGCCTCAGCAACACAGCAGTCTACTACACCGATCGCACCACTGATACGCAGTATGCGTTGACCGATTTCAACGCATCCGCGAGCGTGAAGGCTTTGGATAGGCCGCTGACCTCTAGTGGCGACGGTAAGGTCAACGGACAGGCCTTTGAGTATGATATTCGTCTTGAAACACTCGCCGCATTGAGTGAGGCCTTGCCCGTTACGCTCAAAGCAAGTCTTGGCACTGATTATGGCAATGTCAGCTATGACGGCGCTGTAACGCTTGGCGATACACCTGAATTAGAGGGTAGGTTTGACGTAAGCTCCGACACGATTGGACAGGTTTTAACGGTCTTGGGCGGCGGCGACCTGCCGATTAATACAGGCGAGCTGAAATCTATCCGTGCCAATGGCTCGATTTCTGGTCCCGCCAGTACAGCAAAACTCGCGTTCTCTGATTTTACCGTCAAAGCTACAGGTTTGGATCTCACCTATGCTGGCGATCTCACGCTTGGCGAGGCTCCGATCCTCAATGGAGATGTGACCCTGGATGCGAAGAACGCTGAACGGCTACTCAAACCCGGCGACCCTTTGGTCCAGACTCTGAGCGTTCTTGGCGATGTCGCGTTCAAGGCCGCCGTCTCTGGTCCGGCCACAGCACCTTCCCTCTCTGGCGTTGTGCTGAAACAACGCGGACAGAACCTGCGTTCTGACTATACGGGTGATATTTCGCTTTCCGGAAATCAGGCCATTAATGGCATGCTTGATATCTCAAGCGACAATCCACGCGGTTTACTTGCAAACCTCGGGACCGCCCTTGAACCTGGTGAAACGCTGCAAAACTTTGCCCTGAAAGGCCAGACCACCGGCACGGCGATAACTCCGACATTGTCCGGCATGACACTGACGCTCGATGACACGACCGCTACAGGCGATATCGGGGCTGACCTCGCCGGGGAGCGCCCGCGTATCACGGCAAATCTTGTTACCACTACGCTTGATCTGACCCCATTCCTCGGCAGCGGCCAGCAAGCAAGCAATACAGAACCAGACTTGAACGCTGATTGGGATGATACTCCACTTGATCTGGCGAGCCTGAAAGCAGTTGACGCTACCCTGACAGTTGCAGCTCAGAAAATTGTTCTCAACCAGATCACGCTCAGCGATGCTTTGCTTAAGACTCGGCTTGATAATGGTCGCTTGTCTGCCATCTTCCGGCAGGATGAAGACAAACCAGGCTTCAAAGCCTTTAATGGTGATTGGTCCGGCGATCTCGTGCTGGACGCATCGCGCAGCACGCCGACCCTGCAAATTGAAGCCCTTGCCGACAGTATCGCAGCGCAGGAAATGCTGGGATCGCTTACCGGGTTTAAAAGCCTCAGCGGCCTTGGTGATGTTCATCTGGACCTAACCTCAGAGGGCCAGAGCCTGAAAGCGCTCATCAGCGGCCTCGATGGCAAGTTTGAATCCGACCTCAACGAAGGTGCGCTGCAAGGTATTAACTTGGCAAAGCTTGTTAGGGACGGTTCAAACCTGAAAGACCTGATCGCCAGCGGCGATCTCAGCATCACAAGCTTCCGTGAGGCTTTCTCGCCAGAAGCCGAAACAGACTTCTCCAATTTCATTGGCAATCTCAGCTTCACCAATGGGGTGGCGAATATCACTGATCTTAAGTTTGATAATCCGGTCGTTGGGGTAACTGGCTCCGGTCAGATTGACCTTGCCAACCGCACAATTGATATCCGGCTTGTCCCGCGGCTGGATACCAGTGCGCAAGGCGGCGGGTCAACCATAGGCCTCGCAAACATTCCTATTCCGGTAAGGATTTCGGGTAGCTGGGTCGCCCCAAGTTTTGGTCTTGATAGCTCTGCAGTGCGAGCTGAATTGACCGCGCGCGCACGCGGCGAAGTTGCCAGCCGCATTACCGAGCGGGTCGGCGGCGATGTTGGCAATATTCTGGGCCAAATCGTTGGCGGTGACCAACCCTCGCCCCCCGCCCCGGCTCAAACGCCAGACGGTGAAGCGGATGAGCCAGAGGAACCTCGCAGCCTGGAGGATGAGTTAAAGGACCGCGCCGTTGATGGCGCACTCGGCGCAATCTTTGGGACCCAGCGCGAAGAAGCACCCGCCGAAGAAGCCCCCCCAGAATAGGGCTCATCTCTTCCTGGAAAAGTAAGTGCGCACCTCATCACCCTTCGCCGCTTCCAGCGCCGCGCACAGGGTAATCCGCTCACTCGTCTGCGCCAGAGAGCGCTCATAGCCTTCGACCAAGGCGGCATGTTCGGCAAACAACGCCTCTAACGCGGTGCGATCCTCAGCGCTACAAAGCGATGCTCCAAGGCCCGGTGTGGCGCGTTTACGCTGGCGCGGAATGACCTCCAAATAGGCCGGGAAGTTCGCCCGCAGCCAATCCCAAGTCAGCGCCCGCGTTTCCGGCTGCGCCATCTGGCCAAGACTAATCGAATAACTCTCACGGCTGCCCAGATCGCCTGACAGGACAAGCGCCAGAATGCGCTCTGACAAAGCCGGGTTATTATTCTGTCCGATCGCATATGCAACAGCTTGCTCGAACACTGGATCATCAATCTCATCACGCGCCGCGATTAAGCGATCCAGGAAAGGCTCACCCAGGTCCTGCATCGCAATCGCCATAGCCGAGGCATATTCATCGCTCGACAAAACACGTTCAGAGCTTGCCCCTGGTAGGGACACGAAACTCGCCGCCGCTCGCGCCGCACTTTCGCGTATCTCCGCATCGCGCGCCGTTCCAGCCAGAAAGCGACCCAACTGTGTTTCCATAATGATCGCATCAGCAGCCGTATCATCGGCCTGATCCAGCATCTCATAGCGATACTTGAACACATCAATGACCGCCGCGCGGTACCCTTCGAGCGCTACTGGATCATCCGCGACATGGCGTTCAAACCGCGCCGCCTGCCGAATGGCGGCCTGCACAACCCGGCGTTCCTCATCACGTACCGCTTCATCAACAAAGCGCCACACAGTCTGCACATCGATCCGCCCTGCCGCGAACTCGGCGCCCACACTGTCCAGCGTAGCAAGCTTCTCTCCGGCTTCCAGAGAGCTAAATGCCCGCCCCAAATCCTGCCACATCTCATAAGGCATGGAGAAGCGCCAATAGCCGGTGCCGCCGGCATTTGGAAGCACCCATTCAGACGCATCCGTTTTCTGGTTATCTGGATACAAAACAAGGGTATCAGGCGTATCGAGCATCTTGCATATGCGAACAGTTTCATCATCGCCGATCGCGGCTTTACCGCAGAACGGGACTGTCCAAACACGATCATTACTAAGATTACTGCCAAGTGGCGCGTAGCGACTCTGAGTTACAGTTATGGCCTCTTCCACAACCCCCGTGTCCAAACTCACAGCGCGATTAACACTCAGGAGCGGCAACCCATTCTGCTCAACAAAACTCCGAAACGCCTTCGTCAAATCAGGTTCGCCCGTAACCTCGCCAATCACGTTAAAGAATTGCGGGCTATCGGCGACGCCATCCTCAAACGCTTCGACATATTTGCCGAGCGCCGGGCGGAACACATCCGCGCCGAAATAGGCATCTACCATACCGATAACCGACAAGCCCTTATTATAGGTGATCGCATCATAGGCATTGCGAACATTCTCGTTCAGCGCGATTGGCTCGCGTACAGCCCGCGCGGAGGCTAGGCTGTCCAGACCCATTGCGCGAATACCATCGGCAATCGCGTCCAGCTCATAGCCCTCACCGGGATACAGCTCAGACAGGCTCGCCCCCTCGCCCCAGCTTGCAAAAGCCTCTTTCAACCA
>CAZGVG010000161.1:0-4401 GCA_964528975.1 uncultured Hyphomonas sp.
GATAGCGGACATTAAGCCCTTTACCGCGTCGGGACGGGCGCGTCGCCGCGATAGTCGTAGAAGCCTCGGCCGGCTTTGCGGCCGACCCAGCCGGCTTCGACATATTTGACCAGAAGCGGACAGGGGCGGTATTTGGTGTCGGCGAGGCCGTCATGCAGAACCTGCATGATTGAGAGGCATGTATCGAGGCCAATAAAGTCAGCCAACGTCAGCGGGCCCATCGGATGGTTCGCGCCAAGCTTCATCGCCGTATCAATGCTTTCCACCGTGCCGACGCCTTCATAGAGCGCATAAACCGCCTCATTGATCATCGGGATCAGGATACGATTGACGATAAAAGCAGGATAATCTTCAGCATTCGTGGTGGTCTTGCCAAGACGGTCCGCAAAGCCAATCGCCATTTCATAGGTCGGCTGGTCAGTCGCAAGACCGCGAATAATCTCCATCAGCTTCATCAGTGGTACAGGGTTCATAAAATGAAGCCCGATAAACTTCTCAGGGCGGTCTGTGGTGGAGGCGAGACGCGTCACAGAGATTGAGGAAGTGTTCGTCGCCAGAAACGTGTCTTTGGACACCACAGAGCAAAGCCCGGCAAATATTTTCTCTTTAATTTCACGGTTTTCAGTGGCCGCTTCAATCGCAAGGTCGACGGCCTCAAATGAGGCCATATCAGTATGCGTCTTGATCCGTCCGGTCGCGGCTTTCATTTCCTCAAGCGTGATCATTTCGCGCGTCATCTGGCGCGTCATGTTCTTCTCAATCGTAGCAACGCCCTTATCGAGCGCGTCCTGGGAGATATCGTTCAGGATGACATCATAGCCCGCCAGTGCGCAGACATGCGCGATGCCATTCCCCATTTGCCCGGCGCCAACAACGCCAACTGTCTTAATTGTCGCCAACCTAAAAACTCCTGCCGGAACGTGTAATCGTCATGGATATAGCTTGCTTGTGCAGCGCAGCAACGCAAGTGTAGACCGTCACAATAGCAGCACGCTGAGCCGCAGTGTCGCCAATAGGCCACATTACAGGGCGCCTAGTGCTCCGCCGCCTTTTCGAATGAGGCTGCGGCAGCACGAATGGTTTCAAGAAGGGAGCGGCGAAGCGAAGCGTCTTCGATCTTTTGAAAGGCGCTGACCAGCGCCATGGCTTCGCCGTCCATAACTGGCAGGCTAGGCGGATGATCCGCCTCATGAACCGTCATAACCGGAACCGATTCCAAAAGCTCATCGATACCTTCGTAAAAATAAGTTATTGGAACGGTCAGGGCCCCAGCCATTTCGAACAGACGCCCAGCCGAGATGCGGTTCACACCTTTCTCGTATTTCTGGACTTGCTGGAAAGTCAGGCCAAGCTTTTCGCCCAACTGTTCCTGTGTCAGTTTCAACTCACGGCGACGCCAGCGCAGACGTTGTCCGACAATGCGGTCAATCCCGCTCGGAATCTTGTTCTCTGACATACGCCACTCGCTTCCTGTAACTTTTGCTACGGTTCTAACGTCGCCACGTGACAAAGGCTAGTCCCGCAATCAGAACGAGCGTCAACCAGTAAAAGGTTTCCCCAAACCGTTGATAAGGCGTGCTGGCAATGCGCGCCGGAAGCGCTGTACGCACAACAGCTGAACGCCAGCCCGCCGGATCACCCGCCGCCGGATTACCACGCGCCACTTCGCGGCCATAGCCATCCACCATCGCCGTCATACCAAGCGTTGCAACCCGCGCCATCGGCAGGCCGCTCTCAATCGCACGGTAGCGATTCTGGGCATAATGCTGGGCCGGGCCAAGGCCGCCGCCAAACCAGGCATCGTTTGAGATAATCACGATCCACTCGGCGGCTTCGCGCTGCGGGGTCGCCTTGCGCGTGATCTCAGGGAACAGGCCTTCATAGCAAATCATCGGAATGAAAGGCGGCGCAGCAACCTGTGGCAGTAGAACGGTCGGTTCAGCGCCCGGCTCAAAGCCGTTCTTCGCCATACGCTGAATTGCGCCCGGCAGTATGCTGGAAATACTCTCTCCAAACGGGACGATCTTGGTGGCGGCCAGTTCACCAAACGGAACGAGCCTATGCTTGTCATAAAGCGCGACCAGTTCCGCTGTACTTGACCCGGCTGTAAACAGAACCAGACTATTATAGGCTATGGTCTCGCCGTCTTCCGCCGCAAAGCGGGCTGAGCCAGCAATCAGTGCGCGCCGCCCCAGAAAGGCTGAGACCAAATCGATGGCGCGGTTGTCTTCCAGCAAACCATAGGGTAGCGCCCCTTCTGGCCAGATGACAATATCACCTGCTTCGCTGGGCACATCACGCAATAGCTCGATATAGCGCGCCACAACAGGTTCGCCGCGATCTTCAAACTTAGTCGCTTGCGGCACGCCGGCATCCATCAGGAGGACGGTTCGCTCAGTCATCACTGTATCATCCGCCAGACGCTGTGAGCCCCACGCCCAGCCAAACCCGACCAGCGACACGGCAATTACGGCAGGCAAGCTGCGGCTGAGAACGCTCTTGGAGTCCCTTGTATCGACAAGGGCGGCAGGCGCAGCGACAATGAACAGCGTGACAAGGGTGAGCCAGTAAACACCGCCAACACTGGCCGCTTGCGAAAGTGAGCCCCCTGGCGCCCATGTCGTGCCGGGCAAGTTCCATGGAAAGCCGCCAAACAGCGTTCCCCGCAAAAGCTCAGCCCCGCCCAGGAAGAGCGCAAAAATAAAGACACGCGACGGCGACGAGGACCAAAACGCACCGCCCAAGGCGCAAGCTGCGCCCCAGATCAGAGCCATCCCACCCGGAAGCGCAATCAACGGCATCCAAAGGAAAATCGCATGCTTTTCCGGTTCGACCAGAAATGGCAGCGCTGTCCAGTACATGCCGACGAGGAAAAACCCGAACGCAAAGGCCCAGCCGCGCGCAAACATGGCTTTGCCCCAGCGCTTTTGGCCACGCGCGCCATCCAGCATCCAGACCAAGCCTGTAAAGGCAAGAACCAAAGCGGGGGAGAGATGAAAGGGAGCAAAGCCAAGTGCCGAAAAAGCACCAAGCAAGGTTGCAAACAGCATGGCCGTCCAGCCGCGCGTTCTGGCGATGGCTTCATGCAAAGCGGTAAAAACACGCAAGCCGTGGCTGCTGGTTTGTTGCTCGATCATGAGGTCGACTCCGGGCTGGTTTGGCGAACGATCATGCGCTGAATACGGCGGGCATCGGACTCCAGGATTTCAAGATCAACCCCATTTGGATGCGGCAGGATTTCGCCGCGCAAGGGCACGCGCCCAGCAAGCGCAAAGGCGACCCCACCCAGCGTGTCGACATCATGATCCTGCAAGTCGAGATCAAGCCCGGTTTCTTCTGCAAAATCTTCCGTTTCCATGCGCGCATCGACTTCCCAGGCGAGCCGACCGCGGCGCACCAGCATGGCCACCTCTTCATCATGCTCGTCTTCAATGTCGCCAACGATTTCTTCAACAAGGTCCTCAAGGCTGACAAGCCCATCTGTGCCGCCATACTCATCAACGACCAAAGCCAAATGGGTTCGCGAGGCTTGCATCTTCACCAGAAGGTCCGGCAAAGGCATACTTGGCGGAACAAAAAGAATATCCCTGCGCAGGCGCTCTAGAGGCATATCATCAGAGTCAGGGGTATCGCCATTTTTACGGGCAATCTCAGTCACGACATCGCGGATATGTACAACGCCAACTGGATCATCCAGCGTTTCGCGATAGACAGGCAAACGCGAATGCGCCTCTTCGGCATAAAGCTTGATGAGGTCATCCAGACTGGTTGAAAGCTCAACGCCAATAATTTCTGCGCGCGGGATCATCACATCATCAACGCGAGCGGTCTCGAACTCGGCGATGCGCAGTCGCATTTCCTTTTGCCCAGGGGTCGAAGACCCTTCCGGAACCGGTTCGGCAGCTTGCTCGCTGCCCTTCTTGAACAGGCCAAAAAGGCCCTTTCCTTGCTCCGCCATAATCCTCTTATGATCCTGAAATGATCTGATCGAATCAGCTATTGACTATATGGATCAGGCCAGCCGAGAGATGCAAGCGCCGCCACTTCCAGCGCCTCCATTTCTGCTGCCTCTGTGTCATTAATGTGGTCATGCCCAAGAAGATGCAAGAGCCCATGAATCAATAGGTGTGAAAGGTGCTGGTCCAGCGGGATACCGCGCGTCCTGGCATCACCCGCTGAGACGCCATAGCTGACCGCAATATCGCCCAGAAAAGGCTTATCCACCGGGTCAGCTGGAAACGAGAGAACGTCGGTGGGCTTGTCCTTGCTGCGCCAATCGCGGTTAAGCGTCTGAATTTCAGCATCTGCGGTGAGCAATACGCTGACCTCACCACTCGCACCGGCTGTATTGGCCCCCGCATTTAGCGCGGCCTTGCAAGTCTCTTCTATTTCAGAGACAGC
>CAZGVG010000162.1:0-4269 GCA_964528975.1 uncultured Hyphomonas sp.
TCCCCACTTCCGCAGGCTGTAACCAGCCCCAAAAGGGCTATTGAGAGCAAGCTGTTTTTGAAAAAAGTCATTTAAAAACGGTCCTTTAGGGCTGTTTAACGAGACTATAATGCCTGTATTTGGCGTTGATGCAACAGGCAAACTTGCCGCAATGGATCACTTCGGGCCGCGTTTTCCGTCATTCGCGCACCCCTCTGACGCGATCTGCAGCAAACACAGCTGTTTAAGCGGGATGTTAACCATGATCGCCTAATTTGATCTCATAATAAAAAATAGCCGATGGTGATGAAAAATGAGATGGGCGATGCTCGGGCTAACCGTAATAGCGGTGGCTCATGCAGGTATGGCGCAAGCCGACCTGAGCGACTCCGATATATGGATCGGATTTGCAGAAACCGACAATGGGTTCTTACTCGACGAGGCGTCTGGCGATGTCTGGATGACGGGACCGTGTTTGAAACCCCTGAACACAGCTGTGCGGGCCGATACGGTCTGGACCTCGCATACGGTTGAGCTGGTCTCGGTCGGGCGCGCAATGGCGCTTCTCGATCAACAGTTTGAGCTGGATGTGCAGGGCGATACAGGGACCATAACCGTAACGTCCAATGGGCGCGGCGGTCTTCAGTCCTTCCCGGCCATTGTGGACCGCAATTGTGAAACCGGCGGCCAGTGCGCACGCCTGATCCGCACCCAAGAGGCCTGTCAGGGCTAAGGATCTGGCCTTTTCGGCCACTGACATGCGGTTTAGCTCTCTTCTGTCTGCAGCTCTCATGGCTGCCTTGCTCAGCGTCTCTGGCGGCGCTGCGGCGCAAACTGTTGCGCCTGCACCGCCGACAGAGCTGGATGAACTGAACGCGCCAAACACAGTGCCTGAGGTTCCGGAAACGGCTGAACCTGTAATAGAAGCTGAAGAATCTTCGCCAGAGACGCTGGCGAAAGCGCCCGAACAAGCCGCGTCTATCGAGCATGTCGATATGGTCATTGAGGACGTCGTGACCTCTGTCAGAACCCGTCAGCCTGCTGAGGGCGACCGCGAGTATAACCTGACCGATATTGCTGAGGCGCTGCGCAGCCGAGTTGAACTGCATGACACACTGCTGGGCTATCACAGGTTTCAGGACGGCGCGCTGATGTCGATTAATATGGCTACTGGCAAAGTGCGCTCGAACAAGATCGTACTTGGAAAGCTGCCAGGGTTTGAGCCGCGCGAAACCGCCGATCCATGGATTAGCCTAAACGCGGTCACTGTTATGTCTGGCACGCACAAGTCAGAGGATGAGAAGGGGCGTATCGTTCTGACGCTGGACAAAAGGCTACGTCCACAGTTTGGACTGGAATTGTGGGTCTCAGGCGCTCCCGTTGATACGTTCGGCAATGAGCCGCGTACGATTGGGCCGATTCTTCTGGTGCCATTGCGGCCAGTAGTTGATGCACTCGGTCATGAACTGCGCGAAGAAGCTGGTATCGTCACCGTTCGTCGGCAGCAGGACCAGGCTGAGCTTAGCCTCGAACTCGCCACGGGTCTTGTTTCGGTCAACACAACTCCGCGCGGCGTCACGCCTGACATGCAGTTTGCCGAACGCGACACGCTGCTCCTGCCCTTCTCTGCAATTGAGACGCTGACAGGCACGCATGTAAAGCTCGCCCCTGGCACCAACCGAATTGAGGTGACGCTCGATGATCGTCTGGTCAGCTCTGCGCAGCCCAGTGCGATGATCACCGATGAGGTGCGCAATACAAAACTGACGATTGAAGCCTTAGGCTATGAGATCAGTGACCGCGGCCCGCTTCGGGTTGAAACGACGGGGTATTGGAAAGACTATAATTTCAAGGCTCAGGTCGATTCTGCGGGCGGTCTGCAAGATTTTGCAAGCGCGCAACCGGCATGGGCCTCGGTTGATATTGCATCGCTTCAAGGCTGGACCGCAACGGTTGGTGATTACAATAGCAACTACCGCGAACTATCTGGCATTGGATCGAACCGTATTCGCGGCGCAGCTTGGCGTGAGCGCCGTCCAAGCGGGACAATCCTTGCGATTGCGGCAGGGGTTCCATTTGCCGGATCAGAATCTGAAAGTGAGCGGGTTTCAACGCCCGTCTTTGAAGGGTTTGCAGCAGGCGGGCGCCTGATTTCAGATGAGAAAGCCTATGATGTCGGTGTCGCCGCTCAAGTTTCTGCCGATGGCGAAACAGGTGTCGTCGTTGTGGGCGGCCAGAAAGACTTCAACTTTGAAAACGAAGACGGCTCCGGTCTGGAGTCAGCTTACATCTCCGCAGACATCGGCGCCTTTACCGCGGATGGCGGCGGCGCAGATATTCGCGCGCGCGGCAGTGTGAACTATTCGATCTCTGAGAATACCGGTATCAGCGCTTCTGCCGACTATACAGGCGAAAAGTTCTCAGCGGGCGCGACAGACGTGAACTTTGCGGGTGTCTTTAACCAGCAGGTTGGCGCACGCACCAATCTATCACTTGGCGCGCGCTGGCGGGCCGGCGCACCGATTGGCGCGTTTAACCGCGTTGCCTTCTCCGCGCGCGGGTCTGTCCGGCATACAGGCGGTGCAACGGATACAACCGCCAGCACACTCTCGGCAAACTTCAACGCTCAGGTCGGCGGTGAAGGCCCGTCAATTGCCCTCAATGCAACGCAGGCCAATACTGATACCGCGACAGGCGAGACAAGCTCAACCAATTTGCGCGCGCGCGCCTTGCAGCGGTTTGATTGGGGCGATGTCACAGCGATTTACGCGCGCTCAGACGCTTCAGATGAAGACAATGCCACCCAGCAATTTGTCGCGACCGCTCAGATCAAGCCTTATGTCAAAAAGCTCGATAAGGGCGCTTTGATCCAGATCGCACCAAACGCAACCTTGAATTGGGACGGCAAAGAAACCCGGATCAATGCCGGGGCGTCTGTTCTGGCGGAATCTGGCTCTGCGCTTGGGGATCGCCTCCGCGTTCAGGGGCGTCTGTCTGCCTTCTCAAATTTCGCATCTGAGACTGAAAACTCTCAAAGCACCCGCTTCCTTGGTTCGCTTCAGGCCCGCTACCGCGTCACACCGAACGCAGAACTCACCGCGATATATAGCGACGACTTTAGTGGCCGAACCGATTTCTCTATCGGGCTTCGGGGGCGGATTAACTTCAATCCACCGCGCCGCCACACTCTGCCGGATGAGGGCAAAGGCATCATCAATGGGCGGTTGTTCCTTGATCGCAACCGAGACGGTATTCGTCAGGACAGCGAGCCTGGCGTGCCCGGTGTCCGTATTGCGCTGACGGGAACACGCCTTGGGCTAAACACAAGCCGAAATGGTTATTTCACAATCCAGAATGTGAATGCAGGCCTTTACGGCGTGAATGTCAGCAAACGCACGCTGCCGCTTGGCTATCTCGTGCCAGAGGATGCCCAGCCCCGCGTCACCGTTTCAGCCGGGCATCGCACCGAGATTGAAATTCCGCTTGTCTTATCAGGTCAGGTGCGAGGCACGATGTTTATAGACGAAAATGCCAGCGGCGATGTTGATCCGGGGGAGCAACGCCTTGAGGGCCAGTGGCTGAAACTTATTCCAGAGGATGGCAGCGCGCCTCTGATCATCCACTCTGCCTCTTTCGGCCAGTACGGTTTTGAGAACGTTGCGCCGGGCGCCTATACGCTCGAAGCCACGGTTTCCGGGCAGCCGGTTCGCCAGCAAGTGCTTGTCGAAGAGGATAACCCGTTCCTGATCGTACCAATTCCTGTTCCGCCAGACCTTGCTCAAAGCGGAGCCGGGCTAGACCTCTCCGGCGGCGTGATGGGTGAACCCTGACACAAAAAAGCCCCGGCCATCAGGCGCGGGGCTTTCTTAACTACCGGATGAAGCGACAAGTGGTCTACTCCTCATCATCCTTCATAAGCTCTTCTTTTGAAACGGTTTCTTCCTTGACCTTGGCCGTTTCCAGGATGTGATCAACGACCTTGTCTTCATAGATCGGGGCACGTAGCTGAGCCATCGCGTTAGCATTCTTCTGGAAGAATTCAATCACCTGACGCTCTTGGCCGGGGAAGTTGCGGGCTTCGTTGATCAGGGCCTGCTGAACTTCATTCTCGTCAATTGTGATCTCTGCCTTGCGGCCGATTTCAGCCAGGACCAGACCCAGACGCACGCGGCGCTCAGCAATCTTGCGATACTCAGCTTTCAAGTCGTCTTCAGACTTACCCTTGTCTTCATCAGCGGTTCGGCCAGCATCCATTTCCTGCTGCAGCTGCTGCCAGATCTGGTCAAATTC
>CAZGVG010000163.1:0-4181 GCA_964528975.1 uncultured Hyphomonas sp.
TCAAGCTCGTCAACTTTCTTGAGAAGAACCGGGTTGAACCCAAGATCGCTCTCTTCAGTCTGGCTAGTGCTTTCAGTTTCAGGCTCATCGAAAGTGATGAACAGCTGAAGCTGATCCTGCATGATCCGCGCAGCGTAAGCGACAGCGTCTTCCGGAGAGATCGACCCATCCGTTTCAACCGTCAGGCTGAGCTTGTCATAATCAAGCACTGTGCCTTCGCGTGTATCTTCAACCTGATAGCCAACGCGGCGGACAGGTGAGTAGATCGCATCAACAGGGATAAAGCCAATTGGCGCATCTTCCGGGCGATTTTCGGTCGCAGGCACATAGCCTTTACCCGTAGCAACCGTGAATTCCATGTGCAGATCCGAGCCCTCATCGAGAGTACAGATGACATGATCAGGGTTGAGGATTTTAACATCACCGGGCGTTTCAATCTGGCCGGCTTTGACTTCGCCTTTGCCAGAGGTTTTGAGGATCATACGCTTCGGTGTGTCCGAAACCATGTCCACAGCAACCTGCTTCAGGTTCAGGATGATTGTCGTCACATCTTCACGAACGCCTGGGATAGACGAAAACTCGTGAACAACGCCGTCAATCTGGACGCCGGTAATCGCAGCGCCCTGTAGAGAAGACAAAAGGATACGGCGCAGGGCATTGCCAAGCGTCGTACCAAAACCGCGCTCAAGCGGCTCAATGACCAGTTTGGAAACGCGGTTCGCGTCACGTCCAGATTCCACCACCGGGCGGTTCGGACGGATCAGGGCTTTCCAGTTGCGGTCATTTACGACGGCTTCATCAGTGTCGACCATTTTCGGCCTCCCTGTAAATTCAGTTCAAACAGACTATACGCGGCGGCGCTTAGGTGGGCGGCAGCCATTGTGCGGGATCGGGGTAGTGTCACGGATCGCCGTAACGGTCAGGCCAGCAGCCTGAAGGGCACGCAGCGCGCTCTCACGACCAGAGCCTGGTCCGCGAACATTGACCTCAACCGTCTGCATACCATGTTCCATGGCTTTCTTTGCAGCGTCCTCAGCAGCAACCTGAGCCGCATAAGGAGTAGACTTACGAGATCCTTTAAAGCCCATTGTACCCGCAGAGGACCATGAAATGGCATTTCCCTGCGCGTCTGAAATGGTGATCATCGTATTGTTAAAGCTTGAGTTTACGTGCACGACGCCCGAAGTAATATTCTTGCGAGCGCGGCGTGAAACGCGTGTGGTCTGACGTGCCATCTATCGAAGATCCTATTTCTTCTTGCCGGCGATCGGCTTGGCTGGGCCCTTGCGGGTCCGAGCGTTTGTATGGGTACGCTGGCCGCGAACCGGCAGGCGCTTACGGTGGCGAAGACCGCGATAACAACCAAGGTCCATCAGACGCTTGATGTTCAAAGAAACCTCACGGCGAAGGTCACCCTCAACCATGTAGTCTGCATCAATCGTTTCACGGATTTTGATAACTTCGGCGTCCGAAAGATCAGCAACACGGCGCTCGGGCGTAATGCCGATCTTGTCGCAAATCTCGTCGGCCATCGCGGGGCCGATGCCATGAATGTAGCGAAGCGCGATTGGAACGCGCTTATTCGTCGGTATATTGACGCCTGCAATACGGGCCAAAGCCAGTCTCCTAATAGTTCAAAAAGTAAGACGCAGTTCGCACAGCCATAACTGCTGCACGCTTGCAGACTCATCTTCTAACGAAGTGCGTCGTTATAGACGCGACAATTCACACGTCAACCACTGAATCAGCGGCTGACGCAGCTTCAGACAGCTTCTCTCAAAGCTCCCTCTATTCCACCACTCACCTCATCGATGCCGGCCATGCCGTCAACCTCATGAAGCTTGCCTCGTTCAGCATAGATCGGGACCAGCGGGGCTGTGTCCTGATTATACTTTTCAAGACGAAAAGAGAAGGTCTCCGGATTATCATCCTTACGGCCCTGCTCCTCAAAACGCTTGGTCACGCGGTCCAGCAATTCGTCCTCATTGACGACCAGACGGATCACGCAGTGCACTTCTGTGCCACGTGTTCTCAAAAGCTCGTCCAGCGCCTCAGCCTGCCCGACTGTGCGCGGGAAACCATCAAAGATAAATCCGGCTGCGCCTTTATGGGCCGTCAGCTGCTCATCGATCAAAGCGATGACGATTTCATCAGACACAAGTGACCCTTCTTCGAGGATCGATTTGACTTGCTTGCCCAGCTCGGATTCAGCGGCAATGGCTGCGCGCAGCATGTCGCCTGTAGAGAGTTGGATAAAGCCGCGTTCTGCGACAAGTTTTTTCGCCTGCGTGCCTTTACCGGCCGCGGGTGGTCCAAACAGGATCAAATTCATTTCTTACGCTTGCCTCCCAGCCGAGACTTCTTGATGAGCCCCTCATATTGATGCGCAATCAGGTGTGACTGTATTTGCGTGACTGTATCCATAGTCACTGAAACGACAATCAGCAATGATGTCCCGCCGATATAGAACGGAATACCGGGCACATAGCGCCGCAGGATTTCCGGCATCAGACAAACAAAGACCAGATAGATCGCGCCAATCGTAGTGAGACGCGTGAGCACATAGTCGAAATAGGCGGCTGTGTTACGACCCGGACGGATGCCTGGAACAAACCCGCCATACTTGCGCAGATTATCAGCCGTCTCTTCCGGATTAAACATGATCGAGGTGTAGAAGAAGCAGAAGAATGCGACCAGCACGCCATAGGTGATGATATAGGTCCAGCTGCCCGGCGAGAAGTTCGTCGCAACCCAGGCCAACATACCGCCATCCGTCGCCACATCAGTGCCAACTGCCGTTGTTCCGCTCATAATGCCAACCGCTGTGAGAGGCAGCATCAGGATCGCAATCGCGAAGATAGGTGGAATAACGCCAGACGTGTTGAGCTTCAAAGGCATGAAAGAGCTTTGGCCCTGGGCCGCCTGATTGGCCGCTTGCTGGCGCTTCGGATACTGGATCAGCACCCGTCGCTGCGAGCGTTCAATGAACACGATGAAGACTGTCAGCGCGATCACCAATGCCGCAATGCCAAGGATGAAGACGACATTGATGCCCTCTTCGCGGCTACCGCTAAACAAGTTGAAGATGGCTTTCGGCATCTCGGCAATAATACCCGCAAAGATGATCAGTGAGATACCATTCCCAACGCCGCGTGCGGTAATCTGCTCACCCATCCACATCAGGAACATGGTTCCGCCTGTGAAGGTCGTTACGGCCGTTACGATGAAGAATATGCGGTTCATATCGTCATAAGCGGCGCCTGAAAGGCTCATCGCTATACCGAAACTTTGCACAACCGCGAAGGCCAGCGTCAGATAGCGGGTGTATTGGTTGATCTGCTTTCGCCCCGATTCGCCCTCTTTCTTGAGTTTTTCAAGGGAAGGAACCGACGAGGTCATCATCTGAATAATGATCGAAGCGGTAATGTAGGGCATTACGTTGAGCGCGAAGATACTCATCCGCTCAATCGCGCCGCCCGCAAACATGTTCATGTTTCCAAGCATACCGCTTTCCTGGCTTGCAAACAGCGTTGCAAACTGGGCCGGATCAATCCCCGGCAGCGGGATGTACGTCCCGAGGCGATACAGGAAGAGGACAAACAGAGTGAACAGAAGACGATTTTGCAGATCCTTAGCTTTCGCAAAGGTTCCGAAATTCATATTCCGTGCGAGTTGTTCAGCAGCAGTAGCCAATGGGGGACTCCCTTCCCGGAAACACGTTCGCCGCCAAGATTGGCGGCGAAAGCTGATTTGTGAAGATGCTAAGTGGAAAAAGCTGTAACTTTATTCAGCTTTTTCTGTCCGGACAGGTCCTGTGACCGTGACCTTACCACCCGCCTTCTCGATCGCTTCAATCGCCGCTTTACTTGCGCCAGTGACTGTAATGTTCACCTTTTTCGGGGCTGTGCCCTTGGCCAGCAAGCGAACACCGTCCTTGATCCGGCGGACAACACCCGCAGCAACCAGGTCAGCTTCAGTGATCTCACCTTTTGTATCCAGTTTGCCAGCTTCGATCGCTTTAGACAGGATAGACAGGTTCAACCAGGTGTGAGTCTTCGAGTTGCGCGCGGTGAAGCCACGCTTTGGCAGACGCATATAAATCGGCATCTGGCCGCCCTCGAAGCCGTTAATGGCAACACCTGAGCGAGACTTTTGACCTTTGACACCACGGCCACCGGTCT
>CAZGVG010000164.1:0-4115 GCA_964528975.1 uncultured Hyphomonas sp.
GGCTGAGCCCTCAGCCCGGTTCATCGGAGGAGCGAAGCAACGATCGGGAACCTGCTACCGCAAAGCGTGAGGCGAAGCCTCTTAGCGCTTCGCAAAACAAACCATGAAAAACAAACCTCTGCGAATATCACCTGACCTTATCCAAGGCTCAGGCCGCAGGCGCAGCGGCAATCCTCAGTAAATGGTCTTCCAGCTTCCGGCTCTGCTTTTGCAGGTTGAAGCTCTCCATCGCAAAGGCGCGTCCGGCCTTACCCATACGTGCTGTGGCTGCGCGGTCCATCAGCATCTTACGTAGGTTTGCTGCCAGCGTTTCAGCATCTGCCTCATCGCAGAGATACCCTGTCTCACCGTCCTTAACGCACTCGACAATCCCGGAATGTCGTGTCGCCGCCAGCGCGCAACCAGATAGCATCGCTTCGATACAGACCAGCGGCAGGCCTTCTGCGTCGCCAGACGGCGCGCGCTTGGATGGGATGCAGGCAATGCGTGCTTCGGCCCAGTGTTTCGGCATCTCATCCGCTGGAACCCATCCGGCAAGCTCGACCTTCACACCAGAGGCTGCAAGAGTTTCATGCAGGCCTTGCTCGAACCCGTCGCGCTGGCCTTCTGGTTTGTTGCCGCAAAGCCGGACTGTCCAGCCGTCTAGCACATCGCCTAGCAAAGATAGTGCCTCGATCAGCGTGTCGATGCCTTTCTTGGGCGACCAGCGCCCGGCAAAGACGATCAGGTCCTGTTTCTCTCCGGGCTGAAATTTTGCTGGGTCGGCGGTATTGTGATGCACGATCATCTTTTCGTCCGGCGCACCTTTGGCCAGCAGCTCGCGGCGGATGAAATCAGAGCAGGGCAAGATCAGGTCGGCCTCGTCCCAGAGGTCCTGTCTGCGGCGATTATAGACGCGGGTGAAACTGTTCTTGGTGTTCGAAGTCTTGGTCGCATCGCCGCCATAATAGGTCACCGCCAGTGGCAGGTTCAGCTTGCGGGCCAGCGGTAAGGCGTAGGCCCCAGACTTGCCGAAGCTGGCATGGATCGCAATCGGGTCAAGCGCCCGCAGGGTTTCTTCCAGGCCCGCGCTGACCAGGCCGAGCTGTTTGAAGCCGGGCGTCCCAAGCGTGCCATGAAACGGCGTCAGGTCCAGCACGTCCGCATTGACCGGAACAGGCCCATTGATCGTGTGGCCAATATAGACCGGGCTCAGCCGTTCAAATGCGCTATACCCCCTTGGGATAAAGCTTTCGGACGGGGTGAACATCTTGTCGCAATAGGCAAGGATCGTGCGGGGCGTTGTCATGCTCTCGTGACTAGCGAGGCCCTCGCCAAGGCGCAAGCAGCCTGACCATAGGGCAGGCTTGGAAAGCAGAGACAGGCCTCTTAGGACAGGCAGAGATGAATTGGTTTTGGTGAGGTTGATGATGCAATATGATGATGTGGTGATGGGGCGGCGAAGCATTCGCGGTTACAAGTCTGAGCCTGTTCCGCAAGAGACGATCCGCGATGTGCTCGCCCTCGCAATGCGCGCGCCAACCTCGCTGAACACGCAGCCCTGGAACTTCTATGTCGTTACCGGCGAGCCGCTTGATAAGATCCGGCAGGGCAATGTCGAGCGCACGCTGGCAGGGGTTCCAGACAGCCGGGAGTTCCGCGGCGGGCCCGGTTACAAGGACGCGCACCGCGAGCGCCAGATCGAGATTGCGATCCAGCTCTTCGGTGCAATGGGCATTGAACGTCACGACAAAGAGAAGCGACAAGACTGGGTCCTGCGCGGCTTTCGCCAGTTCGATGCCCCGGTCTCAATCGTTGTGACCTATGACAAGTCAATCCATGGCAGCGATATCGCGCCCTTTGATTGCGGCGGGGTTGTTAATGCGCTGGTCAATGCGGCTTGGTCCAAAGGGCTTGGCTGCGTTATCAACAGTCAGGGCATCATGCAGTCGCCCGTGGTGCGTGAGCATGCCGGTATTCCTGATAGCCAGGTGATCATGATCTGCGTCGCGATGGGCTGGCCGGATGAGAGCTTTCCAGCCAATGCCGTTGTCTCCAAGCGCAAGTCGATTGAAGAGGCTGCAACCTTTGTCGGGTTTGACGACTAGCGGTTCTGCTCGCTCTGGAACCAGTCCCATGCGGTTTTGAGGATCGTGTCCAGGTCTGAGTGTCTTGGGTGCCAGCCAAGCAGGCGGGCTGCTTTCTCGGCGCTGGCCACAAGGCTTGGCGGGTCACCCGGGCGGCGGTCTGCGATCACGCGCGGAACGGTTTTGCCAGCAACGCGCGATACCGCATCGGCAAGCTCAAGGACGCTATAGCCGCGCCCAGTGCCGAGATTGAAAACATCGCTCGCGCCGCCGCGATCAAGGTAATCAAGCGCTCGCCAATGCGCATCGGCAAGATCGCTGACATGCACATAGTCGCGCACGCAGGTTCCGTCCGGCGTCTCATAATCGCCGCCGAGAATGTTGAATGTGAACGTGCCATCTATTGCGCCTTTGATAGCCAGGGGAATGACGTGCGGCTCTGGGTCATGGCGCTCACCTGTCTCGCCTGCCGGGTCACAGCCGCCAGCATTGAAATAGCGCAGGATGACCGAGTTGATATCGTGCGCCGCGCCATAGTCGCGGATCATCTTCTCGCAGCTCAGTTTGGTCTCGCCATAGGGATTGATCGGGCGCTGCGGGGTGGCTTCTGTAATCAAGGCATCGCTGATGCCATAGGTGGCGCAAGAGGAAGAGAAGACCATCTGCTTGATGCCAACCGCAGCCATTGCATCGAGCAGGCTCATCGTTCCGGCAACATTGTTGCGGTAATAAATTTCAGGTTGCCGCATCGACTCAGCGACATAAGCGAAGGCCGCAAAATGGGCGACGGCATCGGGTTGAACGCGCCGTAGTGCCTTCGTCAGAGCCTCGGTGTCGAGAATGTCACCTTCGATCAGCTCTCCCCATTTGACGAGGTCTTTGTGGCCGCGGCTAAGATTGTCATAGGTCACAACCCGCCACCCGGCTTCGGCAAAGGCTTTTGCAGAATGGCTGCCAACATAACCAGCGCCGCCGGTGACAAAGACTGTTTTCGACATCAAGCGCTCCAGTTCATTAATAATGCTGGGTATTGCAGCGCGCATGCGCGGTCAAATGTTCCCATGCAGGTCTGGTGATAAGTGATTCAATCACGCTGGTATGAAAGCAGGCGTTTGATTTCACGTATCTGTGAACAGATTTTTTGTATTGCTTTTCGATAAACACGCGACAGGCGAATTCTTCTGGTCTATGGAAGACGTTCGTAACGCAAGCAGGAGGGTGTTGGTTGTGAAATCGATCCTAAAAAAGAAATCTTCATTGGCCGGACTTGGTCTTGGGCTGGCTCTGGTTCTAGGCGGTTGCACAACCGTGAACGGCGCTTCCGGCGCGCAGGAAGCTGAAGCAGCTATGTCCTATGAGGCCGAACTTGCCGCAGCTCTGGACGTGCAATCAGACGAGGCGAAAGCCCGCTATGACGCGCGTAATCCGGCTGAGACACTCGCTTTCTTTGGTGTTGAGCCTGGCATGACCGTGGCTGAGGCGCTGCCGGGCGGTGGCTGGTACTCAAAGATCATTCTGCCTTATCTCGGCCCAGAGGGCACACTCGTTGGTGCGCATTATCCAGATGACCTGTGGGTCAATTTCGGGTTCCCGGAAGAGCGGACAGCCGCTTTCATCGAGCGCAGTAATGGCTGGGTTGCTTCGACTGAAGACTGGGGCGTTGAGAATGGCGCAAGCGTTGTTGATTATAAAATCACAGCAGCTCCAGATGCTATGGCTGGAACGGTGGATGTTGCGCTGTTCATTCGCGCGCTACACAATCTGAATCGCTTCAATGACAAAGGCGGTTACATGGATAAGGCGCTTGCCGAGACTTATACAATGCTCAAGCCCGGCGGCATTGTCGGCGTCGTCCAGCATAGTGGTCCTGAAGGCAATAGCGCTGAATGGGCAACTGGCGCGAATGGGTATCTAAAACAAAGTGATGTCGTCGCAGCTTTTGAAGCGGCGGGTTTCGAGCTTGTTGCTGAAAGCGATATCAATGCAAATGCGCTGGATATGCCAACCAATGAAGAGTTCGTCTGGCGCCTGCCGCCGAGCCTAAATGGT
>CAZGVG010000165.1:0-4040 GCA_964528975.1 uncultured Hyphomonas sp.
CCTCATTCATTCGCGTCGATCCGAGTTGCGCAGCTATTTGAAAGCGAAAGATACCGGATGGATCGAGGATCCGTCTAATCAGGACCCTAGATATGAGCGGGTACGGGTGCGAGAGTTTTTGGCACGCCACCCCGCGCTATCTGCGCTGGCGGCCGGTTTCGTGAGCAAACTGCAAGAGCAACTCTCAGGCGTACATTCGAGCTTAGGGAAAGATCTGTTGAACGTAGCCGTCCAGCCGGATGGTTTGATAGATACCGGGACCACCGCGGGTTCCCCTAGGCTTCTCAAACTTGTTGCGCGCGTCGCTAGCGGTACCGCCGAAGATCCTCGAGGCGGCGCGGTGGTGCAGTTGTCAGAGACGCTCATCGCTCCGGGTGCGCGGCATACGCTCGGCGGGGCCTGGTTCCAAAAAACGGGGAGCGGGTACATTGTTGGTCGGGACCCGGGACCGACGCCTGTCGCTGAAAACGACGTTCACGATGGCCGGTTCGAGCGCGCGCCTGACGCCGACCTTCCTTCCAAGGAGGCAATGTCTTTTCTCGTGCGGCAGTCAGCGCCGCCAGATTCGCACTGGCGGGAAATTATGTCTGAGCGATTGGCGCATCTAGCGCTTTGTTACCAAACGCCTCTTCTCAAACCGGTCCAAAGATAACCGCCAAGCGTCGGCGCGAAATATTGTTTTGACGGCAGGTCGACCGTGTAGGGTTTAAGGTCATCATTCAGGGCATCTTCAACCGCCGACACAACGATCTCGCGGCTCCCAGCGGCGAGGCGCCAGAGATAAGTATGGAAATTATCATTCGGTCCTGGCTCAAGCCGCGATTGGTACAAAACATCTCCTGTATCGACGCCTTCGTCGATTAAGTGAACGGTGGCTCCAAAATGCTCCGGCTCACCATTCGCGAGCGCGAAATAGGCACCGTACATGCCGCGATAGGCTGGGTTTATGCCTGAATGATAATTGATGAAGGGAGCGCCCACGCTTGTCAGCGTTTTCTTGCTGATCATACGTGTGGAGACCACGAAGACTGCTTTGGGGGCGAGGGATCGAAGCACATCTCGGGTCGCCTCGCTATTGATTGATGGGACGTTGATGGGCGTTAGGCCATGAGGCGGCTCCGGTTGGAGGCCTTCGGTCTCGATCATTTCAGCCACGATTGCGTGACTCGAGCCTTTGTTTAAACGTATCGGCAAGCGCGCGGCTTGCATGCTTGCGACCTTCAAACCACCAAGCATATTCCGACGCCTTTGCCAGAATGCCTTGGACGATTCACCTTCTTCCAGAATGACTGGAAAGTTCCCAAACCGAGCCCGGAGCGCATTGATCATGATCCACGCATGCGGACCGCCTGACGTCATGGCGACTAATGGGGATCCGTGTGCTGTCATTCGCGTCTCCTACGAAATCTTACCTATGTTACGCAATTCACATTCCAGTTGAAGGATTCGAGTGTTAGCCAGACTTCTGCAACACCATTCTTGAGCAGGTTGGCCAATGTCATGAGGCGAAGCGGCAATGAGTAATTCCAATTGGGTCTATTTGGACGGAGACTATCTGCCCGCCGAAGACGCTAGAATTTCTCCGTTTGATCGGGGGTTCTTGTTTGCCCAGGCGGCCTATGAGGTGACAGCTGTCTATAATGACAGGCTCATCGACATAGAAAATCATCTGGCTCGCTTTGCACGCACCTTAGATGGTCTTGAGATCGAGCCGCCTGAAATGGATCTACTTGCGGTGCATCATGAGCTGATCGCACGGAACAAGCTCAAAGAGGGGCTGATCTATTTGCAGGCGTCTGCCGGCGATCAAGGTCCGCGTGACTATTATGGACCTGAGGTGTTGAAGCCGTCGATTTTTATGTTCACGACGCCGAAAACCCTTATCGGGACGAAAGCAAAGGACGGGCTGACCGCAATTTCTGCGGCTGACACACGATGGGCGCGTCGGGACCTGAAAACGACGCAGCTTTTATCGCAAACGTTGGCTTACCGAGCCGCCCGACGCGCGGGTGCCGACACAGCCATCATGCATGAAGATGGTCTAGTGACCGAAGCTGCATCAGCCAACCTGTGGATTGTGACTCAAAGCGGCGACTTGATGACCCGCGATCTGTCGTCAGCATTGCTGCCGGGGATCACACGCGGGCGCTTAATCGATCTGCTTGGTGCGACCGACGTCAAAATTGAGGAGCGGGCGTTTACGTTGGACGAATTGAGGCTGGCGAGAGAGGCGTTCACGAGTTCAACAGGTGTCGTGATCGCTCCAGTCTTGAAGCTCGATGGTCAGCTGATTGGCTCAGGTGAGCCCGGCCCGGTTACACGTAGAGTTCAAGCCGCTTACTATTCCTATATCGGCGCTGACCTTACCCAGATTGACTGGTTATGACTCGCGGTCTTCAGGATCAATGATTTCGCCTTCAAACGTGAAAGCCCCATCTTCTGCATCTGAGGTCGATTGGCCCGTTTGCATTTGCGCGAATGCATCTTGCATCTGACCCATCATGCCGGCCATCTGGTTGAGGCCAATCCGGGCTGATACCCATGCCCCAATCAAAGCAATTGCAGATGGAATAATCAAAAAGCCGAAATCGCCAGCTCGGATACGCGGCTCCAATTCGGTTGATTGGAACAATGCCGCGATCAGTGCCGCGAGCCCAAACACCAGGCCAAAGCCAAGAATCCGAATCGCGAAGCCGCGTCCGGCGCCCTTAAACGGGCTTGGCTTCTCGGAAGGCGCATTGGCGTCGAGCATTTCTTTAAGTTCCATCGCAGGCGATGGCGTAACAGTTTTGATCAGGATGGCCGTCGCTGTGGAGGCAGCTGCCAATAAAGGCACCATGACAATGCTCAGATTCAGAATACCTGCGGCAATCGCTGCGCCGATAAAGGCCAGTGGTCCGGCAAGGCGCAATAGAATGGGCAAGAGAATAGCCGCGGGCATAGTCGGTGTCCTATTCAGAGGGCAGCCTATGCCCTAGCGCGATCAGGACTGCGCTGGCAACGGCGCACCTGCCGCACCCAAGACGGCTCTCAGTTTCAAGCACAAAATCGTTGCCGCCAGAGCGAGCGTGATCGCATTCGCTGCGATCACCGGTAAGCTTCCCACCAACAGTCCGTAGACGAGCCAGCCCGCCACCCCGGTTGTGAACAGGGCATACATGCATAGCGATATGCCGTCAGTTCGCCCGGTTCGCAGGACCATCAGGGTTTGCGGCAAGAAAGAAATTGTCGTCAGCATCGCTGCGACCAGTCCGATAATTTCTGTCATTTTCTGAAAGCTCCAAGAGAGATTGCGATGTATCAGGTTTTGAAACTTTGAGACCGCATAACTTTGTATGACGATTATGCATTAATGCATGTCATGGTTCGCCGCACGTCACCCTTGCGATTGGCTCGCTAATCCAGCATTTTGACGCTGATCAGGAGAATTGAATGGCCGACACTGAATATCAGCATGCCCCAGACCGGCCATGGATTTTCCGAACCTATGCCGGGCACTCCACGGCTGAGAAGTCTAACGCGCTTTACCGCAATAATCTCTCAAAGGGGCAAACCGGTCTTTCAATCGCTTTCGACCTGCCGACCCAGACCGCGTATGACGCCGATCACATTTTGGCGCGCGGCGAGGTCGGCAAAGTCGGCGTCCCAGTTGGGCACCTTGGTGATATGCGCGTTTTGTTTGAAGCTTTGCCGCTCGAAGACATGAACACGTCGATGACGATCAATGCCCCGGCGGCTTGGTTACTGGCATTATATGTCGCTCTGGCAGATGAACGTGGTGATGATCGCAAAAAGCTCCGCGGCACGACGCAAAATGATATCATCAAGGAATACCTGTCACGCGGGACTTATGTCTTCCCGCCGCAACCGAGCATGCGCTTGATCAGCGATATGATCAGCTGGTGCTACACAGAGGTTCCGAAATGGAATCCGATGAATGTCTGTTCCTATCATTTGCAAGAAGCTGGTGCGACGCCTGAGCAAGAATTGGCTTATGCGCTGGCGACAGCTTGCGCTGTGCTCGATGCGGTAAAAGCAGG
>CAZGVG010000166.1:0-3962 GCA_964528975.1 uncultured Hyphomonas sp.
TTACCATTTCCGCGGCGAGCCCGCATTCAGAGGCATGATCGCCAAGCGCGAATTTTTGGAATGGGCCAAGGTCTTTGACCATTATTACGGAACCCCTAGGGCCGATACCGTCGCGCAGTTGGAAGCTGGCAATGATGTTTTGTTTGATGTCGACTGGCAGGGCGCCGATGCGCTGCATGACCAGATGCCGAACGACTGTGTATCTGTCTTCGTGCTGCCGCCGAGCATTGAGGCGCTAGAGCAGCGTTTGTCCGCGCGTCCGGGATCAACCCCAGAACTGATACAGCGGCGGATGCGGGATGCGCAGGCCGAAATCCTGCATTGGCGGCGTTATGATTATTGTATCGTCAATGATGACCTTGAGGATGCTTATCAGCGCCTGCGTCGTATCTTACTGGTCGAGCGAACCAAAAGGTTGCGTGAGCATGGTCTTGAGGATCATGTACGCACGCTTCTGGGCGAACTCTAAGTAACTTTTAGTCTGATCGTACCCTGAAGTGTCCCACCCGGTGCGAGCCATGTCAGGCCTGTCTCGGCTTCAGGCAGTTTCAGGTTCACGGCATCTGGCGCATGTGTGGCAGGTTCGGCGCAAAAGAAGTCTTTGCCGGGTGGGATATAGACAATTGAGTGGGTGAAAACCGGATCAGCTGTCATCTCAAGTGTGTGGCTCGGCCATTTCAAGAGAAACCGGGCCTCATCCATGTTGAAGGCATGATCGAGGTTGAACGCGTTGACAGGGGAAAGGCGGCGCAGGTCGCTTGCCTCTGTCAGATCTGACGGTCTTGCAGGTAGGTCGCCATCATCTGACCACCAGACCTTTGATACAGGCATTTGCACGCTGGCATTCTCACGCGGGAAGTAAGGGTGCCATCCAAGCCCAGCAGGCATGGGTGTGGAGCTGAGGTTCTCCACGCTTTGCTGCAGGGTCAGTTGATTATCTGTGAGTGTAAAGGTTTGGCGCGCGAGATATGTCCAGGGCCATGTATCGGCCATGTGATGATAGCTGAGGGTGGCTGCTGAAGCGGAATGGGCGTCCACTTGCCAAGCTGTTCTCCAGCCCTGACCATGAATTGCATGCGGCTCGGGGGGCATATTGGGCGTAAGTTGAACAGTTTCATCGTTAACTGTGAAGCAGCCATTGGCGATACGTCCGCTGAAGGGAATGAGCGGAAATGCTGAATACTCAAGAGGGTCGAAGGCGTCTCCTGTGCGCTGCGGCGCTGGTCTCAAGATGGGGAGGGCGCCTTGTTTGAAGGCACTCACGCTGCCGCCCGCATGCGGATCAAGCTCAAGCTCAAGCTCATTGAATTTAAGCGTTAGGCGCATGTACGAGCTTTCGCATATAGGGTTGCGAGATTTCTGAACTGGGCCTGCGTCAAGGTTTCTGCGCGTGCGGTTGGGTCAACCTCAGCTGCTTCAAGCCAATCTGAGGGGACAAGATTGACAGTCTTGGCGAGGGATTTCAGCGCGGCGCGCAGCATTTTCCGGCGTTGGCCAAAAGATGCCGCCGCGACGGTTTCAATCGCGGCGAGATCATGGAATGTTTCATCCTTGGGAAGAGGTTTGAAGACGGCCACGGCGCTATCCACCTTGGGCGGTGGTTTAAAAGCGCCGGGCGGCAGCGTAAAGCCGATATAGGCCTCGCACACGGATGCGGTCAGCACTGCAAGTCGCCCATAGTGATTTTCACTGGGCTTGGCGCAGGTTCGTTCAGCGACCTCTTTTTGAAACATCAGCGCCATTTCACCGCGCCACGCGCCGGATTTGAGCCAATTAACGAGCAAAGGCGTGCCGACATTGTAGGGGAGGTTGGCGACTATCATCACCGGATCAGGTGAGGCCAGAACGGCGGGGAGGCTTTCCCAAGCGACCTTACGGGCATCCTGTTGAAGTACTGTCAGGCGGCCTTCTGCATGCTCGGGCCATGAGAGGAGGGCTTCTGCAAAACGCGGGTCGGCCTCCACACAGATCAGATGCTTTACACCTTGGTCGAGAATGGCGCGAGTGAGGCCGCCAGGGCCAGGACCAACCTCGATGACTGTTCTGCCCTCTACTGGGCCTGCCGCCAGCGCTGCACGCTTTAAAATGTCAGGATCAAACAGGAAGTGCTGGCCCAGCGCTTTGCGCGCTGCGCCCTGAGTTAAGCCGGGATGGTCAGGCATCGAAACGCTCGCGGTTCTGCGTCATGGTCTCAGCAAGTTTGATCGCGCTAAACAGGCTGTCTGGTTTGCACGTGCCTGCCGCTGCGGCGTCATAGGCGGTACCATGGTCGGGGCTGGTTCGAATGATCGGCAGGCCGAGCGTGGTGTTGACGCCGCCCCAAATGTCGAGCGTCTTGACCGGGATGAGGCCCTGATCATGCGTCATGGCGATAACAGCGTCATATTGGCCGCTGAGTGCCTCGTGGAAGACTGTATCGCCGGGACGGGCATCAGTTATGCTGATACCGTCTGCGCGCAGCTGTGCGGCCGCTGGGTTGATGATATCGCGTTCTTCAGTGCCGATCGTACCATTCTCTCCGGCATGGGGGTTGAGGCCCGTGAATGCGAGGCGCGGGGAGGCGAGCCCAAGATCGCGTTTCAAGGCCTGATGCGCAATCTGAGCGACTTCGGTAAGGATATCGGTGGAGAGATGAGAGGCGACTTGCATAAGAGGCACATGCACTGTTGCGAGCATGACGCGCAAGCCTCCACCTGTTAGCATCATAACAGGATGGCAGGCCTGATGCGTGTAGTCGGTGCAAAGCTGCGCGATGAACTCTGTATGGCCAGGATGCTTGAAGCCCGCTTCATAGAGCACGGCTTTGGAAATAGGGTTTGTGACGATGGCGCTGGCCTCGCCTTCCAAGCAAAACGTGGCCGCTTTGGTTATGCTCTCAAGAATGGTGCTGGCATGTTCGGAATTTGGTGCGCCAATCTCTAATGCTGAAAGGCTTTCGAGTTTCAGAGGCAGAACCGGGAGTGCGGTGTCAAAATGCGTCGCCACGGCTTCTGGGCTGTCAATCTCAGCAACCGGAGCGTAATTAGCATAGAGTTCCGGCGGACCGATCACGAAGAAGGGCTGAAAGTTTTTGGCTTGGCGCGCATGCCATGCCGCAATGGTGATCTGCGGACCGCACCCGGCCGGATCGCCCATCGTGATGGCAAGAGGACGTTTCGAAGAGCCCACCCTGGTCAGGATTATTGCCGGCGAATGATCGTGGCTTCGCGGCGCAGGTTCCGCAAGCTGCGTTCAGAAATCTTGCCGAGTTGCTGGCTGTATAGGCGGTCTTCGATTTGATCACGGCTTGGCGTGGATTCGACATTATCCTTTCGGTCGCAGACATACATTACAGCGAGCGTTCCAGACTGTGCGAAAATGTCCGTCGCTTGGCCAATCTCTGTCGTCATCACCATAGACTTGCCCTCTGGGCCAAGGTCTTCAACGTTGAGCGCTTCCAGTGAAACAGAACGCAGGTTGTCATCATTATCCACGATTGAAGCGATGCCCTCACAATCAGCGATTTGCTCTTTAGCGGCTGATAGGGAGGCTTCTGAGCCATCATTGACGGTGACGCGGGTAACGTCGACAACCGTTGTTGATTGAGATGGGTCACGCTTTGCGCGGACGTTCATGATATAAACGCCATCAGCAGTGGCGATTGGGGGCGACAGGCCGGGACCTTGCATATTTCTGAGGGCAGCGCGGCGTTCTTCGTCAATATCGTCCAGGACGATCCAGCCCATATCGCCGCCTGTCGCCGCTGTTGGGGCAGACGAGAAGCGTTGAGCTGCCACTTCAAAAGGGGCGCCTGACTGCAATTGCTCTATGATTGAGTTAGCCGCTGCGAGGGCTTGGTTTTTGTCTTCCTCAAGCGGGGCGTAGAGAAAGATCTCAGCAATCTGATACTGTTCTTTTTTTGCGTCCGACTGAATACGGTTCAATTGATCGCGGATCTGATTGTCCGAGATACGAATGCGGGA
>CAZGVG010000167.1:0-3904 GCA_964528975.1 uncultured Hyphomonas sp.
GTGAAGACCGACTAGCTCTAGGCACTCCGCCGCTTGTCCCGATCCCAGACGCGCCACAAGAAACGCGAGCCTCTGTGTTTGTGACACGCCCTGAGGCGCTGCGCGCCAGCGTGTCGAAGCGGGTTCCGTATCGCGCCGAAGGGCGCTCACATGAACCGGGCTGAAGGCTCAGCCCAAGATACATCCTTTGCGTCTCTCCAACTCTAGCTTGAGTTCCCCCGGCCTCCCTGAGGCGCGGGCCGCACCTGCTGCTTCAAAACAATCCCGAAATATCTCGTCACAACTTTTGCGTGGCGCGCGCCTACAATCCCCATTACCTCCCCGGCCATGTCACCGTCGCTACGCCTTGGATTTCTTGCCTGTCTTGGATGTTACACCATCTGGGGCCTACTGCCGCTTTACTTTCGGTTTCTGGATCATATTGCGCCGCAAGAAATGCTGGCGCACCGGATTATCTGGAGCGTCCCGACCGGGTTGGCTTTGATCGTCATCGCGCGCAATTGGGATCAGCTGAAAGCTGCGCTAACCGCCCGGCATGTGATGTGGCTGACCGTGTCAGCGCTTCTGATCGGGGTGAACTGGCTGACCTATATCTGGGCCGTGTCTGAGGAGCGCGTGATGGAAGCGAGCCTTGGCTATTATATCAATCCGCTGGTCAATGTTTTGATCGGGGCGGTCTTCTTTGCTGAGCGCCTGCGCCCGGCACAATGGATCGCCGTCCTCCTCGCCGGGATCGGCGTTGCGGTAATGACCAGCGCGCTTGGGTATTTGCCTTGGGTGGCGCTGATCCTGTGTTTCACCTTCGCCTTCTATTCGGTGATCCGCAAACAGGTGCAGGTCGATAGCCGCGCTGGCTTTGTGGTCGAAGCGGCAATGCTCGCGCCGCTGGCGCTGATCTGGATGGGATGGTTTGTCGGCCAGCCTGGCGGGCGGCTGATCGGTGAGGGCGGCTGGGACATTCCGCTTTTGCTCGTGTCAGGTCCGATCACAGCCGTCCCGCTAATCATGTTCGCCATCGCCGCCAAGCGCCTGCGGCTCTCGACCATTGGGATGATGCAATATCTTGGGCCGACCCTGCAATTTCTGATCTCGGTCTTGATCTTCAAGGAGCCGTTCGGACTGATACATGCCATCGCCTTTGGGTGTATCTGGACGGCGCTGGTTGTGTTCAGCACAGACAGTCTGCTCGGCGAAGCCAAGGCCAAACGGCTCGCGCGCGCGGCGGCGTCCATACGCTAGGCAAAAAGAAACCCGGCTACAGGAGCCGGGTTTAAGGTGGCATAAATGGAGAGAGATGGAAGTTCCAAACTCCCCCAACATAGTGCAACACCCGTGCCAGTTTCTCGTGGCAGGCGAGTTTCAATCTGAAACGCTTCTACAGACAGCCATACAGGGCCTGAACCAGGCGCGTCGCCCGTGGATCGCCTTGCAGGCTATTGGATTGGCGGTTCATCACATAGGCCGCTGAGAGCTTTCGGTCCGGATCACCCAGCGCCAGAGAGCCGCCCCACCCGGAATGACACAGCGTGTCCTGATTTGGACCATAGATGAGAAGGTTGTTGCGCATCACGCCAGCGGCGAACTCAGTCACGAAAGGTAAGACCAGGTCCTGACCTTTCACCCGGCTGCTAATCAGTGCGTCAAAGCTTCGGCCCGGAATAATCTGCTTGCCGCTAAGCTGCCCGCCATGCGCATACAGTCCGTAGAGCGCCGCAACCGCCTTGGCGTGCCCAATCCCATTGGCAGAGGGGATTTCAATCTCTCGCCACAACGCCCCGCCTCTGTCTGGTGCCGCCCACTTGGTCAGGAAGGCGGCTTTGGTCGCAGCATTGATCTCACCAAGGTCCGGCAATGCGCGTGGGCGCATGATCTCTGCGACGCGCGCATGATCCGCTTCGGGCGTGCCGATCTGGAAGTCGATCCCGGCAGGCCCGGTGATCTCTTCACGCAGGATCGTGCCAAGAGTGCGCCCGTCTATCCGCTTGACGAGCTCACCGATCAGATAGCCCCAGCTGAGCGGGTGATAGCCATGCGCAGTGCCCGGCTCCCACATTGGGGTGAGCTCTGCAAGCGCCGCTGCGCATGCAGGCGGGTCAAGCCAAAGGCCCGGATCAACCGGATCAACAAAGCCCGGCAAGCCCGCTTGGTGGCTGACCATCTGAGCAATTGTGATCTCGCCTTTGCCCTCGACCCCAAATTCGGGCCAGACATCTGCGACCGGGGTCTCATAGCCTGCAGGCAAAGCGCCAATTATCCGGGCGAGGACCAAAGCCGCGATGGGCTTGGTGGTGGAATAGACCGGAACGATGGTCTGATCATCCCACAGCTTGTCTTTCTTCCGGTCCGCCCAGCCACCTTGCAAGTCGATGATCCGTTCGCCATGAAGATACGCGCTGAAACCCGCCCCCAGCTCTTTATCTTCGGCAAAGTTTGCTTCGAAGGCTTCGCGCACAGGCTCAAAGCCGGACGCGACATAACCAGAAATAGGATGATCAGACATGAGTTTACCTTGAGGCGGCCATTGATTAGTTGGGGTCAAGCGGGCACTCGTGGCGCGTTTGATTTTGTCCGTCAAGGAGAGCCCTATGTCTGTTGCCGCCCGTCCCCGTCGTTCTTGCCTCTACATGCCGGGTGCCAATGCCCGCGCACTGGAAAAAGCCAAAGGCTTGCCCGCCGACAGTCTGATCTTTGATCTGGAAGATGCCGTCGCGCCAGAGGCCAAGCTTGATGCGCGCGAGACAGTTTGCGCGGCGGTCAAAGCTGGCGGCTATGGCAAGCGTGAGATCGTCATCCGCATCAACGGTCTCGATACCGAATGGGGCCTTGAGGATTTGAAGGCGGCTGTAGAGGCCGGGCCTGACGCGATCCTTGCGCCCAAGGTGATTGATGGCGGCGACATTGATCGACTTAATGATGCGATGAGCCGCGCTGGCGCGCCAGACACAATGGGCCTTTGGGTGATGATTGAAATGCCCAAGGCGATCCTGAATATTCAGGAGATTGCCGAAGCGGTTGGCCGCACGCGCCTCACCGCCTTTGTCATGGGCACAAACGATCTCGTCAAAGAGCTGCGCGGCATCAACAATCCACCCATGCGCACGGCTTTTGAGACCTCGCTTGGGATGACCGTGCTGGCCGCCCGCGCCTATGACCTGCTTGCGATTGATGGGGTGTTCAATGGCATTGGCGATGTTGATGGCCTCAGCGCCGAGTGCCTGCAAGGCCGACTGATGGGCTTTGATGGCAAGACCCTGATCCACCCGTCACAGCTTGAGGCCGCGAATGCGATCTTCGCCCCAACTGAAGGCGATGTGGAGCAAGCCAAAGCGGTGATCGCGGCGTTTGCTGCCCCGGAGAATGCAGGCAAGGGTGTTTTGAAAGTCAACGGCAAGATGACCGAGCTCTTACACTTGGAAGAAGCCCACCGCACCGTCGCAGTGGCCGAAGCAATTGCCGCTATGGCTGATTAGGCCTGTACTGAACCCTGTCGCGTGTGGTCCAGAGCGGGAAGATCATTGAGCGCAAATGCGTGTAGACGCGCTGCCACTTGCCACCCTTAAGCTTGACTTGAAGCTCGATCTTGATCAGGCGGCGACCGCGCCAGCGATAGACCAGCCGGGTCTGGCCTGTGAACCAGCCTTCGACCGTTTTCTCAAACAGGGTCTTCATTTCTGCAAAGGGAAAGAAACTGGATGAGAAGTCATGGACTTCAAACGATAGTTCGTCGCCATTTTGTAAACCGAGCGTCACCATCGGATCATCTTCAATGTCAGAAACAAGCTCGAATATAAACTCATCTGGCCATAAGGGATCGCGGCCAATCTCAAGGCCTTGACGCGCGGCAACCGATCGGAACATTTCCTCAGCGTCAGCGCTGTGATCAGTCATCCCGAAATCTATTCGT
>CAZGVG010000168.1:0-3887 GCA_964528975.1 uncultured Hyphomonas sp.
AGCCATTATAGATTAGCTCTGCATATTTCGGCATCAGCTCATCTTTCAGGTGGCCTGCGCCGCGGTCGAGCGTGATCTCTTCCATGCCGCGATGCGCGGTGAGCAGGATCGTGCCGCCGGGGGTCTCATAGATACCGCGCGACTTCATGCCGACAAAGCGGTTCTCAAGCAGGTCGAGGCGACCAATTCCGTTGCGGCGGCCATACTCATTCAGCGCAGTGAGGAGCGTGGCGGGCGACATGGCCTCGCCATTGATCGCAACCGGGTCGCCTTTTTCAAAGCCGATGGTGATGATTTCAGGTTTATCCGGCGCATCCTCTGGCGCAACGGTGCGCAGATGGACAAATTCAGGCGCCGCTTGGCTGGGGTCTTCGAGGACTTTGCCTTCGGAAGAAGAGTGCAGCAGGTTGGCATCAACGCTGAACGGGGCGTCGCCGCGTTTGTCAGCGGCGATTTCGATGCCTTGTTCCTCAGCGAATTTGAGCAAGTCCGTGCGGGATTTGAAGTTCCAGTCGCGCCATGGGGCGATGACTTTAATGTCGGGGTTGAGGCCGTAATAGCCAAGCTCAAAACGGACCTGATCGTTGCCTTTACCCGTTGCGCCATGACAGACTGCGTCGGCGCCGAGCTGGTCTGCAATCTCGATCTGGCGCTTGGAGATAAGCGGGCGGGCGATGCTGGTCCCAAGCAGGTAGACGCCTTCATAAACGGCATTGGCGCGGAACATCGGGAAGACGAAATCGCGGACAAATTCTTCGCGGACATCCTCGATAAAGACGTTTTCCGGTTTGACCCCGGCGGCGATGGCCTTGGCGCGGGCCGGTTCAATCTCTTCGCCTTGACCCAGATCAGCGGTGAAGGTGATGACCTCGCAGCCAAACTCAACTTGCAGCCATTTTAGAATGATGGAGGTGTCGAGGCCCCCGGAATAGGCGAGCACAACTTTTTTGGGCGCAGAGGACATTGTCGACTCCATCGTAGGTTTTTTTGATTCACGCGCGTATGGCGCGGGTTGCCCGGCGGCGCAAGAGCTAGCGTACGGCTTATTCGTCCGCCTTTTGATAGACCCGGACATAGTCCACTTCCATTTGCGCTGGGAAAGCCTTGGTGTCGATGCCTTCGGCGGCGCCCCAACCGCCAATGGCGACGTTCAGGATAAGGTGATGCGGGCGGTCAAATGGCCAGGCATCCGCGCCGGTGCCTTCATCCTCATAGGTGAAATAGGCTTGGCCATCCACGGCAACGGTAATGCGGTCTTCCGTCCAGAGCAGGCTGTGCGTGTGGAATGCACCGCAAGCGGTTGTTGAGAGCCATTCAGCGCCGAACTGACTGCCATTCGTATGGTTGTACTTCTTTGTATGGACAGTCGCATGGAAGACGTTCTTCTTATGGCCAACATATTCCATGATGTCGATTTCACCGCTGTCGGGCCAATTGCCTGCCTCTTCTGGCAGGGTCCAGATTGCGGGCCATAGACCCTTGCCACAGGGCAGTTTCGCGCGGATTTCCATATAGCCATATTGCCATGCAGCTTTGCCTTTGGTGAACAGGCGCGCCGAGGTGTAGGTTTGATCGCCCCAGTCCTTAAAAAGCGTTGGATCAAGCGTTTCAGCATGAGCTTCAATAATCAGATTGCCGTTTTCGATCCGCGCATTCTTGGCGCGGGCGTCACTATAATATTGTAGCTCATCGTTCCACCAGCCCTCTTTGTTGCGATAAGTATCGTAAGCCCACTTGTCTGCGTTTGGCAGACCGTCGGTCTCAAACTCATCGGACCAGACAAGCGTATAATCGGCAGGCAGCACTAAAGGGCCGAGAGATTTTCCGGCTTCGGAATTGATAGTCGCGCAGGCCGAAAGGGCGAGCGCGCATATAATAGACAGGACGTGAGAATATTTCATTGGCAAAGATTAGTTAGCGCTAACAATTCTGGCAAGTTCGAAGTGAAAATGGAAGAGAGCTAAGCTTGGCGTTCGCTTGGTTTAGTCTGGTCTTTGATAGATGCGGACATAGTCCACTTCCATTCGGGCCGGGAAAATATCCAGATCAATGCCCTTGGTGCCGCCCCAGCCGCCAATGGCCATGTTTAGAATCAGGTGGTGCGGGCGATCAAATGGCCATTGGCCATAGCCTTCATCATTCTTTGTGTGGGTGAAGAAATGGTCGCCATCAAATGCCATTTTGATCGTTTCTTCAGTCCAATGCATGGAATAGGTATGGAAGGTGTCACCGCAGGCTGTGCTTGAGGTGTAGCCCGCCCCAAACTCTTCGCCATTGGTATGATTATAGTCGGCTGTATGGACCGTGGCATAGACGGTATCGGTCATGTGGCCGACATATTCCATGATGTCGATTTCGCCGTCATAGGGCCATCTTGCGTCTTTGCCCTCTGGCAAGGTCCAGATCGCTGGCCATGGGCCGCGTCCACAAGGCAGCTTGGCGCGCACCTCGACATATCCATAGGTCCAGCTGGCCAGGCCCTCGGTGAGCAGGCGGGCGGAGGTGTAATCCTGTCCGCTCCAGTCGGGATAGGTCTCCGGGTCGAGGCGTTCGACATGCGCCTCAATGATCAGGCGGCCATTCTCAACTCGTGAGTTTTTTAGGCGCGCATCGCTGTAATATTGCTTCTGTGTTCCATACCAGCCCTTGGCGTTCCGGTAGGTGTCATAGCCCCAACGCTCCGGGTTTGGCAGGCCGTCCACTTCAAACTCATCTGACCAGACGAGCTTATAAGTGTCAGGAACCTTCATCTCTTCTGCTGAGATCAGTTTGGCCTCAGTTGCCGCTGGAGAACAAGCGGCCAGAATCGCAGAGAGCAGGAAGACAGGACGGAACATGAAGAGCCTTCTACGGAGGGTGACCCTGAACGCAAGAGCATTCTCGTCGAAAGATGAAGGCTCATCTTTTTATGCATCTTAGCGCGCACATGAACGCGCCAGCCTTATTTGCCGCAATTGATCTGCAAATCGCCTCAATTCCAGTCTCTGCTGCGCCATTTTTAGACATGACAGTCTCTTCATCCAAACCTGTCCGGGAGACGCACCATGAAACGCACCACACTCACATTCGCAGGCCTTGTCGCAGCTGCCGCTCTGGCGTTCGGCGCCAACGCCAAGACCAAACCGACGCCAACCTCACTTGTGGAGCCGCCTGCAATGACCAATTCTGTATCCTCTTACATCTTGCTTGATCGCACCGGCTCCATGTCGGATATTTGGAGTGAAGCTCTGAACAGTGTCAACGCTTATGCCGATGCCATTGGTAAGGTTGAAGAGGGCGAGGCTGACGATCTTGATACGTCCGTTACACTCGCCGTGTTTGATTATCAGAACGGCCTGCAATTCGATGTCCTGCGCAAAGACATTACACCGGGCGACTGGAACGGCGTCACCGATGATGAGGTCAGCCCGCGCGGCATGACGCCTCTGTTCGATGCGATCAACCGCACGATCACAATGGCTGAAGCCGACAATCCGGAAAAGGCGGTGATCGTGATCATGACCGATGGTCAGGAAAACTCGTCTAAGGAAGTCACGCGGGCCGGCGCCAAAGCGGCGCTCGACCGGGCTGAAAAGCGCGGTTGGGAAGTGGTTTTCCTCGGCGCTGAGTTTGCTAATTTTGGCGACGCTGACGGGGTTGGCGTTAGCCGCAGTAAGCAAATGGCGGTCAGCTCTGGCAGCCTTGTGGAAACGCAGGAACGTCTCGCCAAGAAAGCCCGCGACTATGGCAAAGGCGAAGAAGCTGAGATTGTCTTTGACGCCGAAGACCGCGCTGTGGCGGAAGAAGAAGATGTCAAAGAGCGTAAAGGCTCTAACCGCTAAGACAGCTCAACAAACTTCCTCGCAGGCGACGGGACGCGTTTAGCGGGGGTAGGGAAGGCGCGGAGA
>CAZGVG010000169.1:0-3851 GCA_964528975.1 uncultured Hyphomonas sp.
GTGCCTAATAACGAGTACGACTGTTGGACGCATGAAGCGTTTCCTCCCAAAAGTTGAGTTGAGGCATAACTTACCTCTCACCCCCCGTCAACCTCCTTATAAAGGGCAAGAATTACCCTCATTCGGTCCTCTAAAGAGGGACTTGGGATACGCGGCCAGAACGGAAACTGTCGTCCAATCCAAGTAAATTGGCGCTTGGCGTAGCGCCGCGTATCACGCTTGGCATTCTCTGCAGCGGCTTCTGCGCTGATCTCGCCGCGCAAGTAAGCCAGTAGCCATGGAATACCATGCGCCTTCATGGCGGGTAGATCAGAGGAAAGATTTTGCGCCAAGAGCGCGCGGGCTTCTTCCATCGCCCCCTCCATCAGCATGCCCTCAAAGCGTTTATCGATCCGAGAATAAAGCTTTGCCCGAATCGGCGTGAGTGCGGCGCCAAGCCATTCTCCAGGTCCGAGGATCGGACGGCTGCGTTGGCCTTGAAAGCTTGCGATCGATTTTCCGGTTGCCAGCCAAACCTCCAAAGCGCGCGCAAGGCGCTGGCGGTCCCCCTGCCCCAGGCGTTCTGCCGTTTCGCGGTCCACCATGTCTAGGCGCTCGCGCAAAGCCGCAACACCACCAGCCTTATAAAGATCATTCACTTCAGCGCGAATGTCTTCTGGCACCGGGGGAATTGTAGACATGCCCTCGACCAGCGTCAGATGATAAAGGCCCGTACCGCCAATAATGATTGGAACCTTGCCGCGGCGCTGAACCTTGGCAATCATAGGTTTAACATCATCAAGCCATTTGCCCGTCGAATAGCGCTCACTTGCTGGCACATGTCCAAATAAGTGATGCGGGATACCATCCATCTCTGAAACAGCTGGACGAGCGGAAATCACACGCATCTCACGATAGACCTGCATCGAATCAGCATTGACAATTTCCCCATCAAGGCGTTTTGCAAGCGCTATGGATAGGGCTGATTTTCCGCTGGCCGTCGGGCCATGAATTAGGATTGCAGGCTTCATGCATTCAGTCGTAGGAAGCTGATAGGAAAGCGTAAAGATGGGAAAACTTACATGACGGGCAAAAATGTACGCTCTTCACATGTCGTAACCGCTGTTGCACCTGTCAGCTATGGCTTCATGCGCCTCGGCTCAGCGCTGGAAACCGCCTGTGAAAAAGCAGGGCTTATCCAGACCGGGCATGTCAAACTGCTTGGAGCCGAAGAGCGTTGGGCCGCTGTTGAAGTCAATGTCGCAATCGGTGACGGCGATGTCATCCAAACCCGCGCCGTCTTGAACCATGAGCTTGGCGATGTGTGTGACCTCGCGCTCCTACCCACCCGAAAACGACGCAAGCGCCTACTGGTTTCCGACATGGATTCCACAATAATCCAGCAGGAATGCCTCGATGAACTGGCAGCCTATGCAGGCCTGAAAGATGAAATTGCCGCGATTACAGCCCGTGCTATGGCCGGTGAGCTGGACTTTGAAGGCGCCCTGACCGGACGGGTTGGCAAACTCGCAGGGCTCTCACTGGACGCTTTGGAGCAGTGCTATAGTGATCGCATAACCCTGATGCCCGGCGCGCGTACTTTGACCGCGACGATGGCCGCAAACAAAGCTTATTGCCTGCTCGTCTCAGGCGGTTTCACTTTTTTTACCTCACGCGTTGCGGAGGCCGCTGGCTTTGATGACCATAAAGGCAACACTCTGATAGATGATGGCAAAGCTTTGACCGGAGACGTTGGCCGCCCGATCCTGGGCCGTATAGCCAAACTGGACTTTCTGGATGATGCCGCTTTCGCGAACGGTTTAAACCGCCAGGATGCACTCGCAATGGGTGATGGCGCGAATGACCTTGCGATGATTGAAGCGGCGGGGCTAGGCCTCGCCGTGCATGCTAAACCTGTTGTGGCAGCAGCTGCAGATGCGGCTATCAACAATACAGACCTGACGACAGCGCTCTATTTCCAAGGCTATTCAGATAGCGAAATTGTCTGGCGCGATTAGGCGGGCTCAGCCTTTGATCTCAATATCAATAGCTTCGAAACGTGTCTGCCGGGCGCGGTAAACACGCAAGAGCAACGGCTGACCTTCCTGAGCGAGCGCTTGATCCATCGCCACGAGCGCATCTTCCGGGGTCCCAACGCTTTTGAACGCCATTTCCATCACGACATCGCCTTTGCGAAGCTTACCAAAGCTAGGGCCACGCGCTGACACAGACCGAACGAGCACACCTGTCAAATCCGAAGGAACGCCATATCGCCGACGATCCGTTTCCGTAAGCTCGGCAAAATCAACCGCCAGAGGATTATCTGTGAGAGTGCTATCGGTTTCAGGCAACTCATCTTTTTCATCTTCATCGCTTGAGGACAGCTCGCCAAGCTCAAACGTTACAGTCTTGCTGCGCCCATCACGGATCAGCTTCACATCAACATCTTTGCCAATCTCAGTGTCAGCCACGATCCGGCTCAGGGCCCGCTCGTCTTTTACGGGGCGACCATCAAATTCCAGGATCAGATCGCCAATCTCAAAATCAGCTTTCGAAGCCGGGCCATCATCAGAGATGCGTGTCAGGATGACGCCGGTGCCCGCTTCAAGCCCATAAGCTTGCGCCAAATCACGGTCAGCGTTTTGAATATTGACGCCAAACCAACCGCGCTTTGCCTTACCATACTGGATCAGCTGACCACTAATCTGCTTGACCAGATTGGCCGGAATGGAAAACCCAAGCCCGACCGATCCGCCTGTCGGCGTTATGATGGCCGTATTTACACCAAGAACCTCGCCATTGAGGTTAAACAGCGGACCGCCTGAATTCCCTGAATTGATCGCCGCATCGGTCTGAATGTAATTATCGTAATTGCCAGACTGAATGTCCCGGTTGCGCGCCGAGACAATACCAACGGACACAGAGCCGCCAAACCCGAACGGGTTACCAATCGCCATCACCCAATCACCAACCTGAGCGGTCTCGCTATCGGCAAACTCAACATAGGGAAATGGCTCATCCTGTTCGACTTTAAGGACGGCAACATCGGTTGCGGCATCGGTTCCAATCAGTTCAGCGCGCAGCACGCTACCATCTGAAAAGACCGCATTAATTTCATCAGCATTTTCGATCACGTGATTGTTCGTAATGATCAAGCCGTCTGGCGAGATCACGAAGCCAGAACCAAGCGCGCCTTCCTGACTGAACCCTTCCGGGTCGCGACCAAAGAATTCATTATAGTCGCTGAGCGGGCCTTCTTCGAATTGTGGCAAATCATTCGCCACAAGCTTCGACGTTGTGATGTTCACCACAGCTGGCATCAAACGCTTTGAGAGTTTGGAAAAGCTATCGGGCCGCGCCTGTTGGTCAATCTGCTCGCTCGTAACCGAGAGCGACTCCTGCGCCAAAGCTGGAACTGAAAGACCCGCGATGACTAGGGCAAAGGCAGATAAGGTTCGGCGCATCAATTCATTTCTCCAAGACAGATGTAACACATCATAACATTAACTATGGCACGAAGCAGGCAAGGTGCAAGGCTGTCTCACCCGCCAAACCTCAACATCACGTAAAGCAAGAGCCCGCCAATCGCCATAGACCACAACCCGGATTGTCTGATCGTCTCTTCTGGCATCTCCGCAAGCCAGGCGCCGAACCGTTTCATAAGGTCGGGCGCGCCGGCATACATGGCGCCTTCAAGCAAGAACCAAAGTCCTAATCCAGCCAGTAAGATGGTCCACATAACAGATTTCCTCTCGCAGACTCAAAACCCCGCCCACAGCTAGGCTGGAGCGGGGCTAAAGAGCATTGTCAGCGCTGATTTAACGACGTGCTTGCCCATTACGGCGAGCCTGCTCGATAAACTCATCGCAAAG
>CAZGVG010000170.1:0-3783 GCA_964528975.1 uncultured Hyphomonas sp.
CAAAGTTGTCATTAGCAACTATTGTTGATTGAGCTTCTAACGCAGCTCAAGCGGGTGAAAGCCTCGCCTTTACACGTCCGTCGATCCTATTTCGCCCCCAAACGATCCCCGCTGAAGGAGGAGATCTTTGGTGGAGGCGCCGGGTACCGCCCCCGGGTCCGAACCGCTTATTACACGCGCATTTATCACCATAGTTCCGAAGAACAGTTCACATATAATCGTGCTTTGGCAAAGTTGAAAGAGATTAATCCACGGGTTCGACAATCACTTCGATAACGCCTTCTGTTCGTTCAAGCGTGGCTAGTTCTGCCTCAAGTGCTGTGGCGTTGATTTCGCGGGTGGTGCGGGCGACAGCGCCAGTTGCGTCAGCCGTAAGAATTGTCAGGCGCAGCATGCGCTCTGTGCCGTCTAAAACGCCATCTGCGGCGCGCACTGTGAGTTTGCCGACCTGGTAGACCCCTTTTCCAGCGTAATAGACTGTATTGCCAGCGAGTTTGGCACCGCTGAATAAGAGGCCGGCTGTTGAAGTCACAATGCAGCCCGATAATCCGAGCGCGAGAAGTGGTCCGATGAGAAATGCACGCAGCATATGATATCCCTTTTGTGTCCCAAGCCGTTCGCCAGACCAGCATAATGATCAGCTGGTTAATAGGGTGTGAGACCAGTTAGAATTGATCGGTTGTGCCCTTGCTCCAAATCTCAAAACCTGCTTTTTGCCGATTAACGATAAATATCGCGACTTGGGAGTCTATATTATGCGTACAACACTAACGGCCCTGGCCACAATTTTCGCGCTCGCCGCATGCGATCAGGTTCGCACGCCCGGCAATTCGAGCGCCGATCCTGCCCCTGTAGAAACGCCAGCGGCGCCGACGGCTGAAGAGATTGCCGCGGAAACAGAGCGCCTCAACACCTGGTTCGAGGAAAAGTACGAAGCGGAAACGCTGGAGAGCCCGATCCAACTCACTTTCCTTGGCCGCGACGAACGCCAAGGCGAGATTGACGATTTCACCGAAGCCTCTTTGGAAGCACAGCTTGGCCGCGCACGGGCCAATTTAGCCGAGATGCAAGCCAATTTTGATTATGATAAGCTGAGCCCTGACGCCAAGATTTCATATGATATCTGGGTCTATCAGGCAGAGCGCGCTGAAGCTGCAGATGAGTTTCGCTACAACACCTATGTGTTCGAGCAAATGCAGTCGATCCACTCCTTCTTCCCGCAGCTGCTGATCGCTTTCCATAAGGTCATCGACGGCGAAGACATGGACAATTACCTTTTGCGTGTTTCAGGAAGCGCCGTCGCCATCGATCAATTGATCGAAAGTTCGCAGAGTATCGCTGAACGGGGCGTAAGACCGCCTTACTTTGCATTCGACTCAGTCATCGAAGAAGCGAACAAGATCATCACGGGCGCGCCGTTCGATGATAGCGAAACGGACAGTGATATCTGGGCCGACGCGCAGGCCAAGATCGCAAACCTACTCGACCAAGGCGAGATTGATCAGGCCAAAGCTGATCAGCTTACGGCCGATATTCGCACCGCTCTGATCGAAGAATGGAAGCCGGCCTATGAGCGGCTCATCGCTTGGCAAGAGAGAGATCGTGTCAACGCGACGCCGGAAGCCCAAGGCGTAAGCGCGCTGCCAGATGGCCTCGCTTACTATAATGAGCGGCTCGCCAATCAGACGACGACCTCGCTGACCGCGGATGAAATCCATGAGATTGGCCTGTCTGAAGTCACACGCTTGCGGGGTGAAATGGAGTTGATCAAAGACGAGTTTGGCTTTGAAGGAACGCTACCGGAATTCTTCTCATTCCTGCGCGACAACAAAGACGATGAGCGGCTTTACTATCCAAACACGGATGAAGGTCGCCAGGGCTATATCGATGATGCCACCGCCGCGATCGACGGCATCAAGGCGGTTCTGCCAGATTATTTCGGTATCTTGCCAAAAGCCGACATGGTCGTGAAACGGGTTGAACCGTTCCGTGAGCAAGCCGGCGCTGCGCAGCACTACTTCCCATCAACCCCAGATGGCTCACGCCCAGGTGTTTATTACGCCCACCTTCTTGATATGAAGCAGATGCCAAAGCGTGAGCTTGAAGTCATCGCTTATCATGAAGGCCTTCCTGGCCACCATATGCAGATCGCGATCCAGCAAGAGCTAGAAGGCGTTCCGACCTTCCGCACCCAAGCTGGCTTTACCGCCTATAGTGAGGGTTGGGGACTGTACTCTGAGTGGTTGTCAAAAGAGATGCCTGGAACCTTCCAGGATCCGTTGTCTGAGTTTGGACGCCTCGGCTCTGAGATCTGGCGCGCCGTGCGTTTGGTCGTCGATACAGGTCTGCACGCAAAAGGCTGGACTGAGCAGGAAGCGATCGACTATTTCCTCGCCAACACAGCTGCACCTGAGGGGCAAGCTCGCTCAGAAGTTCGTCGCTATATTGTTCTTCCGGGCCAAGCGACCAGCTATAAGATTGGCATGCTGAAGATCCAGGAACTGCGCCGCGACGCAGAAGCTGAGCTTGGCGATGCGTTTGATATCCGCGCGTTCCACGACACTGTTTTGGGCGGCGGCGCAATGCCGCTCGCGATCCTGGAACGCCGCGTGGATGAATGGATCGCGGAGGTGAAGGCGGGCTAAAGCGGTTATTCACCACCAAGAATAAAGGACCGGATATCATTGGCAAACTGATGTCCGGTTTCCTTTTCCAAATACATCATATGCCCACCTTCATACAGGTGTACCTCAAATTGCGATGGTGCAAACCCAGCTCTTAAGAGTGCGAGCTCCATCGCGTAATATGGCGTCACGAGATCATAGAGCCCAGAGGCCACCATGATCCGTGTCTTTGTATGAACCGTGCTGACTTGCGCTTCGGCTTCGGCCTTTACCTGTTTTAAGCTGAACGGATGTTTCCGCTTGATCTTTCGCGAAAGGATATGCGCCATATCAGTCCCCGCGCCGATCTCTCCACTCTTCAGAAAACGATAATCCCAATTCACTCCAAAACGGCCCCGACGTATGGCCGTGTAGGTCTCAGGATTTAACTCATAACCGGTCATACTACGCCATTGCTCAACAAGTATTCGCTCTAGATCATCGCCCAGTTGATATAATTCTAAGTTGGGGTGAGGCCCAAAAACCCTGCCGCAATCAAACCGCGCGTCGTAACCACAGGGGGCTTTCGCTCTGCCAGCGCGCCGTTTCGCGAGGCGCATTGAGGTAAAAAGAGATGTGACATTTTTGTCCGGCGCATCGAGGCCAATTTGCGTGTGCATTTCTTCGATGATTTGGCGGGTCTCTTTCTCCGAAAGGAGGTGCGCCTGAGTTAGCGATGGGCCAATCACAGTGTTAGCGTAGGCTTCCATATCCGTCAGAAACGCTTGCATCCCGCTTGGCCAGCGCGCGCGATCGACAAGGCCGCGCTGCCAAGCGATTGCAGCAATCGTGGGATAACGACTAACACGTCCTGAAACATCGTGGGCATGGCGCATGCGGAGGTCTAGCAGACCGGACACGAAGATCAGGCCGCTCAGATTTCGACCGAAGTTTTTGCAATTCGGGTGGCTCGCCATCCCTGCGGCACGCAAGGTGCTGTAGCTTACCCCGACAATGAAAACCGGAGCCTCAATCCGGTCTTCTGCTTCCAACCAGTTTTGAGCGAACTTGCACATCGCACGCGCGTCCACCCGAAGGTCTTTGAACGCCGACTCAGAGGCGTCGTCGATCACGCGCGACAGGCCCGTTCCAACAGGATCGACAAACACTAGGTCGGCAA
>CAZGVG010000171.1:0-3725 GCA_964528975.1 uncultured Hyphomonas sp.
GTCGACTTCATGCGCTCACGCGTCGTTGACCAGTCGGCCCTGCAAGCCATCGAAGACCTTGCCGCCAAGTATCAAGCCAAAGGCAAGACGCTGAAACTGCGCCACCTTTCCCGCGACTGCCACACCCTGCTGAGCAAGGCGGGCCAGCTGATGATCGATAGCGAGGATGATCCGGACTATGAGATCGCCGCCGACTATAATGTCCGCACAGGTATCTTTGGGGGTGGACACTAGGTTACCCCTAGACCCTGATCGGCCGCCGCGCTAACGCCGATATATGACTGATACAGTACAGACTAAAATTGAGGGCGGGGTCGGACACATAACTCTGAACCGCCCAGATGCGCTTCACGCGCTAAACCTACCCATGTGTGAGACGATCCTCGCTGCCCTTAAGGCCTGGCGAGGCGACCCAGCGGTTGAGATCGTAATGATTGACCACACTGAGGGTACACGCGGCTTTTGTGCGGGCGGTGATATCGCCATGCTACGCGAGAGCGGTATGAAAGACGGAACTGAGGCTCGCGCCTTCTTTGCGGTCGAGTACCGCATGAACGCCGCGATCAAGGCATTCCCGAAGCCCTATCTTGCATTGATGGACGGCGTCACCATGGGCGGCGGCGTTGGTCTGTCAGTGCATGGCGCGTTTCGGATTGCGACCGAGCGTACGCTGTTCGCCATGCCGGAAACCGGGATTGGTCTATTCCCTGATGTTGGCGGGGGGTGGTTCCTGCCGCGTCTGCGCGGAGAGCTTGGGACATGGCTCGCGCTAACCGGCGCAAGACTGAAAGGCGCGGACGTTGCGGCAGCTGGGGTCGCCACTCATTTCCTGCCGTCTGAACTGATCCCAAATCTGAAAAAGCAAATCGCCACCGCCGACTTCTCGGCGGGCCTGAGATGCTTGGCGCCATCCTGAAAGGCCTGACCCATTCGGTACCGGCAGGCAGCTTCGAAGCACATATGGATACGATCAATCAGTGCTTTGCGGGCGATCAGGCAGAGGCCATGCTTGCCGCTTTGGATGGGGATGGTTCTGAGTGGGCGAAGAAGCAGGCGGACTTCCTGCGCGCCAAATCCCCTGAAACAGTGAAGGTCGCGCTTCGCCAGGTTCGAGACGGCGCGAAGTGCGAGACCTTCGAAGACAATATGGCCATGGAATACCGGATCGGCTGGCGCAAAGTCCAATCACCGGATTTCATCGAAGGCGTCCGAGCCGTCATCATAGATAAAGACCATGATCCGACATGGTCACCCGCAACGCTTGAGGGCGTTAGCGACGCAGATGTCGCCCGCTATTTTGAACCACTTGGCGAAGAGGAGCTTGGCTTTGACTGATCTGCGTGAGGAGCTACAGGCTTGGTGCCAGTCCTATGTGACGGCGTTCAGCGCCTATGATGCAGAAGCGATTTCGGCTCACTGGACTTTTCCGGCTGTAATTGCCGGGTCTGGGCGTTCGCTATCATTTAAATCGGCAGAGCACTTTAATAAGAATACGGAAAACCTGCTTGGCTTCTATAAAGTCCAACGTGTCGATCATGCTCGCCGCAGCGTGATCAATCATCTTCCAATGAATTCTGAAACAGTCGCGATGACAGTCTCGGACGAAATGGTCGACCCTGAAGGGAATGTCATTGTCGGGTGGCAGGCTGCTTATGTATTGCAGCGCATAAACGGTGAATGGAAAGCTGTAATGGCGCTTGCTGATGGTGAAGTGTCAGCTTGGGCTGCTATAGGCGCCTCTTTAGGCGGATAGGTCCTAGAATAGCCATTTCGGCCAAGAAACGTAACACTTTAGCCTGTTTTGTTAACGAACTAGACTTGAATAGAGGGTGTGCTTAACGAAATATAAGCTTCATTCCTGTAACTCTACTCAAACTACAACAAAAGTTGAGTGGTGATGGTAATGACAATGACTTATGGCGCGGCGGAAGCCGTCAGCGAACCTGTATCTGTAGCAGAATCGTTTGTGAAATCTCTTTCCCTTCTGGAGCAGGCGCATCGTCGTCTCCACGATGTTGTGAAAGACGACCTGGAGCGGGGCGGTGAGCGTCACCTAACAGGTGTGCAAGCTCTGCTTCTTTATGAAATTGGTGTTGGAGAAACACCGGCGTCGACTTTGCGGTCACGCGGCGCATTTGCAGGCACCAGCCTGTCTTATAACGTCAAAAAGCTTCAAGAAGGCGGCTATCTGATCCAGACCCGTTCTGAGCGTGATAAACGCACAGTGCGTCTGCGTCTGACAGAGCGCGGTCTTAAAGTGCGCAAGCGCGTCACCGATCTGTTTGATCGTCAGGCGACAGCGCTTGAGCCAACGGCCAGCGTTCGCGCTGACGATTTGAGCCAGCTGAACAAGACCGTTTCTCGTCTTGAGCGCTTCTGGACCGACCAGATCCGCTTCCAGCTCTAGAGGGCCTTCCTCTAATACTTGTTCTTTTATCCCGAATGCTTTCTAGTCTTCGGGATGAGGGGAAGCTTGCTTGTGTTATCTTTGGTGCTGCTATGGCCTTCGGCTATGGCAGCGCCTTGGATTCAAGAAAAGGGTGACCTTTATACAAGGCTTTCTTTGGCCAGCGAAAAGGTCGAAGGCCTGCAAGGCTGGCGCAGTGATGCTTATCTCGAATATGGGCTATCTGAGTTTTGGACCGTAACGGCCAAGCTTGAGGGTGTTGCCTATGATGAGGCCAGCGACTTTAACGGGCAGGGCTGGCGTGCGACCGCTCGGCGCCGCCTTTATCAGCGCGGAACATTTAATATCACAACAGAGTTTGGCCTGTTGCAGGGCGAAGCCATTGGTGGCCGTAATGGCTGCGAAACCCTTGGTGCAGAAACGCGGGTAGGGGCGTCCTGGTCCGGCGAATGGCGAAAGCGCCAAACTTTTACTTTTGGCGAAATCGCGGGCCGTTTTCACAATGGCTGTAACCGCCAGCGTTATGAACTAGGCTTTGGCCAGCAAGCCTCAAAGCATATCTGGAATGTCACACAGGTCTGGATTGAACGCGGCGATACAAACGTCAAGTCAGACAAGGTCCAAAGCGAGCTACTTTGGCGCAGCGATTTTGCCGACTACTCTATCGGTTATCGAAACGAGAATGGAGGCCGCTTTCGCGAGGAGAGTATTTTCCTGGCATTCGCGAAACGGTTCTGAGCTTCTCGCGCCGCGTGCCGTTTAGGCCTGCGTGTCCAAAATTCTCTATGTATCTATTCGGCGGTATATCCGGTTTCGGCCATGATATAGGCGATGACGGCTGTCCGATCAGATGGCTTTCGCACGCCTGAAAAACTCATTTTATTGCCTGGCAGGAAGTTTCGCGGGCTTTCCAGCCACTCGCCCAAAATCTCCGGGGTCCAGACAATGTCCGATCCCGCAAGAGCCTTGGAATAGGTGAAGCCGTCAACCGATGCAGCTTGCTGGCCGAAAATACCGTGTAGGTTTGGCCCGACCAAATTCTGCCCACCTTCGTTGAGTGTGTGGCAGGTCTGGCAGAGTTTGAACGTACGCTTGCCGCGATTATAGTCCGCAGAGGCATAGGGCTCAGGCAGTGACGCGAACTGAACATCTGGCTCTGAGGGCGTCGCTGGAGCAGGCGCCGGACTTGTTGTGCTGCTTGAGGAGTCAGTGGCAACATCCCGTTTTTCAACAGTTTTTTCTGCATCGCTTGTGGTTGGCGCATCCCCACTTCCGCAGGCTGTAACCAGCCCCAAAAGGGCTATTGAGAGCAAGCTGT
>CAZGVG010000172.1:0-3686 GCA_964528975.1 uncultured Hyphomonas sp.
CTCAAGCGGCGCACGGCCCAGAACATTGTCATTGGTGGGGCGGCTGGCGCATTTCCACCGGTTATCGGTTGGGCCGCCGTCACGGGCAGCACACCGCTCGATGCCTGGATTCTATTCGCCATAATCTTTTTCTGGACCCCGCCGCATTTCTGGGCGCTGAGCCTCGTCGCCCATAAAGAGTATGAGAAAGCCGGTGTTCCGATGCTGCCGGTAACCAGCGGTGCAAAGTCTACACGTCTTCATATCCTACTCTATACGATCGTTCTTGCCCCTGTTGGTCTGGCGCCGCTAATGACCGGGCTTGGGGGATGGATCTATGGCGTTGTTGCTACTGCTCTAACTCTGGTCTTCTTGTATTTCGCGGTGAAAGTCTGGCGCAGCCGGGCAGGGGAACCTGATGCGGGTGATCCTGAGCGCAAACTCGCAATGAGCATGTTCGCCTTTTCCATTCTCTATCTCTTTGCGCTCTTTGCCGCACTCATCATCGAACGTGGTTTCGGATTATACTTCCCACTCGGAGGCCTCTAATGACTGAGAACGAAGAAGCCCGCATCAAAGCACAGAAGCGTCGCAACGCTTGGTTGGCTGCCGCATTGGTCGCGTTTGTCGTAATTGTTGGCGTCAGTACGGCTCTACGCATTCAAGAGACAGACTTTAGTGGCGGAGATCGCCTCTATTTCTCTGGTTACTTGGACGAAGCCGCAAAAGAGAAAGCCGACCGCGAAGCCACAGCGCGCGCCGAAGCGCTTCTCGCCGATCAAACGACAGAGACGGAGCCAGCGGAGCAGGGGGATGAATAATACCCGGATCGCTCTGGCAGCTGCCTCGGCAGCGATCGTTATGCTCGGCCTCGCATTTGCGTCTAAGCCGCTCTACGACACATTTTGCCGGGTTACTGGCTTTGGCGGGACCACTCAGACGGCTCAGAAAGCGCCCGAGCGCATCAGTGATCGTGAAGTCACCGTTCGCTTTGATGCCAATGTGGCCAACGCGCCGCTCAGGTTTCGCGCGACGCAAACCGAGCTTCCTGTGCAACTTGGCGCTCACAGCTTGGCGTTTTACGAGGTCACAAATACGTCCGTCAGTGATGTCAGCGTGATTGCGAGCTATAATGTGACTCCGCACAAAGCAGGGCGGTTCTTCAGCAAGCTGGAATGCTTCTGTTTCGAGGAGCGAATCATCAAAGCTGGTGAGACGAAAAAGCTCCCAGTGATCTTCTTTGTAGACCCTGCAATGGAAGAAGAACGCAACGCTGATGACGTTAAGACGATCACTCTTTCTTATACGTTCTTCAATACGAACGAATTCAAAGGTGCGGCGAAAACGGCATCCTTAAACTGAACTATTGCAGAATCCGCGGACAGCAGTCTAAAAGCGGCTGAGATTGTAATAACTATTGCCACAAGGGACGCCCTGTCATGGCCGACGACGTCAAACACGACTATCACCTGGTAAATCCATCACCATGGCCACTCATTGGCTCTATCGGAATGCTCGTACTCGCGCTTGGCGGCGTGACCTATATGAAAGGCCTGTTTGGCATTGAATCCGGGCAGCTTTGGACACTGGTTCCAGGGTTCCTCATGGTGATTTGGGTCATGGCCGGCTGGTGGCGTGAAGTCGTCAAAGAAAGCCGCGGCGGGGATCATACGCCTGTCGTCTCGATCGGCCTGAAATATGGGATGATCCTGTTCATTGTGTCTGAGATCATGTTCTTCGCAGCATGGTTCTGGAGCTTCTTTGAACTGGCAATCTTCTACCCAGCACGTATCGGCGGAACGTTCGATGCCGCGAGCCCTGTTTGGGAAGGTCTAAATGCCTACGCGCAATGGCCACCGACTGGCGTCACGACATTTGACCCGTTCCACTTGCCGCTGATCAATACATTGATCCTGCTTTTGTCTGGCACCACGGTCACTGCAGCGCACCACGCCCTTCAGCATGACAAGATGGACAATGCCAAGTTCATGCTGATCCTGACGATCATTCTGGGCTTTGCGTTCACATGCTTGCAGGTCTATGAGTATTCCGAAGCGCAGTTCACTTTCGATGGCACACTCTACGGGTCTGCCTTCTTCATGGCGACAGGCTTCCACGGCGCCCACGTTGTTATTGGAACAATCTTCCTGACGGTCTGCCTATTCCGGCTCTATGCGAAGAACATGACGGCGACGAAGCATCTCGGATTCGAGTTTGCCGCTTGGTATTGGCACTTCGTTGACGTCGTCTGGCTCTTCCTGTTCGTGTTTGTGTACGTCCTGCCGCACCTGGTGCTCGGACACTGACACCGCTTTCTTCAAGGCCTCGGCGATCCCGCCGGGACCTTGATTGCAAGGACACTGAGACCAGCGCATGACCTTTCGTCCCATGCCAATTCTGACACTCTGCAGTGTCATCAGCCTGATCATTCTGGTTTTGCTCGGGAATTGGCAGTACGCGCGGTACTCAGAAAAGATGGATCGCCCGACAACCGAAGCGCAAGCTGAACTCAGTGAGCGCGTGTTGGTTTCCATAGACCTTTCTAATCCTGGAAACGTTCAACAGGTCTACGGCTTTGCCGATAGTGAACCGCTCTGGCGCCGCTATGTTCCTGGAAAACTGCAAGGAACCAATGAGGGCGTTCTTGTAATGGTCGAGGCCACGGGCGGCGCTGAACCTATACAGATGTTGATAAGCGAGCTTCCGGAAACAGTGACCTTTGATGGTATTGTTGCGAACAAAACGCCGTCGAATTCCAATTTTGCAGCGCGCGATAATCCTGAAGCCAATACTTGGTACAGTCTCAATCCCGAAAAACTCGCAGAGCGCCTTGGGATGCAAGGGACGCCTCGTGTTGCTGAACCGGTCGTGATGACGGTGCGAAACGGTGACGACCTCACGCAATCACGCCAGACACTTAACCCTTATGCATTCGCGAAACCCGTCGACCCTTTGCCGCCAGAACGGCATTTCGGGTATGCGCTGACCTGGTGGGGGATGGCCTTAGGGCTTCTAGGTGTGTATGTCGCGCTGCATCGCTCACGCGGGCGCTTGAAGTTTTAGAAGGCCTGGCAACGCCATGAAATATGTATCGACGCGCGGACAGGCAGATCCTGTCGACTTTGTGGAAGCCTGTCTTACGGGCCTGGCGCCTGATGGCGGTCTCTATGTTCCAGAAAGCTGGCCGCAAATCGCTCCCGCCCAACCCGGCGAAAGCTATGTCACGGTCGCGGCGCGAATTCTTGGCGCATTTGCTGGTGACGCATTATCCAAAGACGATGTTCAAGGGCTTTGCGAGCGCGCCTATGCGAGCTTCTCACATCATGCGGTTGCCCCTCTCACACAGAGCGGCTCGAACGCGTTCATTATGGAACTCCACCACGGGCCGACCTTGGCGTTCAAAGACGTCGCGATGCAGTTTATCGCGCAGCTCTATGATTTGGTGCTGAGCCGCCGCGGGGAGCGCATGAGCGTGGTTTGCGCGACATCTGGCGACACTGGCGGCGCCGCTGCGGCGGCATTTGCCGGTGCAAGCCAGGTAGATCTCTACATTCTGCATCCGCATGAACGCGTATCCCCTGTCCAGCGCCTCTTTATGACCACGACCGGTGCTGAGAATGTCCATAATCTCGCCGTCGATGGCGATTTCGATGACTGTCAGGCGCTCGTGAAGTCAATGTTCGCGGACAAAGCGTTTGCGAAAGATG
>CAZGVG010000173.1:0-3633 GCA_964528975.1 uncultured Hyphomonas sp.
GCGGCCGGTTTCGACCAGCGAGCCATCACGCGCCAAGACTTTCACAGTCTGGTTCGGCTTAACGCTGCCCGAAGACACACGGCCCGTCAGGATACGACCAAGGAAATTGTCAGCGCCAATGGTTGTGGCGAGCATCCGGAACGGGGCTTCCTCAACGGTTGGCTCGGGCACGTGCTTGACGACCAGATCAAACAGCTCGTCCATATTCTCGCGCTCGTCTTCATACTGGGTCGACATCCAGCCATTCTTGGCTGAGCCGTACAGGATTGGGAAGTCAAGCTGATCATCATCTGCGCCCAGCGCATCGAACAGGTCAAAAACTTCGTCAATTACTTCATCAGGGCGGCGTTCAGGCTTGTCGATCTTGTTGACCGCCACGATCGGGCGAAGACCGATTTTCAGCGCTTTGGAAACTACAAATTTGGTTTGCGGCATCGGGCCTTCAGCCGCATCGACCAGAACAATTGCGCCGTCGACCATAGACAGGATGCGCTCCACCTCGCCGCCAAAATCGGCGTGTCCAGGGGTATCAACAATGTTAATGCGCGTGTCGCCCCAGACGACACTGGTCGTCTTGGCGAGGATGGTAATGCCACGCTCTTTCTCAAGATCGTTGCTGTCCATCATCCGCTCTTGCGTCGCTTCATTTTCGCGGAACGTACCGGACTGTTTCAAGAGGCAATCCACAAGCGTTGTCTTGCCGTGGTCAACGTGAGCAATAATCGCAATGTTGCGAAGGGATTTTGGTTCGGTCATCGGGAGGCGCTTTCAAAGGCAAGTATCTTTGCGCGCGCCATACACGCACCCGGCCCCTTTGGCTATGGCTAGTGGACATTGGGCGGTAGACATGCAGGTATTCACCTGTGTTTCTGTGGGAGGACGCAATGCTTCAGGTCGCCATCAAGGCGGTGCTGGTGATGCTGATCACCTGTGCTGCCGCCCTTACAAGCCATGCTGAACGCCCGCCTTTAACACAAGAGCGCATTGCCAAGATTGATGCCTTTGTTGAGGCGCGTATGGCCGAACTGAAAGTACCAGGCATTTCCATGGCCTTGATCGAAAATGGGGAAGTGGTTCATTCGCGCGGGTTCGGTGTGATCGCAAATGATGGCGCAGCGATCACAGCTGAGACACGGTTTCAAATCGGATCCGTCACCAAACCCTTCACGGCTTTGACCCTGCTTCAAATGGTGGATGCAGGCACACTCAAACTCGATGATACGGTTGTTCAACACCTTCCGGACTTTCGGACGCGCAATAAAGCACAGTCTGACAAGATCACGGTTCGGCATCTGCTCTCTCACCGCAGCGGCCTTTCAAGCAAAATCGGTAACCGCAATCAGCATATCCAGGATCAATCACACGGCGCCTTAGAAGCGACTATGCTTGAGCTACGTTCAGCGCCTCTGATTGCAGAGCCGGGCGCGGTCTATCAATATTCAAATGCGAACTATCAAACACTCGGCCTATTGATTGAAACGCTTGAAGACGCGCCTTTGGAAGAGGTATTTAAATACCTAATCACCCAACCAGGGTCACTGACAAATACCAAGTTTGGTCCCTCGTCAACGCCCGCCAGTGATCTTGCTATTGGTCACCGCTACTGGTTGTCGTCCCCCAAGCCATACCAAGGCCAGATGGGCCGCGCCTTGTTTGCGCAAGGCGGGGTTGAGACATCTGCGGCAGACCTTGCCGCGGTCGTCACGCGCTTGATTGAGATCACTGATCCAGTGCTGAGCGATCCGTTGGCGTTTGAAATGATTACGCCAGTGGAGACAGGTCCCGGCCCACATTACGCGCTGGGTTGGATGGTGCGTGATTTTCCAGATCACCGCCTTGTGTTTCATACTGGGCGAAACCCCGGCTTTGAGGCCATTGCTGGCTTCTCGCCCGATCAGAAGTTTGGCTTTGTGGTTCTAGCCAATGCGAATAATAGTCTCGGCAATCGGCACGTAGACGGCCTGACCCGCGGAGTTGGCAACCTTGTCATGGGGCTAGAGCCGCCAGCAATTCCAGCGGTCACAGCCAGTCTTCCTGTCTGGATTCTAGCCGCTATTCCGCTTGGCCTGATTGGCTTTATCCTTGGCTTTATCTGGAAGTGGCGAAACATCGGCTTCAAACCGCTTGAGCGAAAACCTTGGCAGCTATTCTGGCGCCTTATACTTCCGTCAGCGCTGCTTCTCACTCTTTCATGGGCGCTCTATTACGGCCTGCCCGCTATGAATGGCGCCAATTTCGCGGCGGCGAATATCTTTAACCCGGATGTCGGGACCCTGCTGCTCAGTGGCAGTTGCATTGCGCTCGGATGGGCCATTGTCCGTCCCTTGTTCAGGCTAACACTGGCCAAATAGATCAGTATGGTTAATCTCGGCCCATAACCTGAATATGGAGGGACGCCATGCGGTTCATTTTAGCGCTCATTTTACTGGGGTGTAGCTTTGCCGCGCCCGCCAATGCTCAAAAGCGGATCGCCCTGCTGATCGGCAATGACGCCTACACAACGACGGGCTGGGCGCTGGACAATCCGGTGAATGATGCCCGCCTGATGAAAGGCGCGCTTGAAACAGTCGGATTTGAGGTCGAGCTTGTCACAGACGCCAATTATGATGACATGCAGGAAGCGTTTCAGCGGCACGGGGACCGCCTGAAAGCTGCTGGAAAAGATGCGGTTGGCCTGTTCTTTTATGCGGGGCATGGGGCACAGTCGCAGGGCCTAAACTATCTCGTTCCGACTGATGCAAAGATCTACGATGAGGCCGACCTCTGGCGGCAGGCGCCCAATCTTGGCCTGCTGATGCGGTATCTCAATTATGCGGGTAATGAAACGAACTTCATTATTCTGGACGCTTGCCGCAACAATCCGATGCCCGCCGCTGTGCGCAGTGTCCCGCAGGGCCTTGCCACGAGCAGCCGAACGCGCGGCACCCTGATCGCATACTCAACAGCGCCCGGCTCGGTTGCCGAGGATGGCGAGGACATAGGCAATAGCCCGTTCACAACCGCACTTGGCGCTTTGATCACACAGCCCGGCTATTCAGCCGAAACCCTGTTTAGAGTCGTGGCCACCCGCGTTGAAGATATGACTGAAGGTCGTCAGGTGCCTTGGACTGAGAGCGGCCTGCGCGGCGAAGCTGATTTCTGCTTTGCAGGATGCAGCCTGAGTTCAGATGATCCAGAGGAAGCTACTGAGCTTGCCAATATCATCACAACCACAAATCTAGACCTCCTGCGCGGCTTTCTCGATAAATTCCCCGCCTCGCGCCATCGCAGCTTTGTTGAAAACAAGGCCCGTCAAATCCAGATCGAACAGAGCGCCACCGATGCCATTGCAGAGGCGCAGGCCGACCGCGAGCGTATTCGCAAGGTCCTCGGTGTAGACACTCTGGTCTCTGATCTGGTGAGCCCCTGGCAGCGAGACCCGATGCAAATCACAGCGCGCCTCGCGATGTCAGAGCGTCAGGCACCTGACGATCCAGCCGCCCCCAGAAATGAGGATAGCCTGTTTGTGTTCTTTGAAGAAAACTCAGCCGTCCTTACGCCTGAGGCTCAGACCAACCTCGCAAACTATGCTAGCGGCTTGGCACAGCCTCACATGTTGGATGAAGGCGCCGACAGTCTCGCGATTATCTCTGC
>CAZGVG010000174.1:0-3570 GCA_964528975.1 uncultured Hyphomonas sp.
CCCCTTGCGCCCATGCAGAAGAGGCAGCTTGGCCGAGCGGCGCTGGTGAAATCACCGTGCACAGCCGCGGCGCCAATCGCAAAGCGAGGAACAATCCGGCGAGGCCGGCGCCAACAATCAGAATACGCGCATCGCCTGCCGGGGCAGGGGCGTTGTATCGTTCGGGCCGAAGCCCGGTGGATGTGGTCAAGAAATGCCCCTTTCGTCCCTGACCCATTCAGCGGGGCGTGTGCGCCCAGCACTGATCAGCGCGCCATGCAGGCGGGCTGAGGATTCGATCGTCAGGGTGAAATTGTCTGGATAGTAAAATTCACTGTCAAAGCCGTTGATAAATTCAACGATCCGGCAGCGAACTGATAGCTGGTTGCCAAGTTGAGACGCTGCGCAGTCCTGTCGAACGAGATAGTCTTCGGGCAGGGTCGGGCAGCTTTGGCGCGCGGTTAGCTCTGCTTTGAATTGGTTCTCGCCGGTTTTTTGCAGGTGAGCTGTCCCGCCGAAACTGCAATCGCCCTCGACCATGGCTTCAAAGCTCCAATGCCCTGCAACATTTACGTCTGCTAGGGCAGAAAGAGGCATCGCCCCCATGCAGATCGCAAGAGCAAGGCTACGCATCAGGAAATTCCGTCCTCAGAGCGGCGAAATTCAACCGGCGCGGTCGCAGCTGAGACGAGCGCGCCCCACATTCGACTTGGGTCTTGGATGGTGAGGCTGAAATTGTCCGGAACATAAATCAGACCTTCGACCTTTTGCTCGAGCATCTCGGTGATCTCAGACCGGACCGAGACCTGATTGCCAAAGCGTCGGGCCTGACACTGCTGCAAAACAACTGAGCGACCCCACATGGAGCAGACTTCGACGGCAGTCAGTTCGCACTCATACAATCCCTCTTCAGGATGAGAGCTGAGGCGCATCGTGCCGGTCATGATGCACTGACCTTGGCGATAGGGCTTGGTTTGGAAACTCCAAGAGCCCAGAACGTCGCCTGGGTCCTTGGTGTCGGCCATTGCGGGGAGCAGAGACAAGCTGAACAGTCCCGCGCATAATGCCGTTAGCCATTTCGCCATTCGTCTCTCCCTTACCGTGCTCTCATCCTTCACCTTAGCCGCGGATGTGGCCGCGGCAAGGCATCAGTTAGGTGAAATAACCTCAATCTCCATGGGCTTCAGGCCGGTTTCAAAGGCGAGAGGTGTTGCCATTTTAGGCAGATCCAGCATCGCATCGATTGCAGCTTTAGCTTTAACACGGACATCTTCGTCGATGGTCACTTCGTGTTTCATCTCGGTCAAGCAGTCGAGGATGTTCTCAAGCGTGATTTGTTTCATGTGCGGGCAAAGGTTGCACGGGCGCACAAAATCTACGCCGGGGTTTTCCGCTGCAACATTGTCGGACATCGAACATTCAGTCAGCAGGACGACCTTTGCCGGGCTTTCATCTTTGACATAGTTCGCCAACGCCGCCGTTGAGCCTGCAAAGTCAGCATGCTCAAGCACATCCGGCGGACACTCAGGGTGCGCCAGGATAACAACGCCCGGGTGCGCTTCCCGCAGGGCTTCGACATCTTCTGCACTGAACAGCTCGTGCACTTCGCACGCGCCCGGCCATGTCATGATCCGGATATCGGTTTGTGCGGCGACGTTTTTCGCCAGGTACTGATCCGGCACGAGGATGACGGTGTCCGTATCCCACTCTTTAGCGACCGCTTCCACGACTTGTGCTGCGTTCGAGCTGGTACATGTAATGTGACACTCGGCTTTCACGTCGGCCGTCGTGTTCACATAGGTCACGACCGGATAGTCAGGATAACGCTCTTTGATCAGTTTCACATCCGGGCCGGTGATCGAGCTTGCCAATGAACAACCAGCTTCCAGGCTGGAAATCAGGACTGTTTTGCTCGGTGCGAGAATCTTCGAGGTCTCAGCCATGAAGTGAACGCCAGCTTGAACAATAATGTCAGCGTCGACATTTGCGGCCTCTCGGGCCAGCTGCAAGCTGTCGCCTCGGAAGTCACCAACAAGGCGGAAAATATCTGGCGTCATGTAGTTGTGCGCCAGGATGACCGCGTTCTTTTCGACCTTCAGGTCGTTGATCGCAGCAACCAATGGCGCCACAGCGGGCCATTCCATTGGGGTGATGAAATCGTTTACGAGCGGATACAGGTGATCTGTCTTCGCTTTGACATCCTCGTCATATACCAAGCCCTTGGCAGCAATCGTTGCCGATGCGCGCATGGGGGTTGGGGTTGGACACCCAGGTCCAGAATCTATCAGTCTTGCCATCTCAGCCTCCTGTTATGCTCAACATGAGCATTATATGGGTGTAAGGATATGCATCTTCAAGTCTGGTCACTCTGAATGCGAAAAATTCTTACGCCTCACCCTTATGCTTTAGGTGAGCAAAAGGGCATTATTACAGAAATATCCACAGGGCAAGGCATGGTTTCAGTTTTCTCTGCGGCACGTTGCGAGGCTCTCGGCCGTGTCCGGTAAGGTTTTGTTAACCAAAAACTTCTTGCATGAGAACAAAAGTAGAATATAACGAATGGAACACAAGGAGAACAAGATTATGCGTGAAGTTAAGTTTCGTGGTCGTTCCGGAAAAGCCTACTCATTTGTACGTATGGCACCGAATGCGCCCTGGGCCAGAGAAGCCGGGGTCGCTTTGTTTGCCGCGCAGGGGCCATTTGGATGGCGGGTCGTTCGATTGACCGCACTCCGGGGCCGTTTGCACGATGTCCAGCCGATCTGGGCCTTCGCCGATGCAGAACGCTATGGGGCCAGAACGGTCTTCGTGATGCGCGAAACTGATCCAAGCGATCGGGCCTCGGCGCTGATGGATCTAGAAGCTGGCCTCAATCCTGTTCTTGAACAGTCGCATCAGGATATGGCGCTCGCCGCCTAGTTCGCGAGACGTTTGCCATACCATTCCTCAATGTCTTTCTCGATGAGAGGCAGAGGACGTGGTCCTGGCTGGATCAGCGCGCGCTGGAAGTCGGTTTCTGAATATCGTTCTCCCAGAACGGCTTTCGCGCGCTCCGACAAAGCTTCGACCGTATAGAACGTCGAAACAATCGCTGAATGATAGCCTGGCCGCGCCATGATCGTCAGGGCCAGCTGTCGAGAGAGCGGTTCGTTCAAGCCAGTTTTCAAAGCAATGAACTCGGTGGATTCGGGCAAAGTCCATCGTTCTAAATGGATGCCAGTATCGGCTGCCGCCAATGTCAGTTGGATCAATTGAATACGGCTTTGCGCAATCTGTTCCAGCGGCTGCGTTGCGGGTTGAACCTTTGTCCAGATGTAGAGGCGCCAAGCTTCTTCAATCGCGGGATACTCGATCAATGCGCGATGCGGCTCGATCTCGTTTTGCGCTCGCAAGGTCTCAAAATACGGGACGTCCAACGTATTGAGAAAGCTGGAATTCGCAGCGCTCTGAGCGGCAAAATCAGCATCTTTCGAAATTCGCGCCCAAACAGCCTTACGACCAAGAACATCAACTGTCTCGGGCGCTGGCGGCAAAACGGCGAGCTCTTCGACGGTGCTTGTCTCGCGCTCGTCTGCCAGCGCGTTCTCAAGC
>CAZGVG010000175.1:0-3555 GCA_964528975.1 uncultured Hyphomonas sp.
GCTTCAAAGGGGAGCGTGCGACAGCTGCTGAACGCGCGCTCTGCGAGGCGGCTGGCGGCGACGTTATGCGCGCAGGTATGCTGGGTTGGGAAAACTGTATCCAGCCAATGCCGGACGCCGGAAAAGCTTGCACCACGGGCAGCGATTGCCTCGACCGATGCTTGCTGACGGATATTGACGCAGCGTTCGGCGAACCTGCGACAGGCCAGTGTGCTGCGACCGATAATCCATTCGGGTGCTTCCAAACGGTTCAGGACGGTCTCGCCACGCCAGCGCTCTGCGTCGACTAAACGTCACACAAACAGGGCTTGCTCTCCCGCGATGACTCAATTACGAGGCCAAAAAGGGAGCTCCCCACATGAAAATTCGCCAAGCGATCACCTTTGACGACGTGCTACTCCAGCCCGGCGCAAGTGAGTTCACACCATCTGAAGTCCAGACCCATACGTTCCTGACCAAGAGTATCGGGCTCAATATCCCTCTGATCTCTGCGGCCATGGATACCGTCACAGAGGCGCGCCTTGCCATTGCTATGGCGCAGGCGGGCGGCATCGGCGTCATCCACCGTAATTTCTCCCCTGAAGAACAGGCGGCTCAAGTCGTACAGGTCAAGAAATTCGAAAGCGGCGTTGTAATGAACCCCGTCACCATCGCTCCAACGGCCACGCTTGCTGAGCTAAAGACGCTCAAAGAACAGACCGGGTTCTCCGGCATACCCGTGGTTGAGAAAAATAAGCTTCTCGGCATCATCACCAATCGCGACATGCGCTTTGTTGATGATCTTACCCAACCTGTCGGTAGTCTGATGACCAAAGAGGTCGTCACCGTCACGATGGATGTGCCAATCGAAGAGGCCCGTCAGCTTCTCCACAAGCATCGGATTGAACGGCTTGTGATCGTCGATGGTGCAGGCAAATGTGTTGGCCTGTTGACCGTCAAGGATATGGACAAGGCCGCGGTCAATCCAAATGCCGCTAAGGATGATAGCGGGCGCTTGCGCGTCGCTGCCGCGTCAACCGTCGGCGATGCAGGCTTTGAGCGCACACAGGCCTTGATCGATGCAGGCGCAGACGCCGTCGTCATCGATACCGCCCATGGCCATTCCAAAGCCGTTGGTGAGGCTGTGACCCGCGCCAAGAAACTTTCAAACGCGGTTCAGATCATCGCAGGCAACGTCGCCACCGCGGAAGCGACCAAAGCGCTGATCGACGCGGGCGCGGACGCGGTCAAAGTGGGCATCGGTCCGGGCTCCATCTGTACGACCCGCATCGTTGCAGGCGTCGGGGTGCCACAACTCACCGCCATTGAAGACTGCGCCAATGCCGCGGCCGCTAGCGGAACACCGATCATTGCGGATGGCGGGATCAAATTCTCTGGCGACTTTGCCAAGGCGCTGGCCGCAGGGGCCTCCACCGCTATGATGGGGTCCATGTTTGCGGGCACTGAAGAAGCCCCTGGCGAGGTCTTCCTGTATCAGGGCCGGAGCTACAAATCCTATCGCGGCATGGGCAGCCTCGGCGCGATGGCCCGCGGCTCAGCCGACCGTTATTTCCAGAAAGACGCCGCCAGCGACAAGCTCGTGCCGGAAGGTATAGAAGGCCAAGTCCCGTTCAAAGGCCCCATCGGTCCAATCGTCCACCAAATGGTCGGCGGCCTCCGCGCCGCGATGGGTTATGTTGGCGCTGGTACAATTGCCGACTTCCACACCCGCGCCGAGTTCGTTCAGATCACCGGCGCAGGCCTACAGGAAAGTCATGTCCACGATGTGCAAATGACGCGTGAGGCGCCGAATTACTCTCTGAGCCGTGGGTAGCTTAGAAACATAACTTATATAAATTATATAATTCTGCTTGCCATCTTTCCGCCTTCCGTTTATATGAAAAATATAAATAGGAGGTTTCGATGAAAGCTAAAGATATGACAGCCCGCCACGTAAAAGCGGCCCGTGCATTATTGGGGTTAAACGCTCAAGAGTTTGCTGAACTCCTACCAATTGGGATCGCAACGCTTAGAAATTTTGAAAGCGGTAAAGAGATAAACGCTGCCAGTCATGAGGCAATCTTTCTAGCCCTGCAGGACCATGGCGTTGTTATGCAGAATGGAGGCAGTCCAGGTGTTCGAATAACAGAGCCAGACAAGTGGGCTGTGAATCTTGAAGTCACGGCTTGTCCTGAGTGTGGTCATATACTGCCTGCTGTTCGTACGCCTAAAAATCTCCGCCAGTTCATTTGGGGTGGGTGGACCTGCTCTGAGTGTGGCGCGGAGGTAACGAAGCTCGGCAAGCGCTTACTTAAATAGTCAAACCCTCGCCGACCGCCACATCGGCTCCATAACCGGGCCGCCTTCACCCACTTCAAACAGGCCCATGCGCTCAAAGCCATGGGCACCATAGAAGCCTGTATTCGCCGGGTTTGAGTTTTCCAGATAGACCGGAACGCCCGCTGCATCACAGGCTGCGAGCACGGGGGCGAGCAATTCCTTGCCGACCCCTTGGCCGCGCGCGATTTTGCTCGTGCCAATTGTGAAGAGATACATATGCGGCTCGCTTGGATGATGCTCCGCCATAAGCTCACCTAGCCGGGTTGCGCGTTTGACGGAGTCCTTGCCGCCAAACCGCGCCTGACCGAGCGCGAATTGCATCATCGACCAGCGGCTGAAGGAGGGCGCAACTCCCGGTTCAAGCCACGCCGTCGCGCCGCCTCTGCCATGCAGATAGCAGAGGCCCTGTTTCATGTAGATTTCGCGAATCAGAACCCGAAACGCCGACTTGATTGAACGCGCTGATCCAAACACATAGCGGTTCACCGGGTCCTCCGAAAATGCCTCAGCGGTAATGTCCGCAACGGTTTCCCAAGCGGCGGGCTGCGCGCGCCATAATTGTGTGCCTGCAAGATCAATTTCCATGCCTTATCCTGTTGGAAAGACTGAAAATCTGCAACCCCAATCCGACCGGTTTCGATTGTGCGTTATGCTGAAAGCCATGATCGAGCATCGCTGGCATATCCTCTATTACGAGCACGTCCCGCTCTGGCTGTGGCCAGCTGTGTTCTGGCAGCTGCGTGAGATTGACCGCTGGTCTGCGCATTTCCAGCGCCGCGTCTTTGTCGAGGTTGAACCGGACGGCAAAGTCTATTCCGTCTGGTGGGAAGGCATGCATGACCGCTGGGATGAAGAGACGGGCGAGAAGCTCAACTGGTCGCCGAGTGACTTGGAGCAATATTTGCCGGGAAGACTTAGCTCAGCCCTCAGCCCGGTTCATGTGAGCGCCGAAGGCGCGATACGAGACCCGCTTCATCTCGCGTGCGCGAAGCGCTTAGCGCGAGATCAAACTCAAACCGCCACGTTTAGAGACCGACTTGCGCTCGGCACACCGCCGCTCGTCCCTATCCCGGACGCACCAAGCGCGCCTCTAAGGTCTGTATTAATGACACGCCCTGAGGCGCTCACGCTCCAGCGTGTCGAAGCAGGTTCCGGTCAGGCTTCGCCTGCCCATGAACCAAGTTCAAGACTGTTCTCTCCAACTCTAGCTTGAGTTCCCCCGGCTTCCCTGAAGCA
>CAZGVG010000176.1:0-3488 GCA_964528975.1 uncultured Hyphomonas sp.
GAGACGCGCTGAGGGCCGACCCGCTCAGGGATTTGAACTTTTTTGCTAGAGAGGCGCTAGAAAAACGCCCGCCCTAATTCTGCTGGTCGCCCGGATCGTCCACCAGCATCGAAAACCCTGCAGCCACAACAAAGCTCGCGGCTCCAAGGCCGAGGGCGTAAATCGCGTACCCGCCAAACAGGCGCGTGACGAGCAGGCCGAGAATGGTCGCGGCGAGCAGCTGTGGGATCACAATGAAGAAATTGAAGATGCCCATATAGATGCCCATTTTCTCCGCCGGAAGCGCATTGGACAGGATCGAGTAGGGCATGGACAGGATGGAGGCCCAAACAACCCCAACCGCGATCATGGAGATCCAGAGCAGGCTTGGGTCTGGTAGCCAGATAAAGCTGGAAAAGCCTAGTGCGCCGACCAGTAAACAGATTGCGTGTGCCGCCTTTCGGCTCGTCATCTTGGCGAGCACGGGAATGGCAAAGGCAACGATTGCGGCGACAGCAAAATAGACCCCGCCCAGCAGGGCCAACCAGTCGCCTGCGCTCTGGTACGCCTCAGTGTCCGGGGCGGGCGAAGCATAATGATGCTGGATCGCGCCATCATTGAGGTAAATCCACATCGCAAACATTGCGAACCAGCTGAAGAATTGAACAATGGCAAGCTGCCGCATGGTCTTGGGTAGGCGGAACATGTCCTCCATAATCTCGCCGAACATGCCTTTCTCGCCTTTGCCTTTAGTCAGGCCTGCGATCAGGGCGAGGAGGCCAAAGGCTGCAAGGCCGCCGCCAAGAATGTAGAGCTCTTTTTCGATATTCGCCATGAACACGCCGAAGCAGATCGCCGCGCCAATGCCGATGAAGATCAGGCCAATCGTCTGATAGCCCGAGGCGCTTGGCGCAGCCGGCATCGGCGTCATGTCAGCCTGCGTGAGGCCCCGGCTTTCCGCTTCCGCTTTTTCATAGGCGGCGAGTGTTTCCGGGTCATATTCGCGGCCTCTGAAAACTGTAACCAGCACCGAGGCGAGCAAAAGAACAGCGGCGATATAGAATGTGTATTGGATATTATCAGGCAGGCTTGTTGCGGTCGCCTCATTCGAGACGCCGCCCCAGTTGGCCAGCATCCAGGGCAGGGCTGAGCCCAGCGTGCCGCCAGCGCCAATGAAGAAGCTCTGCGCCGCATAGCCTGTCGTGCGCTGTTCTTCTGGTAGCATGTCGCCAACATAGGCGCGGAATGGTTCCATCGTGATGTTGAGCGAGCTGTCGAGAATCCAAAGCATGCCCGCCGCCATCCAAAGCGCGCTGGAGCTTGGCATGATCAAGAGGCCGGCGCTGGTCGCGAGGGCGCCCCAAAGGAAATAAGGCCGGCGACGACCAAGCCCGGTCCACGTCCGGTCAGACAGGTAGCCAACGACAGGCTGTAGGATCAGGCCAGTAACAGGTCCCGCGATCCAGAGGATGGGGAGCGCGTTCATATCTGCGCCAAGCGTTGTGAAGACACGGCTGAAGTGACCGGTCTGAAGCGCGAAGCCCATCTGGATTCCAAAGAACCCGAAGCACATGGTCAAGATTTGCAGAAACGGCAGGCGAGGTTTGCGGGTCGATGTCAGTGTGGTCATGGTGTCGATCCCCGATCAGTTGGTTCTGTAAAGAATGAAGGTGGTCCAGGCGGGCAGTGTAACACTATCGCCAAGATCATAGGTGCGCACATCACCGTCCAGCGCGACAGTATAGGCTCCGCTGACAGGACCGTCAGTAATGGTGAAGCGTGTTGGCGTGTCTGAAAGATTGGCGAAGACGACGACTTCATTCTGGTTCTTCTGCCGCGCGAAGCTCAGGATCTGCCCGGGCTTGTCGGTTGAGACCGGAATGATCCGACCGCCCGCTTCGCCATTATGCAGCGCCTCATTCTGTTTGCGCAGCTGGATCAGCGTTTTGATCAGGCGACCATCTGGATGATCGAGGTCGCCCCAGACGATTGGGTCCCGCTCGAAGAATTCAAGCTGGTCCTGATTGCCAACTTCCTGACCATTATGGATCAGCGGAATGCCCTCGGTTACAAAGGACAGCATCAACATGGCATGATAGGCGTCGCCATAAATCTCGCCTGTTGAGCCATCCCAGGCATTCTGGTCGTGGTTCTCGGTATAGAGCATGCGATAGCCATCCAGAGGCCAGGTCGAGATTTGCTCGGAGAGGAAACCGCGTAGGTCGCCAGCGTCCGATTGACCTTTCGCGATGCGCATCGCGGCTTCCTTCCAGGCCCAGCCATATGTCGCATCGAAGGCGTGTTGGTGCAGGTCGCGCTGCTGCCATTCGGCGAGCAGGAAGACCGGTCTGACCGCGTCCAGTTCGGCGCGGGCATTTTCCCAGAAGTCGAGCGGGACAAAGCCGGCGACATCTGCGCGGTAGCCGTCGACGCCAAATTCCTCGACCCAGTATTTGAGCGCGCGTGTCATATATTCGCGTAGGCCGGGCTGGCTGTAATCGAAGTCGATAATGTCAGCCCAGTCTGTCCAGGGTGTTGGATGGAAGTCGCCCTTCCAGTCGGTCTCATACCAGTCGGGATGCTCTGCCACGAGCGGATTGTCCCAAGCGCTATGGTTGGCGATCCAATCCAGGATGACGTGAAAGCCTTGCGCGTGCGCGGCATCCACAAAAGCCCGGAAGTCGTCCTCGGTTCCGAATTCCGGGTTCACGCCGAAATAGTCCTTTACCGAGTAGGGGCTGCCCAAAGTGCCTTTGCGATTGGTCTCTCCAATCGGATGGATCGGCATTAGCCAGAGAATATCCACACCGAGTTCTTTGAGGCGAGGGAGCTCAGCTTGTGCAGCTTTGAAGGTTCCTTCCGGCGTGAATTGGCGCGTATTGATCTGATATATGATGGCGTCTTGCGCCCATTCCGGGTGGGTCAGCTGAACATAAGGTTGAGGCGCATACTGATTTATGTTTGCAGAATTTTGCGGCGGCGGTGAGGTCGACGCGCAGGCTGTGAAGATGAGCAGGGTCAACGCGAATGCGGCGCGAATAAGCATAGCAGGTCCTCCCGGTACGGTCTTTGTGTTTCCGTACTCTTTGATGGATAGCTTATACGGGATCGGTTTCGTTTGGCAATTTCTAATCTCACGCTTTTGCGGCTTGACGGTTTAGTTGGCTTCGCCGACACTTATACTGTGGTTTGCAAGAATTTGCGGAGATTGTAATGCTGAGTTTTCGAGGCGCCTTGGGCGCGGCTGCGGTTTTAACCTTGGCGGCATGTTCTGGAACTGGGAGTCAAGCGTCAGACGGCGATGCGCCTACTGTTCAAGCCATTGCACCTGGCGCACCCGGCGCCGCGCCAACCTGGAGCAATGCAGAGAAGGTCGGCATCGGCACGAGCTATGAGGCTTATGATGAAAACGGACAATTCTCCGATAAAAGTTCCACCGCCCCAATTTCAAAAGTCTGGTTCTCGCTTGGCAAAGATCGCATCACAGAGGTGATGTGGGGCCTGATCCA
>CAZGVG010000177.1:0-3480 GCA_964528975.1 uncultured Hyphomonas sp.
AAACAGGAATAAAGATCGAAAGCTGTGAGGTCTGACGGCGTCTTGCCAGCTTGCGCTAGCGCACGGTTGATCGCGGTGTCCATCGCCCAAGACCCATCGAGCATTGGCCGCTCAGAAAGGAAGTCATCACCAGCCTCACCGCTGCCATGCAGATAGACGCGTTTATCAGCCGCGATACCGAGGGCGTCAGCTTTTTCCTCAGACATCATGATCAGTGCTGCGCCCTGGTTCACCGCATCTTGAGCAATATGCCATTTCAGGAAAGGGTCTGCGAACGGATAGTTCGCTTTGCTTGGGGTCGCGAGAAAATCAGCATCAAAGCTGCCTGTATCGAACTGTGAGTCTGGATTACCAGCTGCGACGGCTGCAAATTTTGCGAATAGCTCTGACATCGCGGCGCGGCGCTCGGATCGCGTTTGCCCGTCGCGTGCAGCCATTGCATTTTCAAAGAGGGCGTAGAAGTAGGCAGGCGCGATGATGCCATGCTTGATCTCAGCACGGTTAAGCAACATTTCACCCATGCCGCGATCTTCAAAGGGTAGGTCGGCGCTATCCGTCCAGTCGATATCGACGCCGTGCTTTCTGGCGGCTTTGGAAGTCTTATTGGCTTCTGAACCCGTGATCAGAGCACACTCAGTTTCGCCGTTATAGATGCGTACAGCCATTTCATTGGCAAGCTGCTGCGGGCTTTGACCGCCAACTGCGGCGTAGATCGCGCGGTCTGGCGCGGCATTGATGTCGCGGGCGATTGTGCCGGGCAGATTGGTATTATGGCCGTGAGGGTGATTGTCACCGGGCACGCTGTCTTCGAAAATCCTAACCACGGCGAGCGTATCAATCGCATCGGCTGATATGCCCGCATCGGCTAAAGCTCGACGGCTCGCATCAACACAAAGCGAGTTCGGACTTGGCGCGCCAGCTGGACCCACGGTACCGTCCCAATGGCTGGTCACCTGGCCAACGCCGACAAGTACGGGGATGGAACCTTTTGGCATAATCTGAACTCCCAAAACCTCTATGGCAGAGGGATAGGCGATTGCCGCAAGCGTTCAATACATAACCTTGGGTGAGGGGACTAAGGTAGCTGTCTGAACCGTGTCTATTGCCCAAATTAGACTCGCTTGAATTTAATGCTTATCGATAAATTTCACGATAATGAAGGGATGATTTGATATGACTGTTAGGGGTACACCGATTTATCTAATGAGTGTTCTTGCGGCGGGTCTTGCACTCTCTGGGTGCGTTTCTGCAGGCCTAACGACTGATGACGCACGGATGCCTGAGCTTGGGGAAGTGACGCAATCATGGTCAACGCAAGTGACCGAACCTTATCGAGGTAAACGCGACGATATAAGCTTCATTTCACCAGATATGGGGTGGTACGGAACTGGTAAGGGCAAACTTTATCAAACGCGTAATGGCGGCGACACTTGGGTTGAAATCGCAAACAAGCCAGGAACCTTCATTCGGGCGCTTGGCTTTGTCGACGAGATTACAGGCTTCATCGGAAATGTCGGCACTGAATACTATCCCGGTGTCACAGATACGACGCCGCTTTATCGCACAGATGATGGCGGGGTAACCTGGCAGGCGGTGGATATTGGCGAGACGACAATAGCTGGGATTTGCGCCATCGACCTTCTGGAGACAGATCGTATCTATCAAGGCAATTTACACTCCCGGCTGGTGATCCATGCGGCAGGGCGTGTTGGCGGACCAACCGGGATCATACGCTCGGTTGATGGAGGGGAAAGCTGGTCTGCTATTGATATGTCCGAGCACGCAGGAATGATCCTGGATGTAAAGTTCTTCACTGAAAGCGAAGGCCTGATCTTTGCTTCGACCTCTGCGGATATGCGCGAAGCAGAAGGCCTAATCTTGCGCACCGTTGATGGCGGTCAAACCTGGCAAGAAGTTTACCGCTCTGGCCGGGCGGCAGAATTGGTATGGAAAGGGTCATTTCCGGACCGAATGACAGGCTATGCGACCGTGCAGTCTTATGACCCGGACCGTGAGCAACAACTGATCGTAAAGACAATTGATGGCGGGCTTAACTGGGTTGAGCTTGAAATGGTGAAAGATAAAACGGCCAGACAATTTGGGATTGGGTTTATCGATGAAAATCGCGGTTGGGTTGGCACGTTTGCCGGTGGCTTTTATACTGCTGATGGTGGTCAGAGCTTTGTGAAAGCTCCGCTTGAGAAAGGCGCGAACAAGATACGGATCATCGAAAGTGATGCGGGTGTATCAGTCGTTTCGATTGGCACTGAGGTGCAAAGACTGGACTTGGAGTGGGCGGAATAGGACCTGAATCAGGCGCTAAGCCTTTTTCACAAACTGGGTCTTGAGCTGCATCGGGCCGATGCCGGGGATTTTGCAATCAATGTCATGGTCGCCTTCGATCAGGCGGATATTGGTGACTTTGGTGCCAACCTTCACAACCAGCGACGAGCCTTTGACTTTCAGATCCTTGATCACACTCACTGTATCGCCATCAATGAGCGTGTTGCCATTTGCGTCTTTGTAAGTTTTCACCTCTGGGTCGAGACTTGGATCGGCCGACCATTCGTGCCCGCACTCCGGGCAAACGAGCAGGGCGCCGTCTTGGTAAGCGTATTCAGATGCGCATTGCGGGCAGGCGGGGAGGGTATCACTCATGCGGACGGTCTCGCGTCATTAGAGCCGAAAATTAGGTTTGTGAGCCCGAGCCCCAGAAGCCATATGTTCACAGCCCACCAAGTGAAATTGAAGTCGCCCGTAAAAACCCAGAATGAGATCGCCATGAGGCCAGCGCACAACATTAGTGTTGCGGCAATGGCTTCTAATTTCTCTGACGACGATGCGCTGAGGTTCAAGAACCGTGCGCTCAAGCCCAATCCCGCAAAAGCAACATCAAGTGGAAAGAAAGACCAATTCCATGCCACGACCAATGGGTTCTCATAGTCAGAATACATCAGAGCCGGATCAATCTTGATCAAGTCAAACGCGAGGGCGGATGCGAACACCCAATAGAGTAGCATCAGAATCTCGGTGAGCGTGGTGATGTTACGGCGCATAAATCAGAGGGTCCCTAATCGACCAAACCCGCTTCAGTTTTGGCTCTCACCTCATCCATCGTCACGTCTGGAGCAAGTTCAACTACTTTTAAGCCGCCCTCGACAACGTCAAATACGCCAAGGTCAGTCACCACCATATCGACGACATTCTTGCCCGTGAGAGGCAGGGTGCATTCTTTCAAGAGCTTCGCAGCGCCCTTTTTATTGTTGTGATCTGTAATCACGATCACGCGGCCAACGCCTGCGACCAGGTCCATCGCGCCACCCATTCCCTTAACCAGTTTGCCGGGGATCATCCAATTGGCGAGGTCGCCATTTTCAGCCACTTCCATCGCGCCGAGAATGGCCATGGCGATCTTGCCGCCGCGAATCATCGCAAAGCTTGTGGCGCTATCGAAAAAGGCGGTTTGGGGTAGTTCGGTAA
>CAZGVG010000178.1:0-3470 GCA_964528975.1 uncultured Hyphomonas sp.
GTCCGCGCAACTGATACAGCTGGGCCAGCCCGAACCGATCCGCCTTATGAATGATCAGCGTATTGGCGCGCGGAATATCCAACCCGCTTTCAACAATCGTGGTTGAGAGCAAGACATCATACTCGCCTTCGTAGAAGGCCGTCATCAGGTCTTCCAACTCGCCCGCTGGCATCTGCCCATGCGCGACGCAGAACTTCACTTCCGGCACATTGGTGCGCAGCAGGTTTTCCAGATAATCAAGATCAGAGATGCGCGGGGCAACATAGTAGCTCTGCCCACCGCGATACTTCTCGCGCAGCAAGGCTTCGCGGATCGTTACCGCGTCAAACTCGGTGACATAGGTCCGAACAGCCAGACGATCGACGGGCGGTGTCGCAATAATAGAGAGGTCACGAATACCCGTCAGCGCCATTTGCAGCGTCCTCGGGATTGGTGTTGCTGACAAGGTCAGCACATGCACATCGGCTTTCAGCTCTTTCAGGCGCTCTTTATGTTTCACCCCAAAGCGCTGCTCTTCATCAACAATGATCAGGCCGAGGCGCTTGAACGCCACGTTCTTAGCCAGCAGCGCATGCGTCCCAACCACAACATCGATTGTGCCACTGGTCATGCCAGCCTTGGTTTCATTTGCGTCCTTGGTCGACACAAAGCGCGACAGAGGCCGAACCTCGAGCGGCCATCCGGCAAAGCGCGCCGCGAACGTATTATAGTGCTGGCGCGCCAGCAAAGTTGTTGGCGCAATAACGGCCACTTGCTGCCCAGCCATCGCCGCCACAAAGGCCGCTCTCAGCGCCACTTCGGTTTTGCCAAATCCAACGTCGCCGCAGATCAAGCGGTCCATCGGTTTGCCAGATGAGAGGTCGCCCAAGACGTCTTCGATGGCGTTTAGCTGGTCATCGGTTTCTTCGTAAGGGAAGCGCGCGGCAAACTCTTCATACAGGCCGTCGCCAGAGATCACCGCATCGGCTTTCTTCATCTCGCGCGCCGCAGCAATCGCCATCAGCTCAGCCGCCATCTCAAGAATTTTCTTCTTTGCTTTGGCTTTGCGCGTTTGCCAACCGACCCCGCCCAAATGATCAATCGCGCTTTCAGCGTCCTCGCTGCCATAGCGGCTGATCAGGTCAATGTTCTCAACTGGCAGGAAGACCTTGTCGCCCTTGGCATACCCAAGCTCAAGGCAATCATGTGCCGCGCCTGCCAGATCCAGCGTTTTCAAGCCCACATAGCGCCCGACCCCGTGATCAACATGCACCACCAGATCGCCTGCGCTCAGGCTCGCCGCCTCAGCAATAAAGTTCGCGGCCTTACGCTTGCGCCGCGGCGCCGCAAGGCGATCACCCAGAATGTCCGGCTCGCCAATGATCACCAGATCATCGGTTTCAAACCCGCTCTCCAGGGGCAGCTCACAGATTGCCAGCTCGGCTTTACGCGCAGCTTCCAGAGAATAAACCCGCGTCGCATCTGGCAGACCGTGATCCTCCAACACGCCCTCAAGCCGCGTTGCGGAGCCCTCAGACCATGCGCCAAAGATCACCGTCTTACCCGCATCATGCTGCGCCTTGGCGTGCGCCGCGGCGACTTCAAAGATATTCACGTCAGGCTGCGCACGTTCCGGCGCAAAGTCACGCCCGGCCCGGCCACCAAAGTCTATCCCGCCATCGCCTTCATTAGCGCTGAAACGGGCGACGCCGCGCGACTGCAAACCCGCCGACAGTTCAGCTTCCGTCAGATACAGATGCTGCGGCGCTAGAACGCGCGCATCCCGCATCTCACCCGCCGCTTCCAGCCGGGCTTCGTAATAGTCTTTGGCCTGCGCCAATCGCTCACTGGCTGCTTCAGCCGCCAACTGCCCCATGCCCACCAGAGCGTCGTCGCCAAGATAGTTGAACAGATTATCGAGGTGGCTGTGGAACAGCGGCAGCCAGCCCTCAACCCCGCCGCGCCGGATCTCCGCCCGCGCCGCTTCATACATCGGATCACCAACGGGAGAGCCAAGTTCAGCCATATAGCGCTCACGAAACAGCGCCAAAGTCCGTTCATTGAACAGGATTTCAGACACAGGTGCCAAGGCCACACGCTGCAGGACGCGCGTCGAGAGCTGGGTCTCTGGATCAAACGCCTTGATCGTTTCCACCTCGTCGCCAAACAGGTCGAGCCGCACCGGCTCATCTCCGGTCGGCGGATAAATGTCCACCTTGCCGCCCCGGATCGAATACTCGCCCTTTTCAGACACAGACGCGACGCGAATATAGCCGTTCACCGAGAGATAGCCTGTCAGCTGCTCCTGATTGATCCGCCCACCTGTATAGACTGAGAGCGAGCTGGCCCGCATCGTCTCTACGGGCGGTGCACGCTGCACCAGAGAGGTCGCCGTGGTCACGACAAGGCATGGCGGCGCATTGGCCGCGCGCTGCGCCAAAGCAGCCAAAGCCGCGCAACGGGCCGCCGCAACAGCTGGTGACGGGCTGACCCGGTCATAGGGCAGAACGTCCCAACCCGGCAGGCGGATCAGCTCCAGCGACGGGCGATAAAATTCCGCCAGCTTCAGCGCAGTCGCGGCAATCTTGTCATCACGCGCGACATAAACCGCTGACGAGCCCCGCGCTTCCAGCGCCTCAATCAGGCCCAGAACATCCATCCCAAACGGCGCGCCATAAACAGTGGCGGCGCTCGACAAGCGCGAAAGCAAGGCCGTTTGGCTCATGAAAAAGTCTCGGGAATCAAATTATGGTTAAACACGAACCGCGCTACATAGCGCCCCGGACGAGAAATGGGAGTCTTGATGTTGAAAGACTGCGCGTTGCCAAGGCAAACCTAAACCGTAAGCACCTGCGGCATGCACCTTTCATGCTTTAGAAAACCTGGATGTAAGCCCTATCACATAAGCTTCATGGCATTCGAAATCGCGCTCGATTTGGGCACCCTTATTGACGTCATAAGCCGCAAAGGTCGGCAACCGCTGCAAACCAAAAAAAGCGAAGTTGATGTGAATGGGCGCCAGAAGCTCATCCAGAGACCGCCCTTCAAACAGATTCTGCGCTGGATCAGAAAAAGCCGAACGTGGCGCGTTCAAAGTCACTGAGAGCGAGTAGGTCTTGTCCTGTAACAGACCTCCCGATCCATATTGCTTGTTTGGATCAGATCGCGTGCGTCCATCCCCTTTGGCAAGGCGTCCATCCATGCCTGCGGTGTAAACCTCGTCGAGATAGCGTTTAAGCGACCACGGTACGCTCATCGAATTGAGTGGAAACTGAAATAAAAGAATATCCGCCCACAACTGGTTCTCAATCTCTGTAGCGACCGCCCAAGCGTCTGAAACCTTCACTGTCCTGACCTCACAGCCATGATCTTGCAGGATACTTTCGGTGCGCTCAACAAAGGCTGCGTTAAGCATTCCAGTTGATGAGGCGTAAGGCTGATGCCCATTAATGATCAGTGCTTTCCGCATCAGTATAAGTATCCATAGCCGA
>CAZGVG010000179.1:0-3464 GCA_964528975.1 uncultured Hyphomonas sp.
CGTCCCTTTGTTCTCGTGAACGGATGTGGGGCGAATGAGGGAATTGTCTAGATGTGGAATATCACAGGCGTAATGACCGAGACCGGTTTCCTAACCAACCGGTCCCAGCGCGCGATCGACGATGGCGTCGCAGTGGATGAGCGCCGTATCGTAAGGCGGCAACGGACTGTTCTCTTCGGTGATCAACATGCCGAGCTCGGTGCAGCCTAAAATGATACTGTCACAGCCCTGGTCTTTCAGCGTTTGGATCGCATCGCGGTAATATTTGATGCTTTCTTCTTTGACGATGCCATGGGTGAGCTCATCGAAGATAATCCGGCTGAGCTCTTTCTGCGTTTCTGCATCTGGCAATAGGGGCGTCATGCCGGTTTTCTCGGCCAGCCGGTCGACAAAATAGGGCTGCGCCATCGTGTAGGCGGTGCCAAGCAAGCCAGGCTGTTTGCGGCCATCGCGCTCCAGACGCGCGCCGCAGGCATCAACAATATGCAAGAAGGGCAGTTCGGTTGCCCCTTCGATTGCATCAGCGACCGTATGCAGCGTATTGCAAGCGAGCACGAGAAAGTCCGCGCCGGACGTTTTCAAGCCATTGGCTGCCGCATCAAAGCCGTTTCGGATGAAGGGCCAATCGCGCGTTTCGTGGGCGCCATTATACTCTTCGAAGTTGACCGAATGAATGCGCATATCGGCGCTGTTAAAGCCGCCCAGGCGCTCGCGCACCTTCGCATTGATTGTCTTGTAATAGATCAGGGTTGCTTCCGTGCTTACCCCGCCAATCAGGCCGATTGTCTTCATCTTGAGCCATCCTCAAAGCTCGCCAACGCCCATTCTGCAAAATCTGCGAGGTGGCCGCCTTTGAATAAAAAACCACCAATTCCAGCGGCATGAGCCGCGTCGATATCGGTTTGTTTGTCTCCAATCAAGAAACTTGCTTCGCGTTTTACGGGAAAATCAGCAAGTGCCTGAAGGATCATCCCAGGCTTTGGTTTCCGGTCAAAACTGTCCTTGCGAAAGCGGGGATTGGTGCCTTCATGATGGAACGGGCAGGCATAAATTTGATCGACTTGCGTGTTCTGTTCGGCAAAGCCCGCGCGCATATGATCGTGAATGATCTGCATGTCGGCTTCGCTGTAATGGTCAAAGGCGATCCCGGACTGATTGGTGACCACAAAAACGTACCATCCACGGGCTTTGAACTTTGCCACACAGGCGGCTGCACCCGGCATCCATTCCCAGTCTTCCAAGCGCGCAACATACCCGCGATCGACATTGATCACGCCGTCGCGATCCAGGAATAAAGCAGGTTTCAAATCAGCCATTCCCCTGCCTAACCTAGACTCCCCCGCTGCGCGAGAGCCCTTGGCAAGTTTCAGAAATTCTGATGCCTTGACGCTAGGGAGATCTGAAAACAGACCCCTCAAATAGCCTCGGGAGGGCAATTATAATGGAACAGTTTCTACCACTCATTCTAAACGGCGTCGGCGGCGCTGTCCTTGGACCTATCGTTTCTAAAGCGCTAGGCGGCAAAGGCGGCACAGGTGCGATTGCTGGTATTATTGGCGGCCTTGCAGGCGGCTATGGTATGGGCGCAGCGGGCGTTGGTTTCCAATCTCTGCTCGGAAGCGAAGCGGTCATGGGCATGCTCAGCAGCGCTCTGAATGGCGGCGTTGGCGGTGGTGTGATCGGCGGAATTATCGGCCTAGTCACCAAAGCTAAGTAAGCTTTCAAGATATCTGAATATGCGGAGCCGGCAGCAATGTCGGCTCCGTTTTCTATTCTGCTGGCGCACCTTCGCTCGCAGCGGCCTCGGCAATTGCGCGCCGGTTGATGCCGACCCCAATCAAGAACGGGATCAATGCCAAGCCGGTAATCAATGCCGCGAGAAAGAAAGCGGCCCCGCCAGTTTGCATCGGGTTGGCATCGGGAAGGGTCGCAAAATATTGGAGTGTCTGCGTCATCAATACCGGACTGAAGATCAGCGTGAACGCCATCATGCTTGCTTGAGCGCCCTGCAATTCGCCTTGTGCGTTTCGAGGCGTCAGATTCGACGTGATCGTATTGATCGCAGGCATCGCAACACCGCCCACCGCGGAAATGAAGATCACGGCATAGGCCATCCATGGCGCGTCAGCCAATCCGAACAGGACCAGCGCTATGCCGTTGAAAATCAATCCAAACATGGCCGCGCGCATCGCCCCGAACCGCTTGATCAAATAGCCCGTTAACAGCGCTTGGCTGACTGCGGAGCCAATGCCGACAGCGGCCAGTGACAGTCCAATTTCAAATTCTGACCAATCGTAGCGGATCTCGCCATGAAAGTTCCAGGTCGAAGGATAAACGGCATGGGCGATCTGGTACAAGCCAATCGCAACGATAAACCAGGCGACACGCGGGACTTTCGAGAAATGAACCATCGCGCCAAACGGGTTCGCGCGGGATAGGTCGAAGTCGCGGCGATCCTCTTTTGGCAGGCTTTCTGGGAGAATGAACCAGCCATAGAGGAAGTTGATCCCGGCAATGCCCGCGGCGACAAAGAAGGGCAGGCGCGGATTAATCTCGCCCAACAGACCGCCGACGACGGGTCCCAGGATGAAGCCGATCCCGAAAGCCGCGCCCATCATGCCAAAGGCTCGCCCGCGTTCCTCTGGCTCTGTGACGTCTGCAATGTACGCGTTGGCCACTGAATAGGTGGCGGAGAACATGCCGCCCAAGAACCGTCCCAAAAACAGAACTGCCAAGGTTGGGGCGAGGCCCATGATCAAAAGATCTATGCCGAGCATCGCAATCGACGCCAGTAAAACCGGGCGTCGTCCATATCGGTCTGAAAGCCCGCCCAGGATCGGCATGGCAAAGAAGTTGGCGATCGCAAAAGTCATTGCCAGCAATCCGCCATAGGCGACAGACTGTTCCGCTGGCAGACCTGTAATGTCTTCAAGCAATGCCGGCATAACTGGCATAATGATCCCGAACGAGACCATGTTTAAAATTACGGCGACGACGACAAAGAGAAACGCGTTCTTACCATGCTTTGGAGGGGGAGATGCAGCTTCAGTCATTCCCCGCTTTGATGGAGCGCGGCGCTGTGGTCAAGACCGCAAGGGCCACACCGCCAAGGATAGCAGACGTCGCGAGGGCAAACCGAAGCGTAATCGGTTCAGATAAAAACAGCACGCCGCCAATCGCTGCGATGGCTGGAACGCTCAGTTGCGCAATGCCCGCTCGCGTCGCACTGAGGGTCCTCATTGCCTGGTACCAGATGACATAACCGAGACCGGACGTGATCGCACCGGAGAGCACCGCTAGGATGATACCGTCTCGCGGAGGGATTGGTTCTGGCGCGACCCAAAACAGGCCAGCGAGCAAGGGCGCTGCGATCAGGCTGGCAATGACGAAATTTCCAGCTGTGGCGGAGGTTGCGTCTTTGGCGCTTCTGCCAATCAGGGAATAGGCGCCCCAACCGATCCCAG
>CAZGVG010000180.1:0-3364 GCA_964528975.1 uncultured Hyphomonas sp.
TCTGAGCATGATTTAAGCTCTCAATCTATCCTGATTTCAACCGATGAGGCTGTGGCCAAAACTGTGGAAGAGGCTGTGGAAAACCAGTTGAAGTCCTTGGCGACAGAGCAACGCGCGCGCGCCGCCTGGGATACGCACGGGGCGATGATCCTGGCAACTGATCTGGCGCAAGCGGCCGATATTGCCAACCAGATTGCCGCTGAGCATTTGGAGCTTGCAATCGCAGAGCCAGAGGCTTTGTTGCCCAGCATCAAGCATGCCGGAGCTGTCTTCCTTGGCCACCACACCCCAGAGGCGTTGGGGGATTATGTGACGGGGTCTAACCATGTTTTGCCAACCAGTCGCGCGGCGAGATTCAGTTCTGGTCTTGGTTTGTATGACTTTCTAAAAAGAATGAGTGTACAAAAGGCCGGACCGGATGGATTCGCTGCGCTCGCCCCGGCGGCCCTCAAGCTTGCTGAAGCTGAAGGCTTGCCAGCTCATGCGCGATCTGTCTCCATTCGGACGAATGAAAGTTAAAGCGCGAAAGAGACGATGGCCGAGAACCGCCTTGTCAGTATTGAGATTGATGACGAAACGCTTGCCGCGTCCGGTCCGGATGCTGAGCACGAGCGCCGCGTTGCGATCTTTGACCTGATTGAAGAGAACAGTTTTGAAGTCGAGGGCAAGGATGCTGGCCCGTACTCGCTGCACCTCGCCATGCAAGAGCGCAAGCTGGTGTTTGATATACGTTTGGAGAACGGTGAAAACGCACATGTTTTCTTGTTATCAATGACGCCATTCCGGGGCGTGATCCGCGATTATTTCATGATCTGCGAGAGCTATTATGATGCCATTCGCAGCTCTACAACGCACCAGATCGAGGCGATTGATATGGCACGGCGGGGCATTCACAATGAAGGCTCAGACCTTGTTGCCGCGCGTCTTGAAGGCAAGGTAAAGGTTGACTTTGATACCTCGCGCCGACTCTTCACCCTGATTTGTGCCCTGCATCAGGGACAAGTTCGCGGTCAGGTTCGCTAGGCTTGTATCGTTGCAAAGGCCTGATCAAGATCGTCAAGCAGGTCTTGTGGGTCTTCCAGGCCGATATGGATGCGCATCAAGGGGCCGGAACGGCTTTCAATCCGGTCGCTTGCGATCCGATCAAGCTGATCGTCACATGGAATGATCAAACTCTCATAGCCACCCCAGGAAAACCCCATACCGAACAGATGCAAAGCCTCCAGAAAGTGATCCAGCTTCTCAGTAGGTGTTTCTTTCAGAACGAACCCAAACAGGCCGTTGGAGCCTGAGAAGTCCCGCTTCCAAAGCGCGTGCTCAGGATGGCTCACAAGCCCTGGATGAAGCACGCGCTCAACTTCCGGGCGCGCCTCGAGCCAGTGTGCCACTAACAGCCCTGAGGCCTCGTGTTGCTTTGTCCGTGTATGTAGGCTGCGCAGCCCGCGCAAAGCCATATAAGCGTCATCTGGTGCAAGCGAAATTCCCCAGTCTTCACTGCAACTCGCAATCATTTGCGCGAGCTTTGCAGACTTGGTCAGCACAGCACCGCCCATCGCGTCTGCGTGCCCCACCGGATATTTGGTCAGCGCCTGAATGACGATATCAACGCCGAGGTCCAGCGGGCGGTGCAGCATGCCAAAGCCCCATGTATTATCGAACAGTGTGATCAGATCGTTTCGTTTGGCGACTGCCGTGATCGCTGGCGTATCCATAATATCGAAAGTCAGAGAGCCTGGAGATTCCAATAGGATGGCTTTGGTGTTGGGCTGGATCAGCGTTTCGACATCTCCGCCGATCAGCGGGTTAAATCGTGTTGAGCTAACTCCCATGGCCTCAAGCCGCCGTGTGCAAAACCTATTGGTCGGACCGTAGATACAATCCGATAGCAGCAGATGATCGCCAGCTTTCAAGACCGCGCCAACCGCAAGTGCGCAAGCTTGCAGGCCGTTTGCGGTCAGTCGGCAATGGCTCGCATTCTCTAGCGTGCAAAGCGCCGCTTCCAGCTCTCGCTGGACGGTCGTCCCCATCCGGCCATAGGTGCGTTTATCCCCATAGAGCTTGCCGCGGGTTGGCAGGAGGACCGTTGATCCGCGTTCAATCGGCGGATTGACGGTGTTGATCGGGCCGCGCCCGATCCGCGTATGAATGATCTTGGTCTCGTCTTTCATGTCGTCGCAATAAGGCTGTCTGGATCAGAGGCCCATTCCGTCCATGATCCGTCATAGACTGCGGCGTCCCAATTGCCGAGCCTTGCCAGTGCAAGCGCAATGATCACCGCTGAAACGCCAGAGCCGCAAGTGGTGATGACGCGTTTGTCGACATAGCTGCCAAGCATAGGACGAAGCGCGTCCACCGATTTTAAGGTCCCATCTTCATTGAGAAGTTTTGAGGCGGGCACGTTGAAGCTTCCAGGGATATGCCCTGACGGCATATTCGGACGCGGGTCCGGTTCGCTGCCATCAAAGCGTCCCTGACCTCTGGCATCCAGAACGCTAAATGCACCACTATCCAATTGCTCTCGCATTTGGGCTTTGTCCTTGATCAGGTCCGCGCGTTTACGGGCCGTATAGTGTCGCTCCACCGGTACTGGCGGCAAGTCTTCTGTTTCGCCGCCAATAGCTGTCCAGGCTGCGAGGCCGCCATCCAGCACTTTGACGTCTTTATGTCCCATGGCGCGGAACATCCACCAGACACGTGCCGAGGCGTAGAAGCCATTGCTGTCGTAAATGATAAGGCGGTTGCCATCACCAAGGCCCAGTTTGCGCACACGTGAGCTAAACAGAACAGCGTCCGGTATCATATGTTTCATAGCACTGTCTGGGTCAGCCACATCGTCTATATCAAAGAACACAGCGCCCGGAATATGCGCTTCTGCGTATTGCTCGGCTCCAGACTTTCTGCCGACAAGTGAAGGCAGCACCCATGTCGCGTCCACAACTCTTATATCGGGCGCTCCAATGTTCTCTTTTAGCCATGCTGCAGTCACAAGAGGATCATTGACACGCATGGACTAGCTCTCCATCCAACTGGGCACAGGCAGGTCTTTTGAGCGTAAGAACTCAGGATTGAAAATCTTATCTTGATAGCGGTTTCCATAGTCGCAGAGGATCGTCACAATTGTATGACCCGGACCCATATCCTTGGCCATACGCACCGCGCCAGCCATGTTGATCCCAGCCGAGCCGCCGAGGCAAAGGCCCTCATATTGGATCAGATCATAAATTATGTTGAGCGCATCGCTGTCATGGATCCGGTAGGCATAATCAACGCTCAAGTCTTCGAGATTGCCAGTGATCCGGCCTTGCCCAATGCCTTCGGTCATTGAAGTGCCTTCAGACTTCAACTCGCCGCTTTTGTAATATTC
>CAZGVG010000181.1:0-3262 GCA_964528975.1 uncultured Hyphomonas sp.
ATCTTTCTGAAGCAACTGCGATGATCGATACGATGCGGGTCGCCCTACCAAGCGTCTTCAATACCTTTCCGAAAGCGGAAGTTGTCGTCAAAGCGGTTGAACCGTTCCGCGAGAAAGCCGCTGGTAAAGCTTTCTATCAGCGCCCGGCTCCCGATGGATCGCGGCCCGGCGTCTACTATGCCAATCTTTATCGTATGCAAGACATGCCACTCTATCAGATGGAAGCGTTGGCATATCACGAAGGCATTCCGGGTCACCACATGCAGCTTGCCATCAGCCAGGAACTGACGGGTATTCCAAAGTTCCGCAAATTTGGCGGCTATACAGCCTATACCGAAGGCTGGGGGCTTTATTCAGAGTTCCTGCCGAAAGAGATGGGCTTCTACGAGGACCCCTATTCCGACTTTGGACGTCTTGCGATGGAGCTATGGCGCGCTGCGCGTCTGGTCGTCGATACAGGCCTGCATGAAAAGAAATGGTCACGCGAAGAAGCCATCCAATACTTGATCGACAATACCCCAAACCCTGAAGGGGACTGCCGCAAGGCGATTGAGCGCTATATCGTGATGCCGGGTCAAGCGACGGCTTACAAGATTGGGATGAACAAGATTGTTGATCTGCGCGAGGCCGCAAAAGCTGATCTTGGTGCGGCTTTCGACATTCGTGATTTCCACGATATAGTATTGAGAGACGGACCCGTTCCATTGGCTATTCTGGAAGAGAATGTTGAGGCTTGGGTTGCCGCAAAGTCAAGCTAGGCGCAATATCCTTTCCGCGATGTCAGGTTTTTAGAAAGCTCATTCCTCAGTTTAGCTTTTTTTGTTGCGTCGCAGCAAAATCTTGCCCAAACAAGGTGAATGAAACTTGCTATATTAAAAGAAATTGCGCCTCAGGAGACGCGCGTCGCCGCGACGCCGGAAACCGTGCGCAAGCTTATAGAGCTCGACCATGAGGTGCGCTTGCTGAGCAATGCGGGCCTGAAAGCTGGATATACAGACGCGGCCTACAAGGACGCTGGTGCAAAAGTGACCAAGACACCGGCCAGCGTTCTGAAGGACGCTGATGTGCTGCTCAGTGTTCGCACGCCAGATACTGCGAAACTACCTGAAGGACTAACTTTGATTGGGCTTTTGGACCCCTTTAGCCTTGATCCAGCGCCCTTCAACGCCAAGTCGGTCACCGCCTTAGCGATGGAATTCACACCGCGCATCACGCGCGCGCAAAGCATGGACGCCCTATCGAGTCAGTCGAACCTGGCGGGCTATCGCTCTGTCATTGAAGGCGCAAATATCTATGGCCGCGCGATGCCGATGATGATGACGGCGGCTGGAACAGTTGCGCCGGCCAAAGTGTTTGTCATGGGTGCAGGTGTTGCAGGCCTTCAAGCGATCGCAACGGCTCGCCGCCTCGGCGCAGTTGTCACCGCCACCGATGTCCGCCCGGCCGCGAAAGAACAAGTCGCCTCGCTCGGCGCGAAATTCGTCGCAGTTGAGGATGAAGAATTCAAAGCTGCCGAAACCGCTGGCGGCTATGCCAAACAAATGTCAGCCGAGTATCAGGCCAAACAAGCCAAACTGGTAGCGAGTCATATCGCCAAACAGGATATCGTTGTGACCACAGCCTTGATCCCAGGTCGGGCCGCGCCCGTGCTGGTCAGCGCAGACATGGTGGGCACTATGCGCCCAGGGTCTGTGATCGTCGATATGGCGGTAAGCCAAGGCGGAAACTGCCCGCTTTCAGAGCCGGATAAAATTATCGATGTGGCCGGTGTGAAAGTCGCAGGATTCAGTAACCTACCCGCACATCTTCCAGCAGATGCCAGCGCTCTTTACGCGAAGAATCTACTGGCTTTCCTACCCCTGATTACAGCCGAAGATGGCACACTGAACCTTGATAACGAGGACGAAATCGTCGCCGCAATGATGCTGACGCGGGGCGGCAAGACCGTAAATGAAAGGCTGACCTCATGAAGTCCTTGATAGCTATCAGCGCGATGCTGGCTCTCATACTACCCGCGCAAGCCTCTGGAATCGAACAGATTAATCCAACCGTTTTCCTGGCTGGCATCTTCGTTCTGGCCTGTTTTGTAGGCTATTACGTCGTCTGGGCCGTTACCCCGGCCCTACATACGCCGCTAATGTCTGTGACCAATGCCATCTCAGCCGTTGTGGTTGTCGGCGCCATCATTGCCGCCGCCGCAACCTCGCTCAACGGGATTGAAGCAGAAACCACGCAAGATGTCTGGACCGCCCGCCTGCTTGGCGCTGGCGCGGTTTTTCTGGCCTCTATCAACATCTTTGGCGGCTTCCTCGTAACCCGGCGTATGCTGGCAATGTATAAGAAGAAATAGCCATGATCAGTGCCTCTATCTCTGCCAGCCTGTATCTGGTTTCAGCTATTCTTTTCATCTTCGCCATTCGCGGACTGTCCAGCCCGGCGACTGCCCGGCGCGGCAATCTGCTTGGTATGCTCGGCATGGCGCTCGCAATTGGAACAACCTTCGCCATCATCGGCCCGGCTTTTGAACCAGCCACAATTGGCTTGATCGCCGGAGGTCTAATCCTCGGCGGAGGTGTCGGTGCGCTTCTGGCTCAACGCGCTCCCATGACAGCGATGCCGCAACTCGTTGGGGCCTTTAACGCGCTCGGCGGCGGAGCAAGCCTGCTCGTTGCGCTTGCCGCTGTCTTTGCGCCAGATAGTTTTGGCATCTGGCAATTTTTCTGCACCAACCCGGCAGGGCCGAACCTAGACCAGTGCTACGGCATGAGTGGCCGCTCAGTCATTGAATTATCTCTCAGTATTCTGCTTGGCGCATTGACAGTAACAGGCTCTCTAATCGCCTTCCTAAAGCTGAATGGAAATATCTCTGGCGGACCAATCCTGCTACCGCTGCGCCATGTCCTGAACATCATTCTGGCAATTGCTATTGTGGGACTCATGTTTCTTGCGCTCGACGCGCGCGGTACGGAGGCTTGGATATTCCTGGCGATTGCGGGCATCGCACTCCTATTAGGAATAACTTTGATCATCCCAATTGGCGGCGCGGATATGCCGGTCGTGATCTCGATGCTCAACTCATATTCCGGATGGGCTGCAGCCGCCCTTGGTTTTGGCCTTGGGAATTTCGCGCTGATCATTGTTGGCGCGCTTGTCGGCAGCTCAGGCGCGATCCTGTCTTATATCATGTGTAAGGGCATGAACCGGTCATTCCTTTCGGTGATCCTTGGCGGGTTTGGCGCAGGGGACGGCGATGGGGCCAGCG
>CAZGVG010000182.1:0-3232 GCA_964528975.1 uncultured Hyphomonas sp.
CTGCGCTGACGTCTCCAATCGTCAGCCGTAGGTGCTTGTAACAAGGGTCTCTCACCAGAGACCCTTTTTTCTTTACTTAATTTCTCGCCGATATTCTCAACCTGCAAACCCCAAGGACCAAGATCATGGACACGCAGACCACCCCTAAGGCCAAGACCGAAACGCGTCAGATGACAGGCGCAGAGATCGTGACAACTGCGCTGAAGGAGCAAGGGGTAGAGGTTATGTTCGGATATCCGGGCGGGGCGGTCCTGCCGATCTATGACGCACTCTTCACAACACCAGAAATTCAGCATGTCCTCGTGCGCCATGAGCAAGGCGCTGGGCATGCGGCCGAAGGCTATGCGCGGTCTACTGGAAAGGCGGGTGTAGCTCTGGTGACGTCCGGCCCGGGTGCGACGAACATGGTGACGCCGATTGCTGATGCGATGATGGATTCTATCCCTATGGTTGTCATTACCGGACAAGTTCCGTCGCACTTGATCGGAACCGATGCGTTTCAAGAGTGCGATACGGTTGGGATTACGCGGTCCTGCTCAAAGCATAATTATCTCGTGACCGATGTGAACGAGTTGGCACGCACAATCCATGAAGCATTCCTGATCGCAACCACGGGCCGGCCAGGTCCCGTCGTGATTGATATTCCGAAAGACATTCAGTTTGCGACCGGGACCTATACCGGCAAGGATGGCATACATAAAACCACCTATAAGCCGCAGACTGTGCCAAACGCAGCAGCGATCAAGGAGGCGGTCGCCATTATGAAGAAAGCCCGCAGGCCTGTCTTTTATACAGGCGGCGGGGTCATCAATTCCGGTCCTCAGGCGAGTGAGAAACTCCGCAAGCTGCAGGAATTGACCGGGTTTCCTGTGACATCGACCCTGATGGGGCTTGGCGCGTTTCCGGCGAGCCACGAGGATTGGCTTGGTATGTTGGGGATGCATGGCTCGTATCAGGCTAACCACGCCATGCATGATTGTGATCTGATGATCTGTGTTGGCGCGCGGTTTGATGACCGGGTGACCGGGCGCATTGACGCTTTCTCGCCGGGATCAAAAAAGATCCATATCGACATTGATCCAAGCTCTATCAACAAAGTGATCCGCGCAGACATTCCGGTGATTGCCGATTGCGGCGAGGCTTTGGGCGCAATGATCAAGGCTTGGGGGGCGACCAAGACGCCTGATCTTGCCGAATGGAAGGCTCAGATTGAAACCTGGAAAGCGCGCGATTGTTTTGCCTATGGCGAAAATGCCGGTGAGATCAAACCACAGTATGCGGTTGAGCGCCTGTATGAAATGACCAAGGCTCACGACACTTATATTTCGACAGAAGTTGGCCAGCACCAAATGTGGGCAGCACAGCATTATCATTTCGAGGAGCCTAATCGCTGGATGACGTCTGGCGGCCTCGGCACCATGGGCTATGGCCTTCCCGCAGCAGTTGGTATCCAGGCCGCGCACCCCGAAGCCTTAGTGATCGATATTGCTGGAGAAGCCTCGGTTCAGATGGTGATGCAGGAGCTCTCAACAGCGGTGCAGCACAAGTTGCCAATAAAGGTGTTTATCCTCAACAATGAGTGGATGGGCATGGTGCGCCAGTGGCAGGAATTGCTGCACGGGGAGCGCTATAGCCACTCTTACTCCGAAAGCCTGCCTGACTTTGTGAAGCTGGCTGAAGCCTATGGCGGCAAGGGGATCATCTGCGATAACCCGGCTGAGCTGGACGCGAAAATTCAGGAGATGATCGACTTTGACGGCCCGGTTGTCTTTGATTGCCGCGTGACCAAGGCTGAAAACTGCCTTCCTATGATCCCATCAGGCGCAGCGCATAATGAGATGATCCTGTCGGAAATTACCGGTGATGAGATTGATGAAGCTGGACGAAAGCTCGTCTAATGCAGTCTGCCATCTTTTCCGCGCGCCTTCCCTCTGGCAGAAGTCAAAGCCTGACACAGGGGATCGTCATGAGTGTAGAGAATCTATTCAACTGGCTAAGTGGTCATATCGAAATTGTGGTGGCGCTGCTCTCAGCGGGCATTGCCGTCTTTGGAGCGTTGATTAGCCGGGCTGAAACTCGCAAGCAGCAGGCCTTACAGCTTGAGAATTTGCGCCACAGTCTGGATCAGCAAAGCCTCGGCTGGGGCAATGCTTGTATTGATACACTAAACCGCGCGGCGATGTTTGCCCGGACCCGGCAGCATCAAAAGAATGATGCCAGCTTCCTGCAGCAGCGCGTCAACATGATGCTGGCCATCTCTTCACTGGTTGAGCGTGGACGGCTATTTTTCCCAAACATCGAGCCAGACGGTAAGGGTGTTGAAAAAGAGGGGGCCTATCGCGGCTCTCGGCCCCCGATTTTAGATGCGTTGATGTTTGCCTATTATGAGCTTGAAGCGCTGAGCCGCCAAAGCGGCCCGACGGCGGATAACAGCGCAGACTTTATCGAGGATTGCCGCCGCCTGCTGGTCTCTGAACTGCAGGCACATTTCGATCCACGCCGCCGTGATGCAATCGTCGGGCGGTATGATGATCAGCGGATCGAGCATCGCCAGGATGCCAGAACGCGGTCTGAAACATTGAAAAGCATGCTGAAGTCGCGCCGTCCTGGGCTCGACTTGTCTGATCGCCGGGAGACTGTGCAATGAGTGAAACGACTTCAGCGGCGCCTGCGAGCGCCTATGATATGAGCCATGTGGATGAAGCCGACGAGCGTCGTACGCTTGCGGTTATCGTTGACAATGAGCCGGGCGTCCTAGGCCGCGTGGTTGGGCTATTCTCGGCGCGTGGGTATAATATTGAAAGCCTGACCGTGGCCGAAGTTGACCGGGACCGTCATCGCTCCCGCATCACGATTGTTACAAATGGATCAGCTCATACACTTGAGCAGATCGAGGCGCAGCTATTACGCTTGGTGCCTGTAGCTAGTGTTACAGATATTACCAAATCAAAGCGCGGGATTGAGCGGGAACTCTCGCTGATCAAGGTAGCCGGTGAAGGCGATAAGCGCGTTGAAGCGCTGCGCATCGCCGAAATATTCCGCGCCCGAGTCATCGATACGACGAATAAGAGCTTCATTTTTGAGCTGACCGGCGCAAGTGACAAGATTGATCAATTCTGTGCGCTGATGGAGCCTCTGGGCCTTGTTGAAGTAAGCCGCACCGGTGTTCTTTCGATCAAGCGCGGGGCAGAGCGCGGATGAGGTCTGCATTTCGCCGTGATGTCTGGGCTGT
>CAZGVG010000183.1:0-3206 GCA_964528975.1 uncultured Hyphomonas sp.
TTTAGGGCGACTTAAGTCGTTCACTAACGCCCCAGCACATCCTTCACCCATGGTCCAAGCTGCGACTCGCCGAGCATTGCGATCTGCGCCTGTGCTGATACGTCATTCACCACCTCTTGAGGCCGCGCCTCCGGGTGCAGCGCCTTTCGCAGCGGCCGTGTGCCCTTCGGCATGGCCATAATCTCGGCAATCGCGCGCGGAATATCCATCGGATCGGTTGAGCCGCCACCTGTCCGCTCGCCCATCCCTGCGGTCATAGCGGCATAGGCTTCCAGCCGCTCCGCATCCAAGCGCGCTTTCAGCGGCGCACTGTAGCGATTATTATTGGCCCAGATATTCGTCGGATATCCGCCAGGTTGAATAATCGTCACATCAACGCCGTGGGGAACCAACTCATACGCCATTTGCTCACTCATCGCCTCGACCGCGAATTTGGTGGCGGAATACAGCCCAAAGCCCGGAATAATGACCCGGCCAAGCTGCGAAGAAACATTGAAAATCTGCCCACCACCATTCGCCCGCATGCTAGGCAATACTGCCCGCGCCATGCGGTGACAGCCATAGACATTCGTATCGAAGATCAGCTGCGCGGCTTCCATATCCTGCACTTCAACAGGTCCGCCAATCGAAATCCCGGCATTGTTGATCAGCACGTCCAGCTTGCCATTGTTCGCAGCCAGCGCCTGCGCCACACCTGCCTCAACCTGCGCATCAGAGGTCACATCAATCTCGATCACGCTAATATCCAGCCCGTCCGTGCGCGCCAGCTCCAGCAACTCGTCTGCTTCGGCGCGTGGCAGGTTCCGCATCGTCGCAAACACTTTCGCGCCTAGCCGCGCATAATGCTCTGCGCCGAGCCTCCCAAAGCCTGACGACGCCCCAGTGATCAGAACCGACTTGCCAGACAGATCAAGCCCCTCAGCGCTCGCCGTTCCGGTCTGCGCGCACGCGGCCTGCGTCGCAATGGCGGCTGCGGCAACGCCCAGGCCAAGCGCCTGCCTGCGATCAATTCTAGAGCTATCTGACATCGGTGTTCTCCTGCGGGATTCTATACCCAGACTGTAGCGAAGACGAAAGCCGTCGCAAAGCTTATTCGTTATCGATCCGACGCTGTTTCACGCCGCCAAGCTTTTCCATGCTGTATCCGAAGGACTGATGACCAAGAGCATAGTCTGTTAAGGGTCAGAAGCGGCTAATTGATAAGACAACGACACTTACTTGAGCACCGCCATAAGATTCTCTTCTTTGTAGAAAGATTGATGTTCGTGCTTCTGGAGCAAATATTCCAACTCTACGAAAGCGCGCGCAGATAGACGTGTATTTGGGTAGTCTGCCAATTTTCTGCTCATATCGAGCAATCGGTCTCGTACGGCATGAGATTCCGGGGTTTGATATCTTGCATTTATTCGCCCCAGCGCCGCGCGCATCGCATCCACATAAGCATTAGATGCCTCCAGATGGTTCGCATTGATGTAGGCCGAGGCCAAACGTAGGAGAGAAAGCTCGTACTGCCACGTTTGAGGCTCGAATTCATCGGGTAAACAGTGGCGATGATCAAGCGCACGGATGTAGGCTGCAATATCCGCTATGACGCCCGGGTCAGGTGCAGGCCCATCAAACTCTTCGGTGACTTGACGCGATAGAAAGTCTTCGAGGAGGCCCGTTTTCGTTCTGTCGATACGTGTTTTCCCGTCAGGGCTTGCAAGGTCGGGAATAGGAACGGGATTGAATACATTGTCAGCCCGCCCCTTTGAGAAAAAGCCGTTCGTTACATCGGCGGTTCCTGGCGGGCCAGAAATTCCGATGAGAGCAAAATCTGGATTTCCCCGACCATTCCTGTGACAAGCGGCGCAGCTCATGCCGCTTTTGGCGGCCTGTCCTCCGAGAATGAACGGGCTCTCAAATAGCAATGCCCCACGCATCACAGCGGCGTCTTTGCGTTCAGAGAGACAAGTTGCAGGTCGTTGTAACAGATGCTCAACCGGATCGACGCCTTCACTGATCCAATTGAGCGCATCGATCTCAGGTGTCGAGACTTCACCAGTTTCAGGCGTCACGTGACAAGCAGTTGCGATTAAGGCAACCGCAAAACTAGCGGCGCAGGATCTCAAGCCTCTGCGCCAGCAATCCACTTCGCTAATTCTTCCGTTTGCGCGCAGCCAAATGGGCAAAGTTGGTTCAGCTTATCAAGTTGAACCTTTGCTTGATCCAATTCACCAAGTTGAACATAAAACTCACCGAGATACTCATTTGCGCTCAAATGATCTGGCGCTATGTTTAACGCGGCTTCGTAATAGGTGAACGCTTCAAGTCTGTCGCCTTTCTGACGATGCGCGAAGCCTAAATAGGTCAACACATCCGGGTGGGGTCCAAGAATCTCGCCTGCCGATCGCAATTCTGCAATAGCTTGGTCGTATGCTCCTAGATTAATCAGTCTGATGGCCTCGGAATATAGCACGTCGCCTGTCTCAAGACTGACAGATTGCAGAACTGGGCTCAGACTAGATGTTTCAACTTCTTCGCCTGCATTTTGAGCGTCCCCAATCTCTGTGACGGCGTTTGCAATATCCTGTGCTTCTGGACAGATATCAGCGCATTCTAACGAAGCGGCTTGAAGTTTAGATAAGACCTTGTCAGCCTCATCCTGATCTCCAGTTTTGAGATGGACGAGGCCGAGTTTACCATAGGCGCGATAGAGTTTTGCATCATACTTCATTGCCTTGTTAAAGGCGCGTGCCGCAGGTTTTAGCTCGTCTTGTCCATAATGGGAGAGACCCAGCATATATTGAGTATTTGCGTCCTTCTTTGCCACCTTGGCGACGCGTTTAAATGCACGCTCCGCTTTTGAATATTCGCCAGCTTTGAGTTGTTCAACGCCCTCTTGATATTCTTCGACAGGATCGTAACTGGGCCCGGAGCTGCTCGGTGAACTCGAACTCCCGCCACCGCCTCCGCCAGCGACGGCAGGGCTGCCAATAAGGGCCAAGGTTGCTGCAGCTATAATAAGCGCTCGTTTCATGCCGGTACCTCCAAGTAAATTCTTGCTTGACCCATATCAGACAGCTCGCCCAGCGGGGACCATCCGATAAATCACAATTACGAGAGTGATATCTAATTCGAGCCGAGAGAAAGTCTACTTTAACGCCGAAAGCAGCTCCTCGTTTTCCCCGCCCAATCCGACCGGGTTCGATCTCGTCTATACTCCA
>CAZGVG010000184.1:0-3202 GCA_964528975.1 uncultured Hyphomonas sp.
TGTGCCCGCCGAAACTCTGGAAACATCAACCAGTCCCTTCTCCGATGCAGCGCGCGCACTGGGCAGTTGGGGGCCGGGCCTCATCGCTGTTGGCGCAATGGTCTCGACCGCCGGGGCCCTAAACGGCACGGTGTTTGTTGCTGGCCAGCTGCCGATTGCCGTTGCGTTGGATGGTAATGCACCAAGGATACTTGCGCGCAGTGGCAGCGACGGTGCATCTTCGCTGTCGCTCATACTAGCGGCGGTGTTTGCTTCGATCCTCCTATTGATGAACTATTCCAAAGGGCTCGTCGACCTCTTCGAGTTTCTGATCATGATGAGCACACTGGCGATCCTAGTGCCGCTGCTGGTCAGCGCACTGGCAGAATTCAAGCACTCATGGCGAGACGCCAGAGCCTGGGCCGCGCTCGCAGGTCTCGCTTTACTCTATACGGTCTTTACCATTCTAGGGTCAGGTCTCGAAGTTCTAGCTTGGGGATTGCTGCTCTTCATTGCGGGCTTGCCGATCTATTTCCATACAAAGACAAACGCGCTCAAGATCACCGAATAGGGCTTTACGAGGGGCACAAGCACATATACAACCAAAATCATGTTTCGCCTTTTGGTTGTATTTTGTTTCGGATTCGTCCCATGCTCCTTTGCCTGTGCAGAACGTCTGCCCGGCCCGGTCCCGGCTGAGGTTATCAAGGTTGTTGATGGCGACACGATCAAGGTTCGCGCGATGATCTGGGTCGACCAAACCGTTGAGGTCTCTGTTCGGCTTCGCGGAATTGATGCGCCAGAGCTTTACCGCCCAAAGTGCGAGGCCGAGAAAGCCCTCGCGCGCGAAGCCAAAGCGGCGGTTAACGCGGCGTCTCCAGTGGGCAGCACCGTTACGCTGTCACGCATCAGCCAGGACAAGTATGGCGGGCGCGTGATCGCAGCCGTCACCACCAATGAGGGCGAGGCCCTTTCCGAACGTCTCCTGGCTCAGGGTCAGGCCATTGCCTATGGCGGACCAAAGCCTTGGTGCAGCGTCGGTCATTAACTATGACTGGCCAAAGCCGCCGCATCTCGCTAGGCATTTCCCTCAAGCTATCCCTCGCAGGAGAAGTATATGCGCGCCGCCATTCTCAGCACTCTGGCTCTTCTCGCCTCGTCTGCTTGCGTTGCTCAGGAGGCAGCTGAAATCGAAATCACACCAGACGAGATTGCCTCAGCGCTCGCGCCGGACTGGCGGGATATTGCCCCAGAGAACCTGGTCCTAATGGACACCGTCCATGGCCGCGTCGTGATTGAGCTGAACCCGGCCTTCGCCCCCGGTCATAGCGAGCAGTTCCGCCAGCTCAGCCGCGACGGGGTATATAATGGCGAGCGTTTCTACCGCGTGATCGATGGCTTCGTTGCGCAGGGCGGGCTGCAGGACGAAGATGTCATCGCAGACTACCCGACCGTCGCCAATGAGAATGACAGACCGATCTCTGATGCAAAATTTGTCCCCCTTGGGAATGCAGATCTGTTCGCACCAATCGTCGGCCACATAGACGGCTTCGCGATTGGGCGCAGTGAGAGCCTTGGCAAGGAATGGCTGCTGCATTGCCCTGGCGCCCTCGCTATGGCCCGTGATAATGATCCCGATAGTGGCGGCACGGAGTTCTATATCGTGCTGGATGCTCAGCGCTATCTTGATCGCAACCTGACCGTCTTCGGACGTGTGATTGAGGGTATGCAGCATGTCCAGAAACTGAAGCGGGGTGTGCGCTCGATTGAGAGCGGTGTCATTCAAGCGCCGGATCAGGGCGACCAGATCCTGTCGGTTACAGTCGCCGCTGATCTGGTGGAAAAGTTCCGTCCGCGCTACCGTGTCATGGCTATGCCGAGCGAGGCGTTCGAGGACGCCAAAACCGCCAAGCGCGTTCGGGAAGAAGACTTCTTCTATCGCAAGCCCCCGGAAGTGCTCGACATATGCGGTTTTGAAGTTCCAGTTGAACTTGTGGGCGAAGAGATCGAGCCATAGCTTGACCGATCAGCTTCAATCTTTCTATGTAGGCCTATAGATAGGAGCTTTACGAGACACATGAACTAGCGACACCGGTCCTCCGGCCTAACGAGATCATCCGTTACTGGCGCTGCATAAGCGCTCGCTGTTTTATTCATTCGAAAGCTCACTCATGCAAAAACTGAAAAACAAAACCGCCCTGATCACCGGGGCTGCACGCGGCATTGGCGCCGCAATTGCCAAGACCTTTGCCGCTCAAGGGGCCGAGGTCATCATCACCGACATCAATGATGATGAGGGCCGCGCCTTAGCGAGCAGCATCAAAGCCCGTTATGAGCCTTTAGATGTGTCCAGCGAAGCCGACTGGACCCGCATTGAGGAGGCGATCCCGGCCCTCGATATTCTGGTCAACAATGCCGGCATTACCGGCTTTGAGAACGGCGAGCTGATCCACGATCCGGAGAAGGCTTCGCTTGCGGCCTGGCATGCGGTTCATGCGGTCAATCTGGACGGCACTTTTATGGGCTGCCGCTATGCGATCAAGGCGATGAAGGCCAAAGCCTCGGGCAGTATTATCAATATCTCTTCGCGCTCTGGTCTGGTTGGCATTCCGGGCGCGGCGGCCTATGCCAGCTCGAAAGCAGCGATCCGCAACCATAGCAAATCAGTAGCGCTCTATTGCGCGCAGCAAGGCTGGAACATTCGCTGTAACTCGATCCACCCGGCCGCTATCCTGACCCCGATCTGGGAGCCGATGCTGGGCGATGGCCCGGACCGGGAAGAGAAGATGGCCGCTCTCGTCGCCGATACGCCACTGAAACGCTTCGGCATGCCAGAGGAAGTGGCCGCTTTGTGTTTGATGCTGGCCAGCGATGACGCCGCCTATATGACGGGGGCAGAGCTGACACTGGATGGCGGGCTCTTAGCGGGAAGCGCCGCGAGTCCGGGGTGATAGCGCCTTTTCACTGCGCTTGGGTTTTGCAAAGCGCTAAGAGGCTTCGCCTCACGCTTTGCGGTAGCGGGTTCCCGATCGTCGCTTCGCGCCTCCGATGAACCGGGCTGAAGGCTCTTATCTGCACTGCGCTAACGCCCTTTGGGCGACGCAAGGGAAGCAGGTTCCGCGCTGCGCGCATGAACCGGGCTGAAGGCTCAGGTTTCCGCCAGCACCAATGGCCCGCGCTTCAGGGAAGCCGGGGGAACTCAAGCTAGAGTTGGAGAGAACAG
>CAZGVG010000185.1:0-3201 GCA_964528975.1 uncultured Hyphomonas sp.
TATCCTTAGGTTCTGATTTGGGGCGATTTTGAGACGCTAAGCTAATGTCTGCTCCAGGCGTCATAGGAGACGAAAGAGAGCGATTTAAATCGCTCTGAAGCGAACATATGGAACGTCAGAATTGTATCACGAATGGAATTCTGAGGTCATAGTTAAGGCGACTTTTGCCAATTCCATGATCACTACCACCGGGTGTTGAGCTCGGAGTTGCTCCTGGTCTGCTTCCAGAAAAGTGGTCCATTATTTGAGTTATTACCGGCTTCAGATATGGAGCTGAACTATGGGCAAGAAACTAAAGCCTGAAGAGATTATCGCAAAGCTGCCACGCTACAGTCGCCGCCCTTTATCCGTGTCCAATCCAAACTTGTGATATGTGGACGAACATCCTCGTCGAGATGAATTTGGTGCTTATTGGCTAACAATAAAACGGCAACCGCTGTAACAGACTTTGACATAAACGCTGCTTGAAACAGCGATTGATCCGATATCGAATCTCCTGCATGTTCAGAGACAATATCATCTTCCTCATTTAGGACAGTTAGCGACATAGCGCTCACATCCAATTCGGCTGCGCACGTTGATAAAACGTCTGCCAGCAGCGCCGACGAACCATAGCTATCATTAAACGGATTATCTTTAAGTTGCGCAAATGCCAGAGTCGGAACGAGCAGCATAAGAATTGGCAGCAATGATGCGGCTACAAAATAGCGAAATTAGCAACGCATAAGTGTCTTCCCTCAAGGGTTGGGAGATAGCTTTAAAATTTCGGCTTTAGGAAATGCTGCATCCAAAGCGGGAGCATGAACAGTATGATGACTACCCCCATAGACGACCATAACAGTCTTATGAGACGCGACGGCATCTTGAATGATGCCAATAATATGTTGGTCTCTGGCATCCGCCACGAGATCAGATAGCCTGTTCGTCTCGCGTGGCTCAGCTACCGCACTTGCAGGCCATGCGTCCTCCACGCGAAAACTCTCATAAAAATCTAATCCATTGGTCGTCTGATACCATTTGAGAAAAGGTTCTAAGCCATCAATTTGGTTAAACACCTCAATGGGCATTTGAGTGGATTGCGCGAATGATCCCACAATATTGAAAATTTCATTTTCTAGCCTGGGATCGCGATGATCGGAGAGACTTTTGCTGCGGATGAGTTGAGGAATTTGGCGGACAATATAAAATCCGAGAAGGTCAACTGGAGAAATTCCTTTATCTGCGACGGCTCTTAAAATATCTGAGTCTGTGGGTTCGCCCCCCATAAAGTCAGCGCCAGACGCTGTCGCTTGACGAATTGAAAAATAGGGTTCGCTGTCAGCATGATTGTTTTTAACGCTTTTCGCATAGGTCAACATTTTGGTTGGGCTAATTCCTGATTGAGACGGGAAGCCTTCGACAATCACCATATCGACATCGTCGCGCTTAAAAACAGTTTCAATGGCCTGATAGGTTTTGCTGTCAGGTTCATTCGTATGATTGGCGGCGATATAATAGAGCGTTTTACCGCACCCTTCATATCTAACGCTGTAAGGGAGTTGTCTTTGCGATGATGCCTTATAGTCACGCCATGACAGAATGCCGTCCCGCGAGATATCACATGTCTGCGCCAGTTCTACAGTTTTGGTCGTCCTTAGAGGTTGAACCATCGAGGCGCATCCCGCCAATAAGATCATGGCTACTGCAACTTTTGCACATGTAAACGTAAGGCTCGATTTCAATATCTTGGTATTGTCAAAATTCACGTTACTCTCCTTCTGGATGCGTTATTTCTGTCAGTGACAACTCGGCGATCAACTCATCAGGTGTTATTAAGATCACCCCGGCCTGTGTCAGCCTAAGTATTTTATGCAAGGCGATATCCTACAGTTCATCACCGGCGATGAAGGTAAGATATCCGAGTTGCAGAACGGTTTGGCTCAAGGCGTGAATAAATGTGTTCAGTACAGGCGCCAGGATAACAACTTGTCGACATGCTTTCTCTTGCAAGGTGCTTAAAAATAATTCGTTTCGCCAAGGCAGCCTCTTGTCATCATCAAGAGATAGCAAATTTACGCCCATATTTGAGAGGGTCGTTCGCACTCCGGAATGAGTAACATCTGTCGGTATAATCTGGATGCAGATAAGGTCTGATGTCGTTAGACATGACAGGGGCACTGGCGTTATCATTGCAGGGGACTCATCGCTTATCTGTATTTTGAACTCATCTGCTACCAATCTGGCATCCAGCACATTACTCTCCTCCGCTGTTCTGAAGGGATGATGACAGCGCAACAAATCCACCCTTATCAATCTCCACCATAATTGAACTGATGGCCTCGACATGACCTTCAAAAGGATTGTCAGGATTGAAGATTTGAAGCGGCACATGCGGTGCGATGCCACGCCCTTCCCAAAACTCACCCGTGTGATCGTGATACACCTCGTTCGATAATTCGAGACGCCAGCCATTCGGAAGCCGCTTTTCCAAAACATCGGAAAGCGCGCCGCGTGTGGCCTCGCCCACATGGGTTACATTCGGTTGTGTGCGCAGTGCCATGGTTAGCATTTCACCAGCGCTGACTGTCACGTCAGACGTCACAAGGACAACAGGCCCTGTATAGCGAGCACCGGAATAAGGCGTGATCGAAATCGGATACGGGTCCTGAAGGGTCGAGTCGGCAGCAAACTTCGTGTAGGCGAGCGCGGGCTGCATAGCGAACCGTTCGGCGATGGCGCGTGATATGAAGTCATATCCGCCAAAGTTTACACTGAGATCAATGATGACGGACTTTACAGAGCCTTGATTAAACTGCGCAATGGCCTGGTCTAAAGTCGCGTGCAGAACAGCGAGATCATCGGCCTCAAAGCCTTCCCCTTTTTCGGCATATCCCGCCTCAACGGCGATAGCGATATAGCCAATGTCATCCGAAACAATACCGTATTGAATCATATCATTCGCGGCCATTTCACCGTCTCCGCTCAGGATCTCTTTGCGGATACCTGTTATCCAGTATTGCTGCATCAACTTGTTTGTTAGGCCTGCTTTGTCCTGACCTTCGCGCGCGGATATCCGGTCAAGCGCATCACCCACTGAGCTTTGTCCTGGCTCAAACCGCATCTCTTTGCCTTTGACTTTAGCGGCGAGTTCGAGGTGACCATCTTTGAGCGGGCGAATGAGATCAGAGAGGACATCAAATAATTCGGCATCGGTGGAGCGTG
>CAZGVG010000186.1:0-3168 GCA_964528975.1 uncultured Hyphomonas sp.
CCCATATCGGTCGCTGATAGACCCCGCTGCCATGCTGAAGATTGCCATCATCAGCATAGGGACGGTCATTGCGAGCGGCACCAGTTGAGGCGCGATTTTGATCTCTGAAAAGTGCGCCTGCATTTTTGGCAGGCTCGGGCCCAGAACCGCCGTGACAAGAACACTCAAACAGACAGTGAATAAGATAATCCCGATTTGCAGTGGGCCGGGGGCGCGGCGGTCAAAAGGCGTTCTTGCAATATCCATCATTCAAATCCAGGACAGTTAAAGACCGATCGGCATGCTTGAGCTTGCAGCAAATGAATGCGGGAGGCCGTAGTTTTTAGAATGGGTCTTGGTCAAAAGTTGTTGCTTTTGTCAGACCGTAACGGTCGGCTGTATTTGCCCCAATTGGTCCGGTTGAAAAATTCTCCGCCGTGTATGGCAGCATCTGAGAATCCCAGGCGCTATAACGCGCCTTCAAATCAGCGAAAATTTCCGGCTGGCGCAGCTTTTGATTGCCCCGCTCCAACGGGTCCGCGACCACATCAAACAAGAACTCATTGCCGGCAATCTGAAGATATTTCCACCGACCCACACGGATGGCCTTCTGATCGTGCATATTGTAGCGCCAATAAAGCGCCCGCTCGTCGGGACCCTCGCCCTTGAGAAGAAGATCCATCAAATTGACCCCGTCAAAGTCGACAGATGACGACGCGCTTTCGTCTGCCGCAGCGATGAAAGTCGGCATCCAATCCATCGTGATCATAGGCGCATCGCTCTCAGATCCGGCCTCAACCTTGCCCGGCCATTTCACGATCATTGGCACGCGAATGCCGCCCTCTAAAAGCTCACCCTTTGCTCCGGTAAACGGCCAGTTGTCGGAGAAGCGTTCGCCGCCATTGTCGCTGGTGAACACAATAATCGTATTGTCTTCCATCCCCAGACGTTTCAGCGCATCCAAGACGCGGCCAACCTGATCATCTAAGCGCGTGACCATCTCAGCATAGGTTTGCATGCTGCCGCCATCATAGTGAAGGATGGCCATCGGCGATTGCATCTCCCCCAAACGATCCGCTTCGGCCTTGCCCTCCGCATTATTTCCTTCCCAGGGCCAGTGCGGCGCTGTGAAATGCAGGCTCATAAAGAACGGCGCCTCTGAGGCCGAAAACGCTTCGAGTTGCGAAATCGCCCGATCCCCCAGAAGATCTGTCATATATCCGGATTCTTCAATATTCACTTCGCCGTCCCAGAGATCATTCTCTCCGAAAATGTCATGCGAGAAATAGTCGACCCCGCCCTCGCGGATGCCATAGAAATGATCATAGCCGCTTTTCAGAGGACCATAGTCTGGCAGAACGCCCATATGCCATTTGCCAACCAGAGCCGTCTCATAACCTAGGCGTTTAAGCTCACCAGGCAGAGTAATAACATCAGGCTCTAAGCCGGCCGGGTTGAACCCCAAAGGCTCCTCGAGACCGACGGGGAAACGATACTGATAGCGCCCTGTAATCAAACCTGTGCGTGTTGCCGAGCAAACGGCACTATTGGCGTACCCGCTGGTGAACCTCAGCCCGTCTGCCGCTAATTTATCAATGTTGGGCGTTTTGTACTCTCGCCGACCATAGCAGGACAGATCGGCATAGCCCAAATCGTCAGCGAGAATGAACACGATGTTTGGTTTGCTGCTCTTTTGATTATTGATCGGTATCCCAGAAGTGGCGCAGGCCGTGAGGTGCAACCCGGTTGCACTTGCGCCAATTCCTTTGAGAGCCGCCCGACGACTAGGTCTGTATACCATTCAGTGCACCCTGATGCGTTGCGCTTGTTTATAAAAAAAGCCCGCCCAACGAGCGTTGGGCGGGCAGAGGGAGGAAACTAGAAGTCTGCGGATAGACGAACGCCAAATGAACGTTTCGGTTGAGCTGCACCATTGCCGACACCTGAGAAGTTATGATTATCTACATTTGAAACAACTTCTTCATTCAAGGCGTTCCTAACGAATACTGCCAAACTCCAACCATCTCCAGTGGGGTAGTAAGTCCCTGTAAGATCCACGAGAGCATAAGAGTCTGCGCGCTGGTTGTCGTTGAAAGCAACACCAGCCCAACGCTCATCCGCATAGGTTACATTCGCATTCCCGACGAGCAGGGCCTCTCCAACACTAAACTCTTGATTGAAATTTGCATTGAAGCTGATTTCCGGCGCACGGGCCACATCAAAACCAGAACAGTCGACATTGACTGGGCCTGAAAAGCCCGGGCCGGCTGGGGAAAGAACAAAATTATCGGCATTTGTATTCACACATTCGGCTGCACCGAATCTAGCCTGTGGGACTTGATATGTGAAATCAGTATATTCGGATTGTAACCATTCAACCCCAGCTGAAATCCTGCCGCCCTCCCATGGCTGCGCCACAGTGCTGACGGCTATTCCATAAATTTCGGCTTCGCCTGCATTAACAAAGGCTCGATTAAGGCCACCGGAAGCCGTTTGCAGAATGATCGGCTCCTGGTGATCTTTATAGTCCCAGAAAAACGCTTCAAGGTTTAACTGTAACTGACCATCCATTAAGTTATTTTTCAAGCCAACATCATATGACGTCAGGGTCTCGGGATCATATTCGTCTGCTTCGGTACCTATTCCCCCAAATGCACTTTGAGTGTTAAAGCCACCGGCCTTAAAGCCGCGTGAGACTGTGGCGTACAATAGACTGTCTTCAAACACGTCAGCTTCAAAACCAAATTTCCAAGACACATCATCATATGTTGCGCCATCATCATATTCATCAATTTGGCAGAGTGGATCCGTTACAAAAGCAGGATTATCGGGTGTCACCGGGCCTGCAAAGGGACCGCCAAGGTTAAAATTGCAGCCGCCACTCGTATTAACAGCAAAGGATCTACCGTCTATGATCTCACGCGTGTCCTCGGTGTAACGCGCCCCGAAAATTAGGCGTAGATTATCCTGTATCGCGTAATCGGCCTGACCAAAGGCCGCAAAGCTTTCTGTTGCCAGATCAAAATCGTAGATGATGTTCTGCGCAACTCCTTGATCAACATTAAATTGCTGATCTTGGTCTTCATCAAAATAATAGCCGCCAACAACCCAATTCATACGATCCGTATCACCGGATAAGCGGACTTCCAGAGAGATGGCGTCTGAACTTTCAGGGTCGGCGGGTAAACC
>CAZGVG010000187.1:0-3071 GCA_964528975.1 uncultured Hyphomonas sp.
CTTTCTTCGCGGCCTCAGTCGCTGTGCGCCGGGTGATCACCAGATAGACCGCAAGCATCTGACCCATGATTGGGCACCCGATGGACCAAAAGAGCATATACCAATAAGTCAGGCCCTCTTTGTATTCGTCCGTGGGCTTGCCGAAGGTCAGAACATAGGCCCAAAAGTCTATGCCGGCATCGAAACGCGCTGGCGCGACCTCAACACTTGCAACACTTTCAGGCGAAGCCATCTCGGCCTTAATCTCATCCCCCAATAACGCGACCTTTTCACTCGCCTCATTCCGCAGCCGATCAATGCGCTCATTGTAAAGATCGATACTGTCCTGATCCCGGCGCGGAATGCCTGGAATGTCATCATTACGGATCGCGTCGATGCTGCCTTCAATGCGCGCTATCTCGCTATTTCGCGTGTCAATAATCTCTTGGCGCTCCGCCTTCAGGAAATCGAGCCGCGTGGTGTCCGTTGTCTCTATCTTCTCAAAAGCATCAGCGCTCGCCATCATCTGTTGCGCCTTCAGCGTCACGACACCTACAGACTGCGTTGCGCTCAAGATGGTGAAGTATACGCCGCAGATGATGAAGATGACACCAGCCGCCCTCGCTCCCTCCTGAAAGGCCTTCACGCCAACCGCGGTGAAGAACACCATAGCCAAGCTGATCAGCCAGCCATAGTTGCGGAATATGTCGCCCGATCCTGCATCTGGTGACCATCGACGGGCATAGATGCCGTCAAAGTACATGCCGATGAAGATCGAGCAGATGATGATCAGAAAAACGCCAACCATCACGAATGAATTAGCAAACCAGTTGCTAAAGTGGTCTCGCATCCAGCGGCCAGCAGCCGCCAGATCACTCTTTGTAATGCCCATAAATGCCCCTAGCTAAACATGCGAATGAAGCTAATCCCCGCGCCAATCCATGCGGGTTTTGCTATCGCGATAAATGCAATGATCACGACCGGGATAGCCCAATGACGCGCCAGAAACGACCTCACCGGATTGACCTTGCTTTTCGGCCTCCCATCCGGGCCGATCTCCATGCCCTGTTCTTCAAGAACTTTAATGCGAACAGCCTCCTGCTCTTCGCGATCTGTTTTGATGGCATCTGCCAAAAGGCCCTTCAGCTGAAGCTGCTCAAAGCGCCACCAGTCGTTAAGTGAAGACTTCCACTTTTCCAGCTGGCGTTCGTTCTCTCGCCTCGCGAAATCCTTTAGTATGCCCTCAAGTCGCGCCAGGTCCTCTTTGTCGGCCTTCCGCTCGATTTCGCTCTTAAGCCATCCGGTTTGCTCAAGCGCCCTGACAACATCACCATAAGGATAGCCCTGCCCGTCAGCCATTAAACGCCCTCAAAGACGTGGCGCTTGATCCAATCTAGTTCGCCTTGCAGCCTGCCATGCTTTGCGCGCTCTGCATCGCTGGCAAGACTCATCATGATCTTATTAGTCAACTCATTGTAACGATCCCAAAGGGCTTGCGCTTGCTCCGCGTAAGGTCTGTCTGAGACAAAGAGATCAGCTATGCTTGCGGGCGGCTGATCATCGGGTGCCTCTGACACAGCCGCCTCAGATCGCGCCTTAAGTCCGTCAAGCTCTGCCTTGGTCTCACCAAACAAGGCTTCCATCTCTTCAAGCTTCGCGACCGTTTCAGGGTTCTCCACCTGCACAGTTTCTGTGACAATCTTCTCAACAGGAACCTCTTTGATGATCACCTCTGGCTCTACAACTGGCTCAGGCTTTTCGCCCAGCTGCGGCCACCCCGTGTCGATGCAAACCGCTGCGCCCTCTGCAATCTGGCCTTTCAGCTGACTGAGGTGCGCCTTGCACAGCTCGATGAACTGAACCATCTCATCAAAGGCTATACCGCCTTCATAGCGTAGCTCTGCTTGTTTCCAGGCGGGATAGGCGCGCAGGATATTGGCCTCGCAGCGCTGGTGCGCGCGGGTGGAGAGTTTTGGAAGCATAACGGCTCCTTATTGATTTTCGGCAAGTGTTTTGCTAACAGTTGCGTCATGAAAAAACGCGTTGTGGATATTTCGGATTATGTCACCCTGTTTGGTGTCATATGCTTGGTTCCAGCAGGTGGTGAGCTGGTCACGCCTCTCTGGGTGTCACTATCGATCATTGGCGGGGGTCTGGCGGGGCGGCTTTTTGGGAAGCTTTTCCTTTCCCCTGCTGATACCCTGAAGAAGTAAGGCTTGCTCCTGTTGCGCACCACCTAGATTTGGGCGCGCTGTGGCGTATGGGGACTTCAATGCACCCATCGCCCTAAAGCCAGCAACCCCTAAGCCCGCCCTCTGCATTGTTGTCCAGATTTGGATCATCATCTTTTGCTGCTCAATATCCGCCATAGCTTGCTCGTAAGCGGCTAAGTTTCCGCTCGCTTCAGCTTCCTTGAGACGGGCCTCTGCCTGCTTCAGGTTGGCTTTAGATTCGTTCATATACTGCGTTGCCAAAGCCGACTCCCCAAGACCGCCAGCAATAAAGCCTGCATCAGTCGTCCGGAATGGGTTTTTGCTTTTTGGGAACAGCTTCGCAGGGTCAGTGGCTTTCGCCTTATTGGACCATTCCCCCTTTGCGGTAAGTTTGAACGGGACATCCTCTTTGGCTCCCCCAAGCCGCCAAAATTCATTCAGGTTTGCTGCCCGCTCATTCAAGCTATTTGGGCCTGTGACAGCCTTTGGAGGCAGCGCGCCAGGATTGAGCAGGGAGTTTGCCTGTGACTCGAGCGCATCAGCGCTCATGCGTGACTTCTTTACTGCGCCACCACGCCCCCTGAGGCCAATAGCTGCGCCTGCAATTGTTCCCACCAAAGGCATTTGATCAAGAACTGCGTCGTACAATCCGCCTTTGGCGTTTTGAGAGTAAATCTGTCTTTGCTCAAGCTCTAAAGCTCTCTGGCGCGCGGTCGCTAACTCACCCCGCGCGGTTTCCAACTCACCCGAAAGCTGTCCGCGCATATCCTGAATAGCGGCCCTGGTCTTAGGTCCGACTACGCCATCTATGACGAGGTCCGGATTGACCCGGCGCTGCAAGATAAGCTGCAATTGTTCAGGATTCGCTTTTGGATCATT
>CAZGVG010000188.1:0-2994 GCA_964528975.1 uncultured Hyphomonas sp.
CGGGATTGGGGAGGAAGAAGCCGTAGCCTTGCTCGTCAATGGCTTTGTGCGGGACGTGCTACAGGAACTACCTATGGAGTTTGCTGTTGAAGCGCAGAGCTTGCTTAAGGTGAGCCTGGAGGGGAGTGTTGGTTAGGCCTAGTGTTGGATCAGAGTTACACCGTCCTTGCCCGGATAGAAATGGCAAATCACTAGACCTGTACGATGATGTAAGAATTTGCTGTGAGACTGAGATAAAGCTACGCACTGGGGAGATAGCTGTTGCGCCTGTGGGAGCACTTGCTACGCTTTTGTTTTGCTTAAAGGATGATGAAGGAAAAATCTGCGGGGATTTTGAAGTTTATCTAGGGTCAGGCCAATTCGGTTTCGCGCTTATAGAGCTTTCGAAAGTTCTATTTCAATCCTCTGCTGTGTCCGATACTCCTTAAAACATCTCACCTTGCCAACCCGGCACGCGGTTTGCTGTAATAGGGCTGTAGAGTTCGTGTCTGAGGCGAAAAGTGAAGAATATGTCCCGTTTTTGGCTTCTTTCTGTGGTTTTACTCGCCAGTTGCGCGAGTTTGAGTGTGCCTGAAGAAGCAGAGGCTGTTGAAGCTGACATTCCGCCGGCGCTTGAGGAAAGCGCTGCCCCTGCGATTGACGTGGCCGATATTACAGAAGCCATGTCGCAATTTATGGCGCCAGACGCAGATGCACTTATCCTTTTGCCGAACAAGCTCGACCGTTCAAAACTTGATTTCTCAATCGAAAGCCTTCAGGAAATCGATAGCTGGCTCGCCAACATCCATACGATCAACAAGATTCAGGCCGGGACAGGACGCGCCGGAGAATTCCTGATGATGGATGGCCGCGGCGATAATTCCGTTACCTTTGCGGGGCTTTATCTCGGGCAAGTGATCCGCGCCAATTCGGAGCTCGCCTGGAAATGGGAGCGGTTTGACACATTCCTGAAAGCCAACCCGACCTTTGCTGAACATTATGGGCGCAACCCTGGCCTCGACAGTTTCGTGCTTGTCGGCCCTCAAGGCGTTGCCACACCGATCAATACGGCGCTGAAGCGCGTCATTCATGGCAAGGAAGAGAGTGTCCATTATATCGGCCAGCTCCTGCTGAATGAAGTTGATCTGAAGCAGGCTGTCAGCGGTCAAAACCTGTTGGGTATGGATCGCCGCGATTGGGGCGGTTGATTTTACCAGCTGTGCGGCCTTTTGCACTTTGAATTTGGCCCATTCAGCTCTACATGCGCTGCATGTTAAAAATACATGATCTGACCGCCCAAGTTGGCGAGGGTGATGAGGCCAAGACTATTCTGTCTGGTCTCTCTCTTGAGGTGCCTGCGGGCGAGGTTCATGCGATTATGGGGCCGAACGGCGCAGGCAAGTCGACGCTCTCCTATGTGCTGACTGGACGCCCGGGGTATGAGGTGCTCGGCGGCGCTGCTGATCTGAGCGGCGATGACGTGCTTGAGATGGACCCTGAAGAGCGTGCAGCCAAAGGCTTGTTCCTGTCTTTCCAATACCCCGTTGAGATTCCCGGCGTTCCCGTCATGACATTCGTTCGAACCGCGATGAATGAGCAGCGCAAAGCACGCGGCGAGGCCGAAATTTCTGCGCCTGACTTTATCAAAATGTCGCGCGAGATTGCAGGTCAGCTTAACCTGACGCCGGATATGTTGAAACGTCCTCTCAATGTCGGATTTTCTGGTGGTGAGAAGAAGCGGCTCGAAATCTATCAGATGATGATGCTGGAGCCGCGTTTTGCGATTCTGGATGAAACCGATTCCGGACTGGATATTGATGCATTGCGAACGGTGGCGGATGGTGTGAATGCGTTGCGCAGTCCTGAGCGCGGGATGCTGGTGATCACGCACTATCAGCGTCTGCTCGACTATATCAAGCCGGATAAAGTGCACGTTCTCGCCAATGGTAAGATCATCAAGACAGGTGGACCCGAGCTGGCGCTTCGTTTGGAAGCTGAAGGCTATGACGGCGTTTTAGGTGAGGCGGCTTAGTGGCTGTTTCGGTTTCTGATCTGCGCGAGAAGTTTCGCAATCCCGGTGCGGCTGAGCTTGAGCTGATTGCGCGCTATGCCATGCTGCCGGAAAGTGGACAGAGAGAGCGGGCATTTGAGGCCTTCGCTCAGACAGGCTTACCGCATCGCCGGATGGAAGCCTGGAAGTGGACAGACTTTAAGGCCGCGCTGACAGCCGTCGAAGCACCTAAGACGAGCCAGCAGCATCAGGCGCTCGCGGCGCAAGGTGCATCTGTCATCGAATTTTCCGCCAGCGGTGTGTCACTGCCAGAGACTTTGCCTGCGGGCGTGAAGCTTCATCCCCGCAACGACGCACAATCGCTTGGCAATGCTGAAGATATTCCGCTTGGGGCCATGACAGCGGCGCTGGCGGGCCGCGTTGGCGGTATGGATAGTCTGATCGTTGAGGTAACGGGTAAGGCTGACGCGCCTCTGCACATTGTCTGCAAAGGTGACCGGGACGAGACTAACTTTGCGCGTGTGGCTGTGATCATGCGTCCGGGCGCGACACTCGACTTGATCGAAAGCCATATGGGCGGCGCAGGGTTCTCCTCCTTCCTGATTGAAATCGGTATGCAGGATGGCGGCGATGTCCGCCGAACGATCTTGCAACGCGCAGGTTCTGATCAAGCGCAAGCGATTACGGCGGTTGTGAATCTTGGTGAGACGTCACGCTATTCACAAACGGCGCTGGCTTTTGGCGCCAAGATTGCGCGGCTTGAAACCCGCGTTGTTCATCAGGAAAGCCATAGCCATGCCGAGCTGAATGCCGCCTATCTGTGCGCGGATGGCTATCACGCTGACATTACAAGCCATGTCCGGCATGGCGCACCAAGCAGCGCGACGCGTCAGGTGACAAAAGGTGCTGTCCTGAATGGCGGAACGGGTGTGTTTCAGGGTAAATTCCATGTGCCGCGTACGGTCGGGCAATACACTGATGCAGACATGCAGCACCAGGCGCTG
>CAZGVG010000189.1:0-2899 GCA_964528975.1 uncultured Hyphomonas sp.
ACACTGATCCTGGGTATGGAAGTTTTGAAGGATCACCTGATCCGGCTCGAGCGCCATAACGGCCTCCCCCGCATCGTCGTCCGCGAACGCGAAACAGGCAAAGAAGAGACGATTGCTTTCGAAGAGGAAGCCTATGCGCTCGGGACGTCTGTCGGGTATGATTATGACACGACAGCGATGCGGATCAGCTATTCGTCGCCGTCTACACCGGCGCAAACCTATGACTATGACCTGGTCAGCAAAGATCGCGTGCTGCGCAAAGAACAAGAAGTTCCATCCGGACATGATGCGACCGATTATGTCGTGAAACGCGTGCTCGCGCCTGCCCGTGACGGTGAAACTGTGCCGGTCACGATCCTCTATCACAAAGACACTGCAATCGACGGTTCAGCGCCCATGTTGCTTTACGGTTACGGCTCTTACGGCGTCACAATCCCAGCAAGCTTCCGAACCACGCCACTGGCGCTCGCCAATCGCGGCATGGTCTACGCGATCGTGCACCCGCGAGGATCGATGGCGAAAGGCTATCAATGGTATCTGGACGGCAAGCTTGAGAAGAAGGTCAACACGTTCAACGACTATGTCGACGCTGGAAACCACCTGATTGGGGAAGGCTATTCCACGCGCGGCAATGTTGTCGGCATGGGCGGTTCCGCCGGCGGTCTCCTCATGGGCGCCGTGGCCAACCAAGACCCTGAAATGTTCGCAGGCATTATTGCTGCAGTGCCGTTTGTCGACGTGATCAACACCATGTCCGATGAAACGCTACCGCTTACGCCGCCAGAATGGCCTGAATGGGGTAATCCGCTGACCAGCGCAGAAGCGTATGATACGATTATGGCTTATAGCCCCTATGATCAGGTCACTGACTTACCCTATCCAAAAATGCTCATCACCGGGGGCCTCAGCGACCCGCGTGTGACCTATTGGGAGCCCAGCAAATGGGCCGCAAAACTGCGCGAAGAAGCTTCAGACGCAGGCCCCTATTTCCTGCGCATCAATATGGATGCCGGCCATGGCGGCGCCTCAGGACGGTTTGAGGGTTTGAAAGAAACAGCTCTGGAATACGCATTCGCGCTGGCAGCGGTCGGGAAAGCGGATGCAGTGGACCTAGATTAGTCTCAATCATCCTATTGAAGTAGATCCGTTGCCTGCTTTCCAAAAGAATGCAGGCAACGAAACTGTAGTGAAAACTGTGCCTCACTGCGTGATTGAGATAGAATCGAGCGCTGTGATTTCTTCGTCGAGTTTTCTTGCTGCATAAGCATTCAGGGCCCAAACGCCCAAGAAGATAGCACCCGAAAAGCTGAGACTGACCAAGGCTGTCGTCACCATCGCCCAAAACGGCATAGCCATCCCAGCTTCAAATGTGGTGCCGAGCGTAAAGACCAAAACTCCGGGAACAAACGGCAACAAGTACCAACGCCAGACCGACTTTAGCGCGTCTCGCTGACGAACCAGTTCGCGGCGATGAGCGCTCGCTAGGTCCTCCGTCGGACGGACCTCTTCAGACACAGATGCAAGTTTGTTTAGTTGCCAGCTAATGTAAATCGCGCCCAGGATAATCAAACCGGCGCCTATACGAACGGACCATACAGGCACCGTAAACGCGAGCCATCCAAAGATGCTGATGACAAGCGCGGCGGCAAGGTATTCGATAAAGTTTCGGCGGTTTATACGCGACCGAAAATGATCCGATCGCTCTGTGAGTTCTGCAATGGACATAGTGAAATGATCTCCTTGATCAGTTGCCCAAAGCTCACGAAGAGGATCATGGCCTGTCATGTCGATGTCTCCTTAAAGTCTTGGGATAGTTTAGATTTCAAACGCGAAATGCGGGTTGCAATCGCGCCTGGTTTGAAGCCTGTCACCTCGGACATTTCTGCCGCGCTCAAGTCTTCCAAGTATAGCGTCATTATCTGACGGTCAGACGATTTGAGCTTACGGATCCAAGCATGAAGCTTTGCCAGCGCGTCGTCATGTTCGAACAACCCACCGATGTCAGTCACATCTGGCACTTGATCTAGTTCAGAGAAATCGACGCTGGTTATTGGGCGTCGTTTCTCTTGATCTACATGACTAGCTGCAACATTATGAATGATACGATACACCCAGGTTTTGAGGCTGCATCGGCCATCAAATGACGACAAGCTTTTCCACAATTGAAAATGCATATCCTGCAGCAGGTCCAGGCGCCGTTCTGCATTAGCTTCCGTTGCGCGGGCGAGCCTATGCATTGCAGAGGCGAACTGCGCGGCAGCTTCTTCATAAAGCGAATTTGCGGTCTGACTTGGCTTCATATCCGTATTAGTCTGAGCCCAGCTGGGTTTCTTACAAACTATTTTTCAGTCCCGCTGAAAATTCAAGCCAATGAAAAAGCCCCGGCCAATCTGACCGGGGCTTTCTTGTTTCAATTGGCTCGAGGCTTAGTGCAGGAACTCGAACAGGCCTGCTGCGCCCATGCCGCCGCCAATACACATGGTGACAACACCGTATTTGGCTTTACGACGCTGGCCTTCCAGCAGGATAGAGCCGGTGCAACGCGCGCCAGTCATGCCGAACGGGTGACCGATAGAGATCGATCCGCCATTGACGTTATACTTCTCAGGATCAATGCCGAGGAAGTCACGGCTATAGAGACACTGTGATGCGAACGCTTCGTTCAGTTCCCAAAGATCGATATCGTCAACTTTCAGACCGTGACGCTCAAGCAGGCGCGGAACCGCTTTGATTGGGCCGATGCCCATCTCATCCGGGTCAACACCGCCAACATTAAAGCCCATGAAACGGCCCAGTGGTTTGATGTTGCGACGCGCAGCTTCTTCAGCTTCCATGACAACAACCGCAGCGGCTCCATCAGAAAGCTGTGAAGCGTTACCGGCTGTAATGAACTTGCCTT
>CAZGVG010000190.1:0-2845 GCA_964528975.1 uncultured Hyphomonas sp.
TTTAACCGGCCGTGAGGGCGTTGCCCGTCCAGACAGGCCAAGGCGGTGCACCTTGCCGATCACAGCATTGCGGGTGACCCCACCTAATTCTTTAGCAATCTGGCTAGCCGAATGGCCCTCTGCCCAAAGCTTTTTTAGCACTTCTACACGATCTTCAGTCCAGGCCATGGTAATACCCCGCTTGTTAGCAGCCCCTAGATATTGATTGAGCGACACCTCCCAGCCCCGCTCTAACGCTATATATCGTATCAAACGCGAAACGAAACACAAGATGCTGATACTTTTAATCCACAGCCTTCTATATATAGTAGCAGCTGTGGATAGATTTTCATCTATCGCCAAATCGCGATTCAGTCCCTACATGATCGGTTATGGCTGATACATCACACTCGCTCGCGCCGCCCAAGCCCCGCACCTATGGGGCTTTTAATTGGTTAGGTCTCTGGACGCTGTATAAGCGCGAAGTAGGGCGTTTTTTGAAGGTTTGGATGCAAACTATCCTGGCGCCTGTGATCTCAACCCTCTTGTTTATGACCGTCTTCAAGCTTGCTTTCGGCAACCGGGGCGAGCTGACAGGCGACTTTAGCGGGCTGAACTATAATGATTTCCTTGCTCCTGGCCTGATCGTCATGGCGATGCTGCAAAACGCCTTTCAGAACTCATCAAGCTCGCTGACCATTGCTAAAGTTCAAGGCAGTCAGGTCGACTTTCTGATGCCGCCTTTATCCCCGGTTGAGCTGACAATTGGATTTATCTTTGGGGCTGTTACCCGCGGTGTCATCGTCGGCGCTGTTGCCGCTATTGGTATTCACTTCAGCGGACTTGCCAGCCTTAGCGTTACCAATCTGCTACCTGTCATCTGGTTCGGCTTGATGGCGACCATCTCTCTCGCTGCTGTTGGCGCAATGGCAGGCATCTGGGCGGATAAATTTGACCATCTTGCAGCGGTCTCTAACTTTCTGATCGTTCCACTGACATTTCTGTCAGGGACGTTCTATGACATCAATGTCCTGATCGAACCGTTCATCACGCTCGCCCATTTTGATCCGATCTTCTACCTGATTGATGGGTTTCGCTTTGGCTTCCTCGGCGCGGCCAATTCTGATCTTGGAATTGGTTATCTGGTGACAGGCAGCGTTGCTCTGGCAACGAGCGCTGGCGTCTGGTGGATGATTAAATCTGGCTACAAGCTGAAAGCTTAAACCTTGGCAGACCTGCCCATCATCACAATGACAAACGTCAAACTCGCGTTTGGCGGTAAGCCGCTATTCGAAGGCGTGACCTTCACGCTGGCCAAGGGAGAGCGCGCGGCGCTTGTCGGGCGCAATGGCGCGGGCAAGTCGACGCTTATGCGCCTTATCACTGGCCGCTTTGAGCCGGATTCAGGCGACCTTTGGATCCATCCCGGCACCGTGACGACCACTGTCGAGCAGGAACCCGACCTCAGCCAATATGAAACCGTCCTCGATTTTGCCAGTGAAGGGCTCGATCAAGTCTGGCGTGCAGAGGCAGAACTTGGCCATTTTGGCGTTGATCCGGCCGCCGATCCAAACACGCTGTCAGGCGGACAGGCGCGCCGCGCAGCGCTGGCAAAATCTTTCGCGCAGGACCCGGATGTTCTATTACTTGATGAGCCAACAAACCATCTCGATGTGCCGATGATCGAAGCGCTGGAGCAACGCTTGCGTGAGTTTACGGGCGCTGTTCTACTGGTCAGTCACGATCGTCGGTTCATGGAAAACATCACAACCAATACGCTCTGGCTTCGCGATGGTATGGTCCGTAAGAGCCCACGCGGCTATGCGCACTTTGAGGCCTGGGCCGAGGAGGTGGAGGCCGCTGAGCTTAAGCACCTCGACAAACTCAAAACGCAGATGAAGGCCGAAAACCGCTGGCTGATGCGCGGCGTCACTGGGCGCCGGGCGCGCAATATGGGACGCTTGCGCAAGCTACAAAATATGCGCGCCGAGCAATCGCAGGCGAAATCTGCCCTGAAAGCCGGACAAGCCAAGGCAGGTATCTCGGTTGAAACAGGCACCAACCAGTCTCGTAAAGTCCTTGAAACGTTCGGGCTGACTAAAGCCTTTGGCGATTTGAAAATCGTTGAGGATTTATCGATCCGCGTTCTGCGCGGCGACCGGATCGGGTTTATCGGACCAAATGGGGCTGGTAAGACGACACTGCTCAAACTCATACTGGATGAGATTCCGCGCGATGCAGGCAATGTGAAGATCAATCCGGTATTGACCGTGACGTATCTGGATCAGGCCCGTGATACGCTAAAACCTACCGATACGCTTTGGGAAGCGCTCGCGCCAAATGGCGGCGACAGCATTACCGTGCAGGGGCATCAGCGGCATGTCGCGGCTTATGCGAAAGACTTTCTGTTCAAGCCCGAACAACTCCGTCAGCCCGTTGGCGCGCTGTCCGGAGGGGAACGCAACCGTTTAACCTTGGCTATTGCGCTGGCTAAAGCTGCGGACGTTCTTGTATTGGATGAACCGACCAATGATCTTGATATGCAGACCCTGGAACTGCTTGAGGACATGCTACTGAGCTTTGAGGGCACGCTTATTCTGGTCAGCCATGACCGCGCCTTTCTCGATGCGACAGTCACCTCATGCTTGGTTCCAGTCGGTGGCGGCAAGTGGATTGAAACGGCAGGTGGGTGGAGCGACGCTCAATCTCAAGTCAATGGTAGCTCTTCAGGTGGCGCCAAGAAGAGCGCAGGCAAAAACAAAACTGGCGGCAAGCCCGCCGAACCCAAGAAACAAACCAAGCTGTCCTTCAAAGATCAGCATAAGTTGAAAGAGGCTGAGGAAGCGATGCCGCGTCTCCAGCAAGA
>CAZGVG010000191.1:0-2798 GCA_964528975.1 uncultured Hyphomonas sp.
GGCGCACCTTCGATCTGGCGAACCGAAAGCATCTGCCCGCCAAACGGTTTGATCTCGCTCAAGATACCGGCCCAGTTTTGCAGATCTTTGCTGATGCCGTCTTCGTGTACGCTGATCGCAGCACTTCCCCACCCCGCACAAATCAGGGTCGCATCGTGTCCAGCGTGGTCGAGCTTCCCATCTCGAATATGGAGCGGCGCAGCAATGGGCTGGACGGAAATGTTTGGATGCTCGGCCATCCCGGCGATCAAGGCGGCGAGCGTTTGACGATTGTCGACCTGGCCGTCGCTCGGCAAGACCCAGGCGGCGTGCACCTCACCGCGAATGGCCGGCTCGAGCGTCGCAAGATCGTGAAGACAAGCTTTTGGTTCCGCCCTTTGGCCGGACAAACGCTCGCGAATGGCTTCAAGATGATCTACTTGCGCGTCCGTCGTGGCCAGCGCCAATGAAGGACCGGGTTTGTAGCCAGATGGGAGACCGCTCAGCGCTTCCAAATCCTTCGCCCAGTGCGGCCATTGCTGAACACTCGCTTCGCAAAGGCTGTAAAGATCAGGATGTGTGCCCGGCTCTGACGCCGCTTCAAATGCTGGAGCAAGCATGCCGGCCGCAGCCCAACTTGCGCCGCGCGGCGGCCATGACTGTTCATAGAGTGTGACTTTTAATCCGCGCTCAGCCAATTCCAGCGCGCAGGATAAGCCAATTATCCCAGCTCCAATGATGGCAATTGAGTCAATCCGGCGGTCAGTCTTAGACATCGCCCCTATTTATCAGGATCATTCGGCAGCGCCACAGCAGCAGCGCATATCAGCCAGCCGCGCGTTCGCGCTCCCAAAAGCCAATGAAGGCGGAGGCCCATTCTTGTCGTTGAAAAATCACCGACTTGCGGAGTGTTCCGGTCCTGTCGCTCACGGTCTTAATCATCAGGTCGGGTGCGTCTCGTTCTCTACCCGGAACAGTTCCGCGCGTTTCATGCCATTTGGCGAATTGCTCAATCGCTTGCGAGAAAGCTGTTTCGTCGACCGCGTTCACCGGTCCTAGATCGAGTATGACTTCTGCCATGGTATCCCCCACACACAAAGATGATGACCACACGCTATTCTGCGAGTTGGTTTGAAGTTACCTGTGAACAGCTGTCTGTCCACCGGACCTCGGTAAGATTAATGCAAACATTGAACCAATTGTCGCAGTCTGCCTAAAAATCTTCCAGTTGCGAATGCTTCTCATTTGTGACACAGAGCGATTATGACATTCAAAACTCACCTCATCTCTGGCTTAAGCCTGCTCATTGGAGCAGTCGCGGCTTGCTCAAATCCCGCTGAAACGCCAACTGAAAGCGAAACGGCTGAAACTCAGTCGGTTCTGACGATTTATAGTTCGCGGCATTATGACTCTGACAAAGAGCTCTTCGCGATGTTCGAGGAACAATCCGGTGCAAAATTGGATGTTCGTGAATCTGGGGCCAGCCAACTTCTCGAGACAATGAAAGCCGAGGGCGATCAAAGCCCAGCTGACATCGTCATCGCCGCTGACGCTGGCAGCCTTTGGCGCTTTCAAGATGCTGGCCTAACGCAACCGCTGACCAGCGAAGCCCTTACCGATGCCGTTCCTGCCAATTATCGAGAAGCTGACGGCAATTGGTTTGGCGTCGCGCGCAGATTGCGCGGCATCGCTTATGATCCGAACCGTTGGTCCGCCGAAGATCTGACGCAGTGGAACACACTGGCCATGGACGACAAAGCTGGCGAGATCTGCGTGCGCTCCTCGTCCAACATTTATAATCTCTCACTTCTTGGCGAGATTATTCACCGCTATGGAAGCGAAGAAGCGCAAGCGTGGGCGACTGCGGTCGTCTCTAATATGGCGCGCAACCCACAAGGCGGAGATACCGACCAGATCCGCGCCATTGCGGCGGGCGAGTGTTCGATCGCGATCGTGAACCACTATTATTGGATCCGCCTCGGCGCGAGTGAAAAAGAAGCTGATACGCAAGTCGCTGCGGCGACCGCATTTCTGCTGCCAGAATTCTCCGAAGGATCAGGGTCACACGTAAACATCACAGGCGCGGCCGTCACACAGACCGCCGATGATCTGGAACTCGCGGAAGAGTTCATCTCATTCCTGCTGACAGAGACCGGACAGTCCTATCTCACGCGTGAGACCAAAGAACTGCCTTTGCTGGATACAACGCCACTGCCAGCGGGGGTCGAGCGCGTTCCAGCCTTTACTGCATCCGATGCGCAGCTCGGCATGTATGGCGAAAATCAAGCTGAGGCGCAGCGCCTTTTTGATCTTGCCGGTTGGAACTAAGCCCGATTGCGGCCAAACAAGATAAAGTATGCCGCGTTTAAACTTATCCCCCACCTCAATCCCGCCAATGCTTTTGATAGTGTTGGTGGGATTGCCTGTATTTGCGGCGCTCTTTGCGGGTGTTTCAGCGGGCGATGGAGCGACCTGGGATCATCTTCTGGAAAACAGGTTGATCCCATATACGGGCACGACAATCAGCGTGCTCATCCTGACGGCGATCATTATGCTCGGTCTGGCGGTACCGGCGGCTTGGCTGATCAGCCAGTATGACTTTCCCGGACGGAAAATTTTTGATTGGGCTTTGATCCTACCGTTGGCGATGCCCGGCTATGTCATGGCTTATGCATGGGCGGATTTGATGGGCGTGGCCGGGCCATTGCAGTCCCATCTAAGGGACCTTACCGGCCTCTCGGCCCGCGACTATTGGTTTCCTAATTTATTTAGCGCACCCGGCCTCGCATTCGTCTTGGCATCGACGCTTTTCCCGTACG
>CAZGVG010000192.1:0-2707 GCA_964528975.1 uncultured Hyphomonas sp.
GCCAATCTATCACGGTCTGGCTTGCGGAAGCCTGTGGGCGCACGCGCAATTGCTGCAGCGCATAGGTCGCTGGCACGTCATACTGATACCGGGTGGTGTGATTTATGGTGAGCCGCATCTTACACCTGAAACCTATAATCTGCTTCGATCGTGGCCGACAGGCCCGCATTGCGCGCGATCAGGTCAATCAGGAACTCATGCAGGCCGGAGCCGACAATCACATCGCTTGAAGAAGCAGTAATGTGAGCTTCAATCTCGTCTGCCAGATCATGCGCGGACGTGCGCTCACCATACTCGCCCTCAAGATCGGCCAGTGTGCGGATGATGTTGTCATAGCAATAGGCGATGGAGCGCGGCAGGCGCACATCATGGATCAGGAAATCTACAATTGCCGCTGGGTTGATCTCACCGCCATGCAGCCAATGAAATGAGCTTTCAGCCGAGGCTGAGCGCAAGATCATCTCCCACTGAACCGTATCCAGCGATGAGCCAACCGACGCGCTGGAGGGCAAGAGCACATAATATTTCGTATCCAGAATACGGGCGGTATTGTCGGCCCGCTCAATCATCAGGCCGAGCCGGACAAAGCGATAAATGTCATTCCGCAGCATCGTGCCATTGATTGCGCCGCGGACAAGCGCCGTGTGCTGGCGGATCTTTGTCAGCATGGCTGGCAGATCAGAGGTATGATCGCTCGCCTCAAACGCTTTGCGCAGCCAGAGCCATTTCTCATTGACCGCTTCCCATACATCCTTGGTGAGGGCTGTGCGCGTCATTCGCGCATTTTCTCGCGCCGATGACATGGAGGAGAACAGGCTGCTAGAATTATCCCGATCGGCAATCAGAAACTCGACAACTTTATCGGTCTGAAAGGTCTTGTGCTTTTCCACATAAGCGTCGCGTAGCGCGGCCGTTGTCAGCACGGACTCCCACTCGCTCTGCACTGTGCGCGAGCGGGTGAGCGACATGCGAAACCCTGCATCCACAAGACGCGCCGTATTCTCAATCCGCTCAAGATAGCGCATCATCCAGAACAAGCCTGAGGCGGTGCGGCCTAGCATCTTACTCATCGCACAGCACCCATGTGTCTTTCGTGCCGCCGCCCTGACTGGAATTGACCACCAGCGAGCCTTTCTTCATAGCCACTCGTGTCAAGCCGCCGGGCACAACATCAATGCTCTTCGGCGAGACGAGCACGAACGGACGCAGATCGACGTGTCTGGGCGATAGGCCCTTCTTGGTCAGGATTGGCACGGTCGAAAGCGCAAGCGTTGGCTGCGCGATATAATTGCCGGGCCGGGCCTTCAGCTTTGTCCTGAACGCTGCGATCTCTTTCTTGCTCGCCGCCGGGCCGACCAGCATGCCGTAGCCGCCAGAGCCGTGCACCTCCTTCACGACAAGCTCGTCCAGATGCCCCAGCACATATGCGAGCGAATCCGGTTCAGAGCATCGCCACGTCTCGACATTTTTTAAGAGCGGCTTCTGGCCGGTATAAAACTCGATAATGTCCGGCATGTAGGAATAGAGCGCCTTGTCATCGCAAATCCCGGTGCCGGGCGCATTGGTGATCGTGATGCCGCCCGCGCGGTAGACATCAAATATACCGGGCACGCCCAGCATTGACTCCGGGTTGAAGTTCAGCGGGTCAAGATACTCATCATCCACACGCCGGTAGAGCACATCAATCGGCTCATACCCGCATGTTGTGCGCATCGCGATGCGGCCGTCGACAACTTGCAGATCGCGCCCCTCGACCAATTCAACCCCCATCTGGTCGGCCAGAAAGGCGTGCTCATAATAGGCCGAATTGTGAATGCCAGGCGTCAGGATCGCGATGGTGGGCTTGCCCGTGCAAGCCTCCGGCGCTGAGGCAGCCAGGGCCTGGCGCAGCAATTTCGGATAATCACTTACCGTCTCCACTCCGACGCGGGAGAACAGTTCCGGAAACATTTTCAGCATCGTCTCCCGGTTTTCCAGCATATAGGAAACCCCGGACGGCGTGCGCGCATTATCCTCCAGCACCAGAAATTCGTCCGGCCCGGTCCTGACTAGATCGGTGCCGACGATGTGCGTATAGATGTTCCCCGGGGGGTTCACGCCCACCATTTGCGGCAAGAAGGCCTCATTGTCCGTGATCAGCCGCGCGGGAATGCGGCCAGCGCGTAGGATCTCCTGCCGGTGGTAGATGTCATGCAGGAATGCGTTCAGCGCCTTGACCCGCTGCTCGATGCCTTTGCGTATAACGATCCATTCGCGCGCGCTGATGATACGGGGCAACAGATCAAACGGGATCAGCCGCTCATCGGCCTCCGCCTCGCCGTAGACATTGAAAGTGATGCCCGTGCGGCGAAAAAAGTCTTCCGCGTCCTGTGATTTCTTCTTCAGACGCGCCGGATCGATGGACGCGAACAGTTTGTCATACTCCCGGTAAGGCGCTCGCGTCTGCCCATCAAAGCCAAGCATCTCATCGAAATATTTTGTATCACAAGCCATGCTTTTACAGTGCATACCCTATCCTACGCAGCAAGTTCTCAACTAAATCAGCGCCAGAAACCTCACAAATGCATGATTTTTAGGCGGTTTCTATGAGGTGGAAAACCAACCGTCATGCTTGCTTCCGAGATAAAAAAGTTATCCAGTTATGTCTCCTACTAGGAAGGAGGAGCCCTGCCTTGCAAGCTCTACTGGAAGCAACAAGTCATTGGAA
>CAZGVG010000193.1:0-2690 GCA_964528975.1 uncultured Hyphomonas sp.
TCAATGAAGTTGAACGTGTAGACGACGATTAGGGCGAACAGGACATAGGCACGATAGCCTTTGCTGCCATAGCCATCTGATTGCGAGGGCGCTTCTGCTTCCAAGGGCGCGGTCGTATCGCTCATTATGGTCTTCCTCCGTTGACGTCATCCCCGCTCTTTGCGGCGGGTGGGACTATGTTCAGGGTCGCGGCGCTTTAGGCTGGCGCCGCATCCTGTGTGTATTGCTCTTGAACCAAAGTGCGTCCTGAAAGCAGGAAAAATAAGCCAGCAAAAGCAAACAGAATGGCTCCGACAATGCAGGATATCCGTACGCCATAAGCCTTGGCCTCCTGACACCCAGCCAGAAGTTCTGGCGTCAGCGATGTATCTGTCAGGCTGCAAGAAGCGGTTATCTGTCCTGCAAGAGAGCCATCGCTGATGAATTGGTTGGTGAAATAGTCTGCGATGAAGCCAATCGTTGGTGGGCCAGCGCCATACCCGATCAAGTTCACGACAAACAGTAAGACCGCAATCGACGTTGCCCTCGACCGCAGGCTGACGACTGATTGCGCAATATTGTACTGCGCGCCGAGATAGAAGTATTGCAAGCAGCTACCCAGCATCAGGCCAATCAACATTATCGTGATACTGGTTGAGGTTAGACCAACGATAAAAGGCGCGACGCAGAGGATAAAGGCAATACCAGGTACCCATGAAGCCGCTGTCTTGGATCGCTTATTTGCCATCTCCGTCAGGTAACCGCCCAGAAATGCCCCGACTGTGCCAGCGACAGCGATAGGTGCCATGTAATAGATCGCCGCTATGCCCGGCGAGAACCCAAATTCATATTGAATATAAAGTGAGACAAGACCTGTCATCGCATAGCCAGAGAAAGCCGCAATGGTTGCGCCGATGGCCATGACCCAAAACGTTCGGCTCGCCCGGATTTCGGCCATGGCTTCCTTAAAACCAGCCTTTTCCGGAGCCTTTGTGCCGGGTACGTCTGAATATCCTCTGGGGGGTTCTTTAACTGTCAGGAGGACGATCAATCCGATCAGAATGCCTGGAGCCCCGACAATCATGAAAGACTCGCGCCACGTGAAATTCTCAATTAGATAACCGCCGCCGACTTGTGCTAAAACACCGCCAGCCGTAACGCCCATGGCATAGATGCCTAGAGCTGTTGGCCGTGAGGTTTTCTTATAATAATCGCTGATCAAAGAGTTCGCGGGTGGTGTGCACCCAGCTTCACCAACGCCCACTGCCAGCCGCGCCATAAGCAGGGTTATGAACCCGACTGTAAAACCGCACAGCACCGTCGCAATGGACCATAGGATAACACAAATCCCGATAATTCGGGTTCGGTTCATACGTTCCGACATTGTCGCGATTGGGATTCCCAGAAGCGTGTAAAACAGGGCGAATCCTAGCCCTGACAGAATACCGAATTGAAAGTTTGATAGGCCAAACTCATCAATAATCGGTCGCCCCACAACGCCGATTAGAATTCGGTCGATAAAGTTGAATGTGTAGACCACAGTGAGCGTCAACAAGACGTAGGTGCGATAGCCAAAGCTGCCATAACTATTGCCGGTGTTCATCGGCGCCGCGGTTGCGGTATCACTCATACTTTGCCTCCCAAAGACATTCGCGTGTGTTCACGCTGAAAAATTGTTTAACTTACGCTAACCAGACCACTCTTGCGTGCAAGTCTTTTCGTAGCGGTAGGAATGTTTAGCGGATGGCAATCGGGTTGATGATCGCTTGAACGGTTCCTTCAAGCCTGGGCACACCGAGTGAAAAGAAGAACGGGCCTTCACCATCTGTGGCAAGATCAGCCGTTGCCATATTCTCAAGAATGTAGACGCCGTTCTTGGCAAGAAGAGTAAGGTGGACGTCGAAGGGCCGAGCTTCATTCTCAAAGGGCAGAACTTCAAGCGCCCATGTGTCGGCGCCGATGGCAACAACACCGAGGTCTGCAAGATATTGCGCGCCTTCAACCCCAAGACCGGGAGCGAGTGGGTTAAGCGCGGTCTGACCTTCGCTCGCCCTCATCGTTCCGGTATGAAAAAGAACCACATCGCCCTTTTCAATTGTAACGCCAGCACGGGCTGACGCCGCATCAATCTCGGCTTGGTTGAAAGCCGTTCCTGCTGGAACCGGATCGGCAAAACTCTGGGTCATGTCGAGCAGGATGCCGCGTGTCGCAATGGGCGGTAATGTGTGGGTGCCAAACTGGGTTAAGCCTGATGGGGTCACAAAGTCAGCGACGGGGACACCATTATAGTAGCGATGGTTGATGCCCATATGGCCAAGACCGTCAATCTGGCTGCCAATTCCTACCCAAACGTCGACAATGTCATCATTTCCGGTCGCCTGGTTCTCTCCAAGGGCCGTGCCAGACCCGTCCGAAAGCTGCAGGACGGTGACATCATATTCGCGCGGGCCGTAAGCGGGTGTTTCCCGTCCGGTGATCATGCCAAGGCTGAAGGTCTTACCTTGTGTGATCAGCTTGGCGGCTTCAGCTGTTTTTTCAGCGGAAAGATTGTTCACGGCGCCAAGCCTGTCTGCGCCGCCATATTGTGAAGGATACCAACCGGATTTCGTGCTTGCAGTATGCCCATCTGCGCAGGCTGTTGCGGTCAATGCGAGTACCCCAAGGCATAGAGTCGCCAGTCTCATCTTTGATTCTCCTCCAAGTATTCTTTT
>CAZGVG010000194.1:0-2622 GCA_964528975.1 uncultured Hyphomonas sp.
GATGCTGTGTACGGATTAAAGTTATTTCTTACTTCTCACTTTTTAATTCTTCCGTGCTCATGTTGAAAGTAGGTTAAGGTTTGCGAACGGTCGCCACGCTTCACACGGGTACACTACCCGCACGTACCATCCAAGTGCTAGTAGACATTTGGGGTATGTCTTGTCATGTTCACCCACAGAAAGTACATTATGTGGGTGGTACGTGGGCGGAACGAAGTACACTGTCATCGTCACTGGTGAACATCAAAATAAAAAAACCGTTAATCGGGGTGCGCTCACATTTGATCTGTTTCTGTTGCTCACGGTCAGTTCGATCATGTTGCCTCCGATATATCCGGGCAGAGTCACAATGTAATCACATATATAAACAATACCCGATCTACGGCAGAGTCGTTACATTGTTCCATTGCAACGCCTGAATGCGTGCAGAATATTTCGGAGATTCCCGTGCCCCATGTGACCCATATGGGTGACCCATATGGGTGACCAACGGTGATCAATGCATGTAAGGGACCAGTGATGAAAGGTGCCCACTCAGGGCAGACGGCAACAATGAGGTGTATGAACGCAAAAATTATAGACAACAGTGTGCAATCAGTGGACAAGGCAGATAAAGAGATACGATTCTGAAGGAAGGTAACAAGGGACGGATTACGGTGGGTTTGTGACAGGTAAGCAATTATCAAAATTATCAAAATTAAAATTCAATTTGAAATTTCCAAATTTGAAATTGACTACAACGAAATTAAGTTTAAATTTAAAATACAAGTTCAATAATTGCAATTATTGCAAAAAGAACACAGGAGTTAATATATAAACTATATAATTACGTTATCTGCTCTCTTCAGTAATATTCGTGATATTTTGAAACTGGGTACAAGTAACTTGACTGAACTAAATTTAATTTAATTATAAAATAAAATTTTAATTTCTTAATTTAATCGGAACTCATTTTAGAGTCACATAAGTTTACATTAACATTCCAATTTAATTTTGGGCCTGAAACTTAACGTTGAGCTTGGACTTGAACTCGACCTCGAGCTCGAAATTAAATTTCATTCATTCATTCAGTGAGTACACCCCAAAATTGTGATCTGACACAATCGCTGAGTTACGTTAAAATTAAGCTTCATAAATAACTCAAATGTGTATGCAATTTATCGTGTAACGTAAATTTAAATTAAGAGTAACTATGTTTTTATAAAACATTGATTTGTACATTTGAGTTTAGCGTGATGAAGTAACTAAATTTAAGATAATACCCTGTACTAAAAATATTATTTGAGTTTTGTGTGGTAAAGTTACTAAATTTAAATTTAAATTTAATATAATATATTTAATTAAGAATATTAAATTTAATTGAAGTGAAAAATAATTTTCAATTAACTATAAATAAACTTTTAAAATAAAATAAAATAAAATAAAATAAAATAAAATAAAATAAAATAATTTGAATGCAATTAAATCCAATTTAATGAAATTAAACCCAAACGTAAAATTAAATTTTGGAAGTTTTGACATTTAAATCCACCAATAATTTATTCAAGCTGGATTTATATAATATGTAGAAATATTATTTCTATTTGTATATAGGTATCCACAAGATGCCTCATTTTGGTTGTCTGTACAATACACCCTGGTCTCCGCAAGCTACCACCCCACATGTGCTGCGTGGTGCCACTGAACCTTATCATATCAACAACGGAGTTGAGTACATTTGTGTTATATATCTACGATGAAAAGAATTCTTGTACTACGGAAATCATGTTTCATTGTTGAAAATTAAAATTCGGTACGTCGATGCTCGCTGCGTTATTAAATTTAAGTTAAGTTATAATTTGAGTTGAACTCGAGTTGACTTTTGATTCAAATGATTCAAACGGCCTAGACGGCTGAGGGATCGTGATACTTCAGGACCAACCTGACTCTGGGCATGGTTCTATATTTCCGTATGTATGAAAGCTACACCCTAAAGTTAGTAAAAGTATGGCAGCAAGCTGCATGCCAGCGACTTCCGGTAATTTCGGGCATTTATTCTTGCTTCCGCCTGCGTTGGGTAACTTACCTCACAGCTTGTGCAAATGTCGAATTTAGATTTAAATGAAAACTGCAAATATAAAATAGATTTTCAACTCTTCCATCTACGAATTTAATCCATTTGCATACACTGAACGGTGACGTGCAAATATGCGCGCCCTTTGCAACTCTGTTTGCGGAGGGGGCATGATGACGGATATAGATTCGACTCGTCCCTGAAACCGTCTTTGCACGCACATGTATTTTCTCATGTTGCTTGTTGCTTGTGCAAGCAGCATTTGAGACCATGCCTGGTTTACAATCATGGTTGTACTATGGAACCGCCTGACCAAATAATCTGAAGGTTGTGAGTGTACATTGTTGATCCACCGTATGTCGCCCTGGCCGGCCAAATTTTAATTTGAATTAAGTTTAATTTGTAACATTCCCATCCCACCACCTAAATCCGTAAATCCACTGTGTGCTGCCAGCTCTCCGGACCCTGTTTAACATACTCTTGTATTGGAGCCGAATTGACGTCATAAATTTCGCAAGTCTTCGTCACGACATGTTGTAGATTGTGGGAATCGGATTGGGCAGAAATGC
>CAZGVG010000195.1:0-2598 GCA_964528975.1 uncultured Hyphomonas sp.
AGACCGGTGGCCGTGGTGTCAAAGGTCAAAAGTCTCGCTCAGGTGTTGCCATTAATGGCTTCGAGGGCGGCCAGATGCCGATTTATATGCGTCTGCCAAAGCGTGGCTTTACAGCTCGCAACTCGAAAAACCATGCATGGTTGAACCTCAGCATTCTGTCTAAGGCGATCGAAGCGGGTAAGCTGGACGTCAAAAAAGAGATCACAGAAGCTGACCTGGTCGCATCTGGCGTTATCCGCCGCGTTCGCGACGGTGTGCGTCTGCTGGCCAAGGGCACAGCGCCTAAAAAGGTCAAGATTACAGTGACCGGCGCCAGTAAAGCCGCGGTCGAAGCGATCGAGAAGGCGGGCGGAACAGTCACTTTGACGGGTCCTGTCCGGACAGAAAAAGCAGAATAATCCTCTAGCTTTTTCCACTAAACGTCTTCACAAATCAGCTTTCGCCGCCAATCTTGGCGGCGAAAGTGTTTCCGGGAGAAGGAGTCCCCCCTTTGGCCACTGCAGCTGAACAACTCGCACGGAATATGAATTTCGGATCCTTCGCGAAAGCGAAAGAGCTCCAGAATCGCATTCTGTTCACCCTGTTTGTTTTGTTCTTGTACCGGCTCGGGACCTATATCCCTCTGCCAGGCATTGACCCGGACCAGTTCGCGAGCCTGTTCGCCAGCCAGTCTGATGGCATGTTGGGCAATATGAACATGTTTGCGGGCGGCGCGATTGAGCGCATGAGTATCTTCGCTCTGAACGTGATGCCCTACATTACCGCCTCGATCATCATTCAGATGATGACCTCGTCGGTTCCCTCGCTTGAGAAGCTCAAGAAAGAAGGCGAATCAGGCCGTAAGCAGATCAACCAATATACCCGTTATCTGACGCTGGCTTTTGCCGTCGTGCAAAGCTTCGGCATTTCGATGGGCCTTTCCGGCGCTGCTTATGACAGCATGCCACAATGGTTCTTCGTGCTGACAGCTGTGACCACGTTTACCGGCGGTACAATGTTCCTGATGTGGATGGGTGAGCAGATTACTGCGCGCGGCGTTGGTAACGGGATCTCGCTGATCATCTTCGCGGGCATTATCGCAGAGATGCCACGCGCGATCTTCAACCTGTTTAGTGGCTCGAGAGAGCAGGGCATCAATGTCGTCTTTATCGTCGGCATCGCAGCTTTGATCATCGCTTTGACTGTCTTCATCGTGTTTATCGAGCGTTCGCAGCGCCGGGTGCTGATCCAGTATCCGAAGCGCCAGCAAGCGGCGAACCAGGCGGCGCAAGGGCAGAGCTCGTTCATGCCGCTGAAGCTCAACACATCCGGCGTTATCCCGCCAATCTTCGCGATCGCGATCCTGATGCTGCCTTTGACAGCGGTCGGGTTTATGAGTGGAACCACTGCGGGCACAGAAGCCGCGGCGGCTGATGGCGGCATGGTGGCCTGGATCGCAACAGCGTTCTCTCCAGGCAGCTGGACTTACATCATCACCTACGGTGTGTTGGTAGCGTTCTTCACGTTCTTCTACACCTCGATCATGTTCAACCCAGAAGAGACCGCGGACAACCTTCGTAAGTATGGTGGATTTGTTCCAGGCATCCGCCCGGGCAAAAACACGGCTGCCTATTTCGATTATGTTCTCACACGTCTGACCACGATCGGCGCGGTCTATTTGGTCTTCGTCTGTTTGATGCCGGAAATCCTGCGCCGCTATGTGCCGGGTATTCCGTTCTATATCGGTGGGACAAGTCTTCTCATTGTGGTTTCAGTGACCATGGATACGGTGACACAGATTCAATCGCACTTGATTGCTCACCAATATGAGGGTTTGATCAAGAAATCGCGTCTGGGAGGGAAGCGTAAGAAATGAACCTGATCCTGTTTGGACCGCCAGCGGCCGGTAAAGGCACGCAGGCCAAGAAACTCGTCGCAGAACGAGGCTATATTCAACTCTCAACCGGCGACATGCTGCGTGCAGCGGTCGCGTCTGGTTCTGAGCTCGGCAACAAAGTCAAAGCGATCCTGGAATCGGGCGCTTTGGTGTCCGATGAAATTGTCATCGCTTTGATCGATGATCAGCTAACCACCAATGAAGGCGCCGCCGGATTCATCTATGATGGTTTCCCGCGCACAGTTGGTCAGGCTGAGGCGCTCGACGAGCTCCTCAAAAGCCGCGGATCGCAAGTCGATCGGGTTATTCGTTTGGTGGTTGATGAAGCGGCGCTTTTGAGCCGCGTCACCAAGCGCTTTGAAGAGCAGGGCCGCAAAGACGATAATCCAGAGACATTCTCTGTGCGGCTTGAAAAATACAATGCAGATACTGCCCCATTGGTGCCGATCTATGCTGAGCGAGGGATCCTTCGCGAGGTTGACGGCATGTCCGGAATTGATGAGGTAAGTGCTGGAATCGACGCGGCTTTGAAAGAGGCTGTTTGAACCTGCGTGAGCCGCTGATTCAGTGGTTGACGTGCCCATTCTTGCGTCTATAACGACGCACTTCGTTAAGAGGTTGAGTCTGCAAGCGGCAGCAATTTTATTGCTGTGCGAACTGCGGCTTTCTTTTTGAACTATTAGGAGACTGGCTTTGGCCCGTATTGCAGGCGTCAATATACC
>CAZGVG010000196.1:0-2548 GCA_964528975.1 uncultured Hyphomonas sp.
AGGTAGTGAGGCAAACCAGGAAGCTGAACTGTTCCCCCGTCCTTTGCGGGTAAGTCCACTAACTTTTGGGACTTAAACAAATCCTCTTCAAATTTCGGAAGCTGGCCTGTTCCTTCCAGCGCATTATCGCGGACCAGTAGGGGCGGTGAAACCTCTTCATAGCCATTCTTATCCGTCTGCGTATCGAGCATGAATGACGCGAGCGCGCGTTCCAGTTTAGCCAGGCCACCGCGCAAGGCTACAAACCGCGCGCCGCTCATCGCTGCGGCGGCTTCGAAATCCATCAAAGGCTGGCCGAGCTTCGTCTTCAACGCCGCGCCAAGGTCCGCATGGTCCTTGACTTCAAATTCATATCTCTTCGGATCGCCCCAGCCATTGCCTTGCTGGACATTACTGGCCTCATCTTCGCCCTCAGGAACGACATCCAATGGCAGGTTCGGTAAGCCCATTAGGAGCGCGTCCAGCTCGCTCTGTGCGGCAGCTTCTTCAGCCCCGGCAGCTTCCATGACGGTCTTGGCTTCGGCGACCGCCGCCATTAAGCGCTGAGCTTCAGTCTCATCGCCCTGCCCTTTGGCTTTGCCAATCAGCTTTGAGTTTGCGTTACGTGTCGTCTCCGCCTCTTGCTTGGCGGTGGTTGCGGTGCGCACTTTGTCGGCCGCCTCAAGGATCGCATCCACGTTTGAGCCAAGCCCGGACTTTTTACGCTCCCAAGCGGTGCGGAAAGCGTCTGGATTTTCACGAATGGCGCGGATGTCAAACATGTTCTCTATCTCGTTATTGTATCGACCTCGCTCCTAATCCGATGCGGCGCAGAGGTCTATAGAGCATAGGCCTGAGGCTGCGATTATGGTTTCCATTTTGATGAACCGCTTCTAAACTGACTGTAAAAGGGGAAGCCAGATGACCACGATACAATCCATTCTCGACGAAGTTCAAAAACGCGCCGCGGAAGTGGCTGAGAAAGTCGATGTCGATACGCGCGTAGAGGAAGCCAAAGAACTGGCTGGCAAAGTGAAAGATCGCATCTCAGAAGACCCGCAAGCCAAAGCGGCAGCGATTGGCGGCGGAGCTTTGCTCGCGCTGTTGCTGGCCACCAAGGGCGGGCGCAAGACACTCAGCGGCGTTGCCAAGACGGGCGTGGTGGCGGGCCTCGGCGCTATGGCGTATTCGGCCTGGAAAAACCGAGCCGGAGGCGATGAGCACGTCGACGGCTTCCCAGAAGATGACGACGAGAGTGATGCGTTCGAACGCGCTTTGGTTGAGACGATGGCCATGGCCGCCGCCGCTGATGGCGTTATCGACGCAGACGAACGCGACGCGATTAAAGCCGCGCTTGCTGAAGCTGGCGGCGACCCAAACGCCCTATCCCCGAACATTGGCGTTGATGCCATGATCGACAAGATTGCAGGCTTTGCAGGTAGCCCCAATCAGGCTCATCAACTTTATGCCTCGGCTTGCATCGGTTGCAGAGACGCCTCGATGAAGGAGTCTGCATTCCTGAGCGCGCTGGCGGATCGCCTGGCTATTCATCCGCGCACAGCAGACGAGCTGCGCCAGCAGGCAGGTTAGACGCTTAAACGTCTTTAACTTGCGGTGCGAGACGGATGTGAAGCTCTTTGAGTTGCTTGTCGTCAACCGGGCTTGGGGCCTGCATCATCAGATCCCGCGCCTGTTGGTTCATTGGGAAGAGTGTCACGTCGCGGATATTGTCAGCATCGGCAAGCAGCATCACGATGCGGTCCACTCCGGGGGCAATTCCGCCATGTGGCGGTGCGCCATAGCGGAACGCGTTTAGCATACCCCCAAACTCTTCTTCCACGACTTCCGGGCCATATCCGGCATTCTCAAACGCCTTGAGCATAATGTCCGGGCGATGGTTTCTGATCGCACCTGAAGACAGCTCATAGCCATTACAGACGATGTCGTACTGAAAGGCATTGATGGCGAGCAAATCTTCGTCCGTCTTCGCCGCTTCGAGCGCCTCCAGGCCGCCTTGTGGCATCGAGAAGGGGTTATGACTGAAATCGACTTTCTTATTGTCTTCGTCCCACTCATACATCGGGAAATCGACAATCCAGCACAGGCGAAAGACGCCTTGTTCGATTAGGCCAAGATCTTCGCCCACCTTCGTTCTCGCGGCACCCGCAAGTTTATAGGCATCGGATTTTTTGCCCGCAGAGAAGAATACACCGTCGCCCTCGCTAAGCCCCACATGATCAAGGAAAGCCTTTAAGTGATCAGCTTCGAAGTTCTTGAGTGTCGGATCCTGGCTGACTGTATTGCCGTCATCATCCTTGCGCAGGCGCGCAAAGCCAAGGCCGGGTGCCTGCATCTCTTTCTTCGCCCACTTGTCCAACTCATCAAAGAACTTACGAGACTGCGTCTCAGTGGCTTTCGGCGCGGGGATCGCGATGACCTTGCCGCCGCCTTTGATGATCTTGGCAAAGATACCAAAGCCAGTTTTGCTGTCATCCTCGAAGAAATCGGTTACATCAACCAACTCAATCGGATTGCGCAGATCAGGTTTGTCTGAGCCATATTTTGACAT
>CAZGVG010000197.1:0-2491 GCA_964528975.1 uncultured Hyphomonas sp.
CAAATTTTACGTTTGCCCAACTGCCATAGACGCGCACCGGAATAGGAATGTCGCCCACCCCAATGGTTGATCCCGCGCCCGCCGCGTTCACGTCGACGCGCGGGACGAGGCGAATATCCAGCGTGCGCGCGCCAAGATCGATCTGACCCGATCCGATGACACCAATAACTGGATTATCAATATTCAAATCCGTCAGAGTGGCGACGCCATTATTGATGTCGAGGCTACCAATGAACTTGGAGAAATCCGTCGTGGCAGAAGGTGAAAACGCTTCCTGAAAGTTGCCAACGGAAAGCCCGCCGCCGCTCAACATGTCCTGCAGACTTGAAGCGCTCTGCACCACTTTGGTGAGGTTCAGGCCGCGCAACGCCCCATCATTGAGGTCGGTCTCAAACTTTCCGTCCAGGCCATTGATGAGGGCTTTCAGGCTGGTGCCTTCTGAGCTCATATCCAAATGCACATCGCCTAGACCGTTGAGGTTCTGGAAGCCCGTCAGGGCGGTCAGCATTTCCTGTGCGGCGATACCGTCAGCAAGCGCCTCGATTTGCAAGGTCGGTGTTGATCGCGATGCATCGAGAACAAGGTCACCGGACCAGTTCCCTTGAAACACCTTGAAGCCGGGAACGTCATCTGCCTGGCGGAATATGGCTGACAAACGGCCATTGTCCAAGCGCGTGTTCATCCGCGCATCGTTCAGCGTGATTTGGTCCATCACAATTTCGGTCGCGGCGATGGTCACAGTCGCGTTCAGTGCATTCAAACCGGCGAGATCGAGGGGCGTATCGTCCCAATCTTCATTCAGGCTGGGATCGGCGTCCTGTTGCTGTGATCCACTACCCAGGAAAGGGGTTAGATCCAATCTCTGCATGTTTAGATCGGCAATCACGCGAGGCCGCGTCCCGGTCAGGTCAGCGCCAACTTGGCCGGTGGCCGTCGTGTCGTCGATCGTGAATGATGCGGCGCTAAGGGAAGGCGCCAAAATAGAGCCGGTGGTTTGACCGGAGATCGCGATTTGGTTGAGCGTGTCGCCGTCCGGAAGTTCTGTGCCTAGGGCGGAAAGTAGCGCCCGAGGATTGTCACTGGAGATGCTCAAGGCCCCATCCAGCGATTGGCCCTCGGCCAGACCCAGCGTACCTGTATAATCAGCGCTTAAATCTTGCCCGCGCTGTTTGAGCGTAATGCCGGTAAGCAAAGGCGCCGTGACCGGGCCGGATAAAGTCGCCTTAAAGTCCACATCTCCCAGAAGTGCGAGGATCGCGCTCAATTCGTGCCCGGGCTTAAGCAGCCGCTGGGCATCCGCCGCGTTCAAGTCGACGGTGCCATTCAAGGTTGGAATCTCGGCGAGCTGAATGCCGCCAACATAGTCGACGTCCAGGCCTGTCGCGGACAGCCTCAGTTGCGAGAAGTCGAGCGCGGCTTGTGTCGCGGCGCCGCTGATTGTGCCTTTGGCTTTAACTGACTTTAGAGCGCTCGCTACGATCGGAAGATCTTGGTCTCCGAGAATGGTCAATGCTTCGCCAATCGTGTCGGAAGAGAGATCAAATGCTCCGTCCAAAATTGGCTCTTCAGCTAGCGTCAGCGAGCCATCATAGCCGACGTCACCATAAATCGTTCCCAGGGTGACATCTAATGCTACCGCTTCCTCTGCCATCAGCGCTGCGATCGTCTCCAAACGAACGTCATAATCAAACGCCTGACCATTTATCAGTCCATTTCCAGTCGAGGAAAGTGGCTTATCCAGGGCGCTCAAACGGGCTGTCGCGTTGAAATCGGTCAGCGCGTACTGCGTATCGGTCGTCCAGTCGCGATAGAAGACGGCGGTGTTTGAAAGAGCGGCCCGGTCAATCCCAGTTTCGAAGCCAGAAGAGCCGTCCTCAGGTGTATCTTCTTCTGCTGCCTGATCGTCGGCGCCAAATTCCCAATTCGCCGTGCCGTCAGCCAAACGTTCGAGTCGGACCGTTGCGTCCTCCAAGGTGATTTGTGCGATCTCAACCCGGCTCGACAACAATGGTAGTACTTTCACACTGGCGCGCAGGCTTCCTGCCTCGATCATCAGGGGATCAGTAAAGCCATCTGGGTTTGCAACTTCAACTCCATCCACGCGAGCCGCAATCACCGGCAGGATTGAGAGGCTGGCATCGCCTTTGAGGACAACCTCGCGCCCAAGCGCCTTGCTGGCTGCGGCTTCAATCTGGGTTTTGTACACCGAAGACGGGATTAAAAATGGCACGGTTATCAAGATCGCTATCAAGATAGCGACAAGGATGGCAGCGATGGTCAAAATGCGTTTCATGGGAGGAGGATGGCCTATTCTTGCTGTATCCGATGTGAATAGCTGCATCTGATGTCAAAGTCATGGCAATTGCCGCTTGACCGGGAAAATGAGCGCGTATAGATCACCCTCTCACCGCTTCGGCGGCGAAGCCCATGCGCGGGTGTAGCTCAGTTGGTTAGAGTACCGGCCTGTCACGCCGGGGGTCGCGGGTTCGAG
>CAZGVG010000198.1:0-2415 GCA_964528975.1 uncultured Hyphomonas sp.
GGGTTGGGGCAGGCGGGCGCGGCACAGCCGTCCTGACCCTTTCTCGCACTGCCGTGCAGGGCACCAATCTCAAAATGCAGCAAGAGATCGGCGCGCTTGAGGGCCTCGCGGCTCCGATTCGTGCAATGGGGGGCAGTCTTCGACTTGCTGAAGGCAGTTTCCGGATCACGCAAAGCGGCTGTGAGTCTGCTGCGGGCACACTCACCACCGATACAATTTCAACACTGGCCGCCCAGTATGGTCGCCAGTTCGGTGCGATTTCAGGGCCGATTAGCTGTGAGAACGGGGCCTTCCTAATCGCCATGACCGGCGACTCTGAAAAAGGCGATCAGGTCAGTATTGATGCACGGGCTTCGCTGACAGGGCAAGGAGAGTTCACCGCGGGTGTGCGCACACAGGACAGTCAGATTATTGTCGCCCTTACTCAGGTTGGCTTTCGGCGAGAGAATGGTCGTTTTGTCTATCGGTATATGGAAAATGGAGCGCTTCGATGAGAGCTTTTCTAAAAGTCGGTGCGCTATTCGCATTCATCATAACAACCGCTTGTGCGACGACGGAGCCTGAAGACCCAGCGGCGGCTAGGGCCCGTATGCTGGCCCTGAAGCCTGCAATATCTAGCGTCCCTGAGTCTGGTCTTGGCCCGCAGGAGCTTTTGGTTGGCGATTGCGGCCTGTTTCTGTGGAGCAAGACGGATATCAGCAAGTTTATCTTCTTCTCCAGAGCGCTGGAAGGCACTGCTACCTTCGCGCAAGCCGAAACGCCGGTGACCCTCACGCAAGCTGAAGCTGGCGGAGAGATTTTTGGCCAGTTTACGACCCGCATGGCTTACGTTTCTGCCGATGGACGTTCACTGTCTCTGACGATGGTTCCGGGTGAAGAACTTGATGGCGGACAGCGCATCGAGAGCGGCTTGATCAGCCTCACAGATGCAGAGGGCTGGCAAACCAAGCTTCCGGTTCTTGGAGTTCGAGCCTGCCAGACCGAATGACGGTCCCCACGTTCTCTCACATTGCCATCCATGATGCGCCGGGCGAACTGAGAGCGGCTTTGCTGGATCAGATCGGCCAGCCCTGGCGGCTTTTCACTCTGCGTTGGTCTGGTGATGGCGCGCTTGCTCGGCCCGGAACGATCCAGCCCGCAAGGCTGACCAAATTTGCCGAAACTCAAGGCGGTGCCTTCTTGGTCCTCGAAACGGGAGAGGAGGCGTTTCTGCGCTTAAAGTCCCGCGACGGTCTGACAGAGGGGCAAACGCTTCAGGTGAAAATCATCTCTTCTGCGCGACGAGAAAAGCTGGCACGTGCTACTCAGACCAATGAAGCGCCGCAAACGGATGAGGCATTTGAAGCTTGGCGGGCGCAGGTTCCAGGCGGCCAAAACCTCGACATCAAAGAAGATTTGGGCGCAGTGGAAGCCGCTTTCGAAGAAGCGGTCCTACCTCGCGCAACGCTTCAGGGCGGCGGCCAACTGCACATTGAACGCACACGCGCTCTGACAGCTTTTGATGTGGATACGTCTGGCCGTGCCGGCAAAGGCAGCGCAGGCGCTCGCGCGCTGTCTGTCAACCTCAGCGCGGCAAGAGAAATGGTGCGCCAAATCCTGCTGCGGGATCTTGGCGGCGCGATGGTGCTCGACTGTGTTGCCCCACTTAATCAAAGTGCAGGGCAGCGTTTACGCGATGAGGTTCAGAAACAGTTTCAGGCCGCTGACGCGCGCAAGATACAGGCGCTTGCGCCCTCGCGCTTCGGCCTTCTCGAAGCCTCCGTGCCATGGTTAGCGACCCCGCTGCAGGATTTATATGCCATGACGCCCGGCGAAACCTCATTGCTCACCGCGCTTCGCATGGTTGAGCGTGAAGCCATCCATAATCCCACAGCTCTTTTCATCCTTGATCTGGAAGCGCAGCCTCATGCGATCTATGTGAAGAGAAAGAGGGTTGTCGAGACGATCCTGAAAGACCGCTTCGGTGGACGGATCGTCATTAACCCTGAAGCGGCAATTGAGAATAGGGTCCAAAAACGATGAGCCAGAGAATATGCGCCGTCTGCGAAAAGAAGCCCGTTGAGGCAGCTTTCAAACCGTTCTGTTCAAAGCGCTGCGCCGATGTTGATCTCTCGCGCTGGCTTAAGGGCAGTTACGCTATTCCGGGCCGCCCTGCGGAGCAGGCGGACGAAGTGCCTGGTAAACCAGACCCATCTGACGCCTGACGCCTTGCTTCGGTCACAGAACACGGCCACCTTCATTACAAATGGAGGTACCAATGCTCAAATCATTTATCGCCGTCGCAGCCTTTAGCGTCTTGGCAGCCTGCACCTATTTAGGCGGACAAAGCGCAGAGACGCCAGACGGCCCCGCAATCACAAGCGAAGAGACGGCATACGCTTATGTTGGCTTCAAAGGGGAGCATGCGACAGCTGC
>CAZGVG010000199.1:0-2404 GCA_964528975.1 uncultured Hyphomonas sp.
GACCTTCGTTAATCGTAAGCATGGTAGAGAGCCAATTGAATACGATCACGAGTGCCTAGAACCTATTCTACGCTCAACCTATGGCGTTATCGTTTATCAAGAGCAAGTAATGCAAGTCGCTCAGGATATGGCAGGTTACACACTTGGCGGCGCCGATATGCTGCGTCGGGCCATGGGTAAAAAGAAGCCTGAAGAAATGGCGAAACAACGGGAAATTTTCTTAAAGGGTGCGGATGAAAAAGGCATTCCTTCTGAAACATCAGGTTCGGTGTTTGACTTGATGGAGAAGTTTGCTGCCTACGGCTTTAACAAAGCTCACTCTGCGGCGTATGCGGTTATTTCGTATCAAACAGCATGGTTAAAAACACACTACCCAAGTGAGTTCTTGGCGGCTTCAATGTCAGAAGATATGGATTCAACTGATCGTATTGTTATTTATTTGAATGAGGCGAAGATATTAAATATCGATGTCACACCACCTAGTATTAATACGTGCCATTACCGTTTTATCTCGGCGTCTGATACTCAGATAATTTACGGTTTAGGGGCGGTTAAAGGGGTGGGTGAGGCTGCTCTTGAGCACTTAGTTGAGGAACGTGAAAATAACGGTCTTTATAAAGACCTTTTTGATTTATGTAATCGAATAGATATTAAAAAAGTAAACCGTCGGGCTTTGCAGGCATTAACTAAGGCGGGTGTATTTGATGATTTTGCAGACCATAGAGCGACAATCTTTGAGAGCATTGATCTTGCTTTAGAGTCGGCATCACAAAGAGCAAAATCTGCGGAAGCAGGGCAAAATGAGCTCTTTGCTATCGAAGCTCCTACACAAAGTGTAGAACAGTTAAGAGAGGTGGTTCCTTGGGAGGAAAATGAGCTACTTGCCTATGAGAAAGATAATCTAGGTTTATATTTGAGTGGTCACCCAATTGATGTGTTTCTAGCTGAAATACGTAAGTTTGCGGGAACACAGCTAGTGGATATTGATGTTGAGTTTGGTAAAAAGTCTGAGACACTGGCAGGTCTGGTTGTGGCTTTTTCTACTAAAGTCACAAAGAAAGGTAAGAGGATGGGCTTTATTACCTTGGATGATAAGTCTGCCAGAATTGAAGTTCTTGTGTATGAGGAGCAGTTAGAGGTGTATCAGGATTTAATTAAGGCTGATGAGGTGGTTATTGTTCGTGCTACGGTAACTAAAAACTTTCATGATGATAGTTTGCGAGTTGTGGCTGATGAAGTGCATAGTCTGGATGTGATACGTGGTCAATTGGCCCGAACATTAAATCTTAGGATTGAGAAAGAGAGCGCTACTCCTGCATTCTTGTCTTCCCTTAAAGATATACTCTCGCCAAAGCATGATGCGCTATGTGCTGTAAGGATAACCTTATTAGGTATTGAAAGTAATGTAGACCTGGTTTCAAACTCGGAACTTATGGTTGTACCAAACGAAGAAATGTTGCGGGGACTAAAAAGAATACTCGGGTCAGGAAGTGTGTCTTTGGGGTACTAGACTAAACTCTTTTAGTGATGATGGTGATAAGTTGGATTGAGTTGTGAATAGTGTGGTTCTAACTTGCTCTTTATGATAGTTTGCATCGCTGAAAATAGAGGCTAAGTGTTCAAGTAAGCCTTATTATTAACTTTGGATTTACATTAATAATAGCTATAACAAAGAGTAGATTGAATTGTGAAAGTTAAAATGTGCGCTGTCGCAATGACGGTTTTTACCCTGCTGGTAAATCTATTGCCAATGCCGACTTCTAAGGAGATTTGGAAGCAAACGGGAAATTTAAGTAACCTGGTAATGCCTATCATGGCAGGTGTTTGTGCTCATAAAAAGGGTGACTTGCCTCGTTATATTGTGACGCAAGCTTCAGGCATGGCTATTATTAAAGCTGCTAAAAATGGTTACGGTAAGCAGGAAATAAATAGAAGGCCAAATGGCGGCTCGCGAGGTGTTGTCTCTGGTCACTCTCAATTCACGGCAACTTCAGTTATGTATATGACAATGAATCGTTGTCATGAAGCGAAATGGAACTGGGTTCTTCATTATGTAACAGCATTGACAGGCTATTCACGGGTAGGTGCAAATGCACATTCACCGATTCAGGCGATAAGAGGTATTATTATCGGTTACTTAGTGGTGTTTATATTTAACTTTAAGCGACTAAAGCGGATATTCAACTCGTTTAGAATTAGGAGCGACTTATTTAACCGTAAATAAGTCGCTATTTCGGATGATTAATCCAAATAGTAAATTGCGGGATTAACTTAGAAATGACTTAAGCTTTACTTGCTAAAGATAGGTATTCAAAGCTTCAAAAAAAAAGACCTCGGTAGTCGAATAATTTGACGCGAAAATTCTTGACAGAAGCTGAGTAGAAGCCTAGAATCGCGCGCTCTC
>CAZGVG010000200.1:0-2355 GCA_964528975.1 uncultured Hyphomonas sp.
CCATATCCCCGCCAGCGCGCCGGATTGCATAAAGCGACCAGGTCCGAACAATATGCGCGCCGAGTAGCGCCATACCGACCAGTCCGCTGGCAAAGAAGACGGCAGGCGCCAGATATTTCGAGACGTGCAGTGGAACATAAATGAAGACCCGCCACACCAATGGGGCATGGTTGAAGACCGCAAAAATCAGTTGGCTGAGTGCGACCAGCCCCAACCAGATCGCGATCATGATACCATCGCCCTGCAAGCCCGTGCCATGCTCCGAAAGGTCAAGTCCTGCCAAGGCTTTCATCTGGGCCTCGGGGCTAAGGATCACAACGCCCAGAACGGTGAAGAGAATAGCCCAGATCCACGCATAGGGCGCCAGCACGAACGGCCCAAGGCCTTCAAACGCCTCGGTCAGTTTCGGATTGTCTTCCTTGCGTTGGCCGACCCGGTCATTCTCTGCATAGCCAATTTCATAAACGCTGATCATTGCTGCAAACAGCAAGGGCAAAGACGCAAATACGGTCCAATCGAGGGGCACTGCAAAGATACCAAAAACCAGCAACACAATCGGAAACTCTTCCAGGAAAATCTGTTTGATCAGGAAGCCTGGCGTCCGCTTGATGCGGGCGGTATAATAGAATGGCCACTTGATATGCGTCATGTCATTGTCCCCGGTTACTCTACTGCCATTCAATGTGAAAAGCGTGGTCTACATAGTTCAGGAGGTCGAGATCATCGCGCGCGGAGTCAGTAATGACTGCGTCACGTGATGGATCAGGTAAGAGATCGTTGTCCCGCAACATCCCCAACTTCCCCCGTCCTCGGTCTCTTGTCATATTTTCATGCGTCGAGGCAACAATTAAACTTGAACTATACCGCGTTTCCAACAAAAGGTTCTTCAAGACATCTGTCAGCCCGAATGAGACAATCACGATCTGGCTTGGATCAACTTGGGCCAGCAAATCGATAAGCGCTGTATTTTGATGGCGCTTGAAAGTTTCATCCGCGATTGCAGAGAAATCTTCTGTTAGTCTCGGCCTAAGGGTCTTCACAAATTTGAGGCGCGTCGCATCGCGGTAGAGAAAATTGCTATTCTCACCGCGCAAAACCCAGGGTCGCAGCAGGCCAAGCGCTTTTACCAAGGGCCAGAAAATGAAGCGGGGTTGCGCCGAGCCAATATAAGTATCGGTCGAATTGGCCAACATGAGAGTAAAGTCGAAATCAACGAAATAGCGGCGGTCAGGTTGGCTTTCTGCAATCAGGGCCGCCAGCGCTTCAATTCTCTGCGTGTAATCCAAATCAGTCATTCCGGCGCTCCTGCAAACCCTGCGATGGCCAGTTTGGAACACCTGAAAATGAGTTTGGATCAAACATGTTTCGGGCTGTTACACTTCAGCTGGAGAGGATTACAGGACGGTCATGACGTAGCAGTTTCTGCGCCAGAATCTACAGGGTCAGGTAAGATTTTTAGCCATGACAATATCATCATAGGTCTGGCTGCCGACTTGAAACTGACGCGTGCCAACTTGAGCGTAGCCCTCTCGCTTATAAAACGCGATGGCGCGGCGGTTTTCGCGGTAGGTGCCTAGCAGAATCTGCGGCGCGCCCAAGGCCCGGCCATGTGCATCGGCTTGATCATTCAGCAATCGGCCAGCGCCGCTGCCATGATACTTGGAGAAGACGTAAATTCGTTTCAGTTCAATGTCAGCTGGCCCATAGGGAACAGGCAGATCAGGCGGACAGGTCACGGCATAACCAACCGGTGCGCCCGTCGCAGCGTATTCCGCCAACCAACAGCCATAACGCGGATCAGACGCGCTGAGAAACGCGCGGTAAGCCTCGACGCTATGTTGTTTCTGGCAATGCGTGATCAGGTCCGACCCGGAAATCTCTTCAATAAAGCTTTCAAGAAAGGTCCCAGAGCCAACGGCCCCGAGGGCATATTCATCCCCCGGGGCCGCTTTGCGTATCTGTATTGTATCCGTCAAAGTCGGCTTAGGCCGCTGACATGGCTTTCTCGAAATTGGTCGAAACCGCTTTCAGGAAGCCTTCAGTTGTCAGCCACTCTTGCTCTGGGCCAACCAGCAGGGCCAAGTCCTTCGTCATCTGACCGCCTTCAACGGTTTTGACGATGGTCTGCTCAAGCAGTTGGGCAAACTTGGTGACTTCTGGCGTGTTATCCATCCGACCGCGATGCTGCAGACCTTGGGTCCAGGCATAGATTGACGCGATAGAGTTCGTTGATGTCGCTTCGCCCTTTTGGTGGTTGCGATAGTGGCGCGTCACGGTGCCGTGCGCGGCTTCCGCTTCAACCGTCTTGCCATCTGGGGTCATCAGAACAGAGGTCATCAGGCCGAGTGAGCCATA
>CAZGVG010000201.1:0-2292 GCA_964528975.1 uncultured Hyphomonas sp.
GCTTCTACGTGCGATCTTTGGTGAGAAAGCCTCTGATGTCCGCGATACGTCTCTGCGTGTGCCTCCGGGTGATGCGGGTACGGTTGTTGAGGTCCGTGTGTTTAACCGCCACGGCATCGATAAGGACCAGCGCGCGCTTCAGATTGAACGCGAGCAGATTGAGCAGCTTCAGGAAGACAAAGAGGATGAGCAAAACATCCTTGAGCGCAACACCTATAATCGTTTGCGCGAAGTCCTGATTGGTAAGGATGCTGCAGCAGGCCCGAAAGGCTTTGCGACAGGTAAAATCTCTGCTGATGCTCTTGATGATCTACATGAGCGTGATCTTTGGGAAATCGCTCTTAAGTCTGAGAAAGCTCAGGCTGAGATGGATGCCCTTCGCGCGCAGTTTGATGATGCCATTCGTGAGCTGGAAGCCCGCTTCAACGACAAAGTTGATAAGGTTCAGCAAGGCGATGACCTGCCTCCGGGCGTGATGAAGGTTGTGAAAGTCTTCCTGGCTGTGAAGCGTAAGCTGCAGCCAGGTGATAAAATGGCCGGACGTCACGGTAACAAAGGGGTTATTTCCAAGATCAACCCGATCGAAGACATGCCCTTCCTGGAAGACGGAACACCTGTTGATATCGTGCTGAACCCGCTTGGGGTTCCATCGCGGATGAACGTTGGTCAGATTCTCGAAACTCACCTTGGGTGGGCCGCTGCCGGTCTCGGCAAGGTTGTGACCGAGTCCCTCGCTGAGTGGCGCGAGAACAATGACGAGAAGGCGCTGCGGGCCACGCTTCAGCGTGTTTACGGCGAGGGCGAACCTTTGCCGGACACGGAAGACGAGCTGGTTGAGCTTGCGACCAACCTGCACAAGGGTGTGCCTATGGCGACGCCAGTGTTTGACGGCGCTCGCGAGCCTGACATTGTTGAGATGCTGGAGCGTGCAGGTCTGCACGGGTCGGGTCAGTCTATTGTCTTTGACGGACGTACGGGCGAGCAGTTCAAGCGTCCGGTGACGGTCGGATACAAGTATCTTCTGAAGTTGCACCACTTGGTGGATGAGAAAATTCACGCCCGCTCAACCGGGCCATACTCTCTTGTCACCCAGCAGCCACTGGGCGGTAAAGCCCAGTTCGGTGGTCAGCGTTTTGGGGAAATGGAGGTCTGGGCTCTTGAAGCTTATGGCGCTGCCTATACCCTGCAGGAAATGCTGACGGTTAAGTCGGATGACACGGCGGGCCGGGCCAAGGTTTACGAAGCGATTGTCCGCGGGGATGATACGTTCGAAGCCGGTATCCCGGAAAGCTTCAACGTCCTGATCAAGGAAATGCGGTCACTCGGCCTGAATGTCGAATTGATCGGAGACAGTGATGGAGACTCGAAAGTGGCGGCTGAATAGCCGTCACCCCTTGCCGAAAGGCGGTAGAGTTAACAATTAATAGGGCCGGGTTTCATGCTCACAGGAATCCGGTCAAACCCTCCCAAGGAGTGGACACCATGCGCCAAGAAGTAGCCAGCATTTACAAGCAAAAAGACGAAGTCCCAACCTTCGACGCTATTCGGATCACCATTGCCAGCCCGGAAAAAATCCGCGGTTGGTCTTCGGGTGAGATCAAGAAGCCAGAAACCATCAACTATCGGACGTTCAAGCCTGAGCGTGATGGCTTGTTCTGTGCGCGTATCTTTGGCCCGATCAAAGACTATGAGTGCCTTTGCGGGAAATATAAGCGGATCAAGTATCGCGGCATTATTTGTGAGAAATGCGGCGTTGAAGTTACTTTGGCGAAGGTTCGCCGTGAGCGGATGGGCCATATTGAGCTGGCATCGCCTGTTGCCCACATCTGGTTCCTGAAGTCGCTTCCATCCCGGATTGCGGCCCTTCTCGACATGACATTGAAGGACGTTGAGCGCGTTCTTTACTTTGAAAGCTATGTCGTCATCGAGCCGGGCCTGACCCCGCTTGAGCCAAATCAGCTGATCTCTGAAGAAGAGTATATGGATCTTCAGGATGAGCACGGCGAAGACGCGTTCACCGCGATGATCGGCGCTGAGGCGGTCAAGGAAATCCTGCAAGGGCTTGATCTTGATCTCTTGGCTGACACGCTGCGCGATGATCTGGCTGAATCGACGTCTGAACTGAAGACGAAGAAGTATTCCAAGCGGCTGAAAGTGGTTGAGGCTTTCCTGTCTTCTGGTGCCAAGCCAGAGTGGATGATCCTGAACGTTGTTCCTGTGATCCCGCCAGACCTGCGCCCATTGGTGCCGCTGGATGGTGGACGCTTTGCGACCTCTGATCTCAATGATCTT
>CAZGVG010000202.1:0-2258 GCA_964528975.1 uncultured Hyphomonas sp.
CACGTTGAAAATACCAGTTCTCGTCTGATCACTGAAGTCAAGCAACGTTGGGCCATGTTAGTACTTGGATGGGAGACCGCCTGGGAACCCTTGGTGCCGTTGTCCTTTTTTCCCAGGGTTGCCAAAATTTATCTGCAAATTTTGACACATTTTTTGCACTCGTTTTCCCTTATTTATGTTGACGTAGTTCATGAAATATCTGAGCGCCTTACCAGCTAGTTTGGCATTCAATTCAAAGTGTCACGGCTCAGTTTGTCATTTTTAAATCATGGCAGTACGCAAAATTAAATTCAAATAATGTATTTAATTTGTTTAGTTACCATAATTTAATTGTTTTATCCCTTATTTTTCACTTTATTTTGCCAAATTATGAAAAAAATTCAATAGTTTTCAGAAAAAATTCAAAAATAAGTCAGAATTAAATGAATAATAATGTAATTAATTCGTTTTTTACTGTAATTTATTTGTTTTATTCTCTGTTTTTCATTTTATTTTGCAAAATACAGGTGAAATCATGTAACAAATTCGTTCATTTACAGTAATTTTAATACTTTTATCTTTATTTTTCGTTTTATTTCACAAAATTATTCAAACTTTCAACTTTTGATCAAAGATGCACAAAAAAATAAAATAAAAAAATGTCATTCATTATTTTTTGCACTGTTTGTAGTTTTATCCCTTTTATTTTGCAAAATTATTCAAATATTACAACATTTTGGGCACATTTTGGACATTTCACAGCTCATTCAAATTCAAACAGATATGTATTCACATTTACTTCTCTCAATTGGCTACCTCTGTTTTTGTCTCAATTAGTTGCAAATCCAACTGAGAGTTGCAACTTTGTTTTCCCCAGTTTCACCTTTGCCAAGATCTTCACACTCCCAATCAAACTCATTTCCGAAGGGCAAAGAGGGGCGGGCGCTCGCTCGCTCGCTAGCTCACTTGACAGGCTGGCTGGCTGGTTGGTTGGCTGGTCGGTTGCCATATGCAATGCTGGCCAGCGTACCCAAGCTAGTTGCTAGCTAGCTAGCCACCCACCCACCCTCTTCTTCTCTGCCAACAAAACCATTGGCTGGTTCCTTCCTTCTTAATTCAGTCAATCGGTGACAACCGGCCAAACAAGTCAGACATGAAACTGGGAAAGTGGAGCGAGCAGGGAAAGAAATCGATCAAAGATAGCCGACCATTGCAGTGTGCCAGTGTGCCAGTGTGCCAGCGTGCCAGTGTGCCAGTGTGCCAGTGTGCCAGTGTGACAATGGGACAGTGTAACAGTGAATGTGAACAACACAAAAGTGTCCGACTTCGTGTCATGTCATCACGCCGCTAACTAATGGGACGACTGCTAATGGTAAAATTGGCGGCAAATCCCAACCATGCTCATTGCACAAACCCACAGTTAAGTATTGCACTGTTTGACACCGGTCAGGTCTGAAGGCAACATCAACGGTGTGTTAGTGCTGCCAAGTGACCACCCAGTCTAACTAGCTGCCCTGTTAACGCAACCGCTCGTGGCGCGCGGCTCGCTCGTGTTCGAGCGAGTTTCTCCGAAACAAGTCCTTGCGGGCCAAGCGAGACACTCCACTCGCAGCACTTCTCCTCATAAATGATGCACAATCAATCAGATTGTTTGCCAATGCCCGAGGGGCCGTACTCCTCCCTCCGCGGTAAGAAAATAAGCTAACTGGTTGTGCTTCCTTTCTGCTGACAAGGGCGAGCGATAAGTAGAGCGTCTCATTAGCTGGCTAAGTGGCGACTTTGCTCGGACATACTCACCCGAGCACGAGCAAGCCAAGGGCTGCAGCGTTAACAGTACAGAAAAGGCTAGCTGGTCAGTTATTCCTAACTGACACTTGCTGGTGTCTCCATAACTGCCTGCTGTTGCACGGTACACAGCTTTGGGTCTCTGCAATCCGCCTGTTTTGCATTTGGTGTCTTTTTTGCGACCCCTGTTGAGAGAGAGCACATGGTCCATGCCTGGCGTTTATGTTCCTACCTTTTGTCAGCTGCTCAACGAATCGGCTTGAGCTGCTTTTGCTTGTAGGAGCTAACAGAAAGTAGAAACTTGAACCCCCTTAAAACAAGACTAGAAGCCAATTAAGTGGCTACGAGGCAGGAGCCATGCACATCTACCTTCAACCAGAAATGTTTCCATTCAAACTTGTAGAGCGACATGTGCACCACATCTCGGCAACAGCCACACCACGTTGAAAATACCAGTTCTCGTCTGATCACTGAAGTCAAGCAACGTTGGGCCA
>CAZGVG010000203.1:0-2245 GCA_964528975.1 uncultured Hyphomonas sp.
CCAATTGTTGAGTTCATGACCTTCAACTTTGCCATGCAGGCGATTGACCACATCATTAACTCAGCGGCCAAGACGCTTTATATGTCTGGCGGTCAGATGGGGTGCCCGATTGTGTTCCGTGGCCCGAACGCAGCCGCGAGCCGTGTCGGCGCGCAGCACTCTCAGGATTATGCGGCGTGGTATGGCCACGTGCCAGGCCTGAAAGTGGTTGCGCCATATGATGCGGCGTCCGCCAAGGCGCTTTTGAAGTCTGCGATCCGGGATCCGAACCCGGTCGTCTTCCTTGAGCATGAACTGCTCTATGGCCATGAGTTTGATGTGCCGGACCTTGACGATTACACGCTGCCAATCGGGAAGGCCGCGGTCGTGCGCGAAGGCACGGATGTGACCCTCGTTGGCTATTCTCGTATGGTGGGTTTCGCCTTGGACGCGGCTGACAAGCTCGCTGAGCAGGGGATCAGCGCTGAGGTAGTTGATCTGCGTTCGATCCGACCGCTGGACATGGAAACTGTGGTTTCCAGCGTTCAGAAGACCAACCGGATCGTGACTTGCGAAGAGGGCTGGAAGCATATGGGCATCGGCGCAGAGATTGCTGCGGGTGTGACAGAGCTTGCTTTCGATTACCTCGATGCACCGCCAGCGCGCGTGACGCAGAAAGACGTACCTCTGCCTTATGCTGGCAATCTGGAAGCGCTTAGCCTGCCGGGCGCGGGCGATATTGTTGCGGCGGCAAAAGCTATCTGTGAGGGGATGTGATGCTTCGTCTGCCTTTCAGTCTTATATTGCTATTTACTGTCGCGGGGTGTTTTATAGCTGGAAACTCCTATGACAATTCGTTCAAATGGACCGATAAAGGTGCATTTGAAATGTCCTGCGCGATAGAGAGACCCGGTGTCATGCAAGGGACATTCGTCCAAAGCGATGATGGTTTGAAATCCGTCGCTGGAACGCTTTGTGGCGGCGACTACGTCTTAGAAGATTATACTTCGAACACATATACTTCGACTGGCAAACCATCACGGTTTTCTGCCAAAATTATTTTCAGTTGTGAGCCGACAACTCGCACACTTGAGCGAGCCGACGCGCTCGACATTAATGAGGTCTGCGCAAACCTGTTTCTGAAGGACGCTGCATAATGCCGATTAATATCACCATGCCCGCCCTTTCGCCCACGATGGAAGAAGGCACGCTCGCCAAGTGGAATGTCAAAGCCGGGGATACCGTTGAGGCCGGAGATGTCATCGCTGAGATCGAAACCGATAAAGCCACAATGGAGGTTGAGGCGGTTGATGAGGGCACGGTTGTCCAGATCATGATCGAAGCCGGAACCGAAGGTGTGAAGGTCAACGAGGTTATCGCGGTACTGGCCGAAGAGGGGGAAGATGCTTCCACCATCGCAGCGCCGACCAGCAGCGCGCCCGCGCCTGAACCTGAAATGCCCAAGGCCGAAGCGCCAGCACCCTTCAAGAAAGTGGCTTCGACACCTGTTGAACTGCCAGCCCTTGGCAAAGGGGGTGATCGCATCAAAGCCAGCCCGCTTGCGCGCCGGATTGCGGCTCTGAAAGGCATTGATCTGTCCGCGCTAAAGGGTAAAGGCTCTGGCCCTCACGGACGGATCGTCAAGAAAGATGTTGAGGCCGCCCAGCCGGGTTCGACCGCGCTGACGGTTTCAGGCGGCGCGGCGACTGCGCCAGCTTCTTCGGATGGTTTGATCCTGCCGCAAATCCTTGATGACCGGGTTTATGATCCGGGCAGTTATGAGTTGGTCCCGCTGGATGGCATGAAGCGCACCGTCGCAAAGCGCCTGACGCAGAGCTTTATGCAAGTGCCGCATTTCCCGCTCAGTGTGGATATTAAGCTCGACAAGCTGCTCGCGGCGCGCGCGGGCATCAATGCTGCGGCGCCAGAGGGCGTAAAAATCTCGGTCAATGACATGTTGATCAAGGCCTCAGCCATGGCGCTGATGGCTGAGCCAGACTGTAATGCCAGCTTTAGTGATCTTGGAATTGCGTATCACAATAGCGCGCATATCTCTGTCGCTGTTGCGGTCGAAGGCGGCCTGATCACCCCGGTGATCCGCGATGCGCAGACAAAGGGTCTTGCGCAGATTGCCGCTGAGATGAAAGACCTCGCAACTCGCGCGCGGGAGCGCAAGCTGAAGCCGCAGGAATATATGGGGGGCACGTTCTCGATCTCGAACCTTGGTATGTTTGGCATCAAGAATTTCGCTTCCATTATCAATCCG
>CAZGVG010000204.1:0-2215 GCA_964528975.1 uncultured Hyphomonas sp.
TGTCAAAGCCCGCATCCTCGGAAATGTTGCAGCCGTAGAAGTTCTCGTAATCTTGGATCGCCCATTCTTCGGCGTCCGGCTCCGGCGATGCGGCCAGCATAACGCTCACCTCCTGCCACACATCGTGCGGATCAGTGGCGTCTATCCAGCGCCCATGCAGGCGACCATTATTATAGGCGGCAAGACAAGCCACATAGATACGCGGCGTGTCTAAAATCGGGGGCGCAGTCTCTGCGATAAGGGGTGCAGAGGTTTTTATCTGGTCAGTCATGTCAGTCTCCTTCCGCCGCCCTTGCGTTCTTTCCCCAGCAGGCGGGGGTGGGCGGCGAAAAGGTGCTCAGCCAGAGCGCATAAGGGCGCTGCGCAAGGGGCTGCCGTAGGTAGGAAACCTAAAGACGATCAAAGATGAAACAGTCCCGCCCCCTCGCGCGGCGACCGCGCTCTGGCAGACGCACCGTCCGCCCAGACCCGTCTGCTGGGAGAGATATTGAGGCGGAGGGGGACCAAACGTGGTTTTGACAAGCCGAAGTCACTTTTTTCCACTTTTCGGCTGCGGCATGAGATCTGAACGTAAATTCGGAAATACAATCTACCAATGTTCACTTGAACCTTTGCGTTATTTGCAACGTCAGATACAGCGAAGTATGCCTGATGATTTTCAGTATATCTCTATCTTACCGATCATTGAGATTGATGACTGGGATGTTGCTGATGAACCGCTAGGCGGATCACGCGCCAAAAATACGGTGATTGACCCGGAAACTGAAACAACCTTCGTTTTCAAAGAACCAAAAGCCCATCGTGAAGCACAGATATGGTCTGAATTACTGGCCTCGTTCATTGCAGGGGATTTGCTCGGTTGGCCTGTGCAGCATGTTTCGCTCGGGCGACGCGGTGACCGGCTCGGAAACCTCATGCAATACATCTACGACGATGGCTCGGAGACTTTCACAGAGGGCTGGCAGTTATGCCGGGGTATCGATCCTGACTATGATATTGAGAGGGGATACCGCCACACGTTGGCATTGCTGATGAGTGTCGGCGCCGATTTGGAGCGGCGCGGTTTACCGCAAGGCGACTATTATCAGTTCTGGGGGCGCGCATTCGCGCTGGATGCCTTGATTTCAAATTCCGACCGCCACGCCGAGAATTGGGCTGTTGTCGAAAAGGCTGCCGGTTTACGGATGGCTCCGCTCTATGACAATGCAACAAGCATGGGGTGCGAGTGGAGCGATGAGAGTTTAGCGCGTCGCTGGTTTACAGGTCGCGGCACGCTTCAAACATCTAAACTCAAATCCTATGTTAATAACGGGCGGCACCATGTACGCGCAGGTGAGCCAGACCGGCGGGGAAGCCCTTTTACTGAGGTTTGCGAGGCTTTTCTCGCACAGAGGCCCGAGCAGTCGCACGTATTTGCCACAGTGGCAGACCTTGATCTTCAGCCCGTATTTACGCTTATGGCCGAAATTGCGGGTCTTGAAGGTCTCGAAGCACCGTATCGAATGAGCCAGGAACGTCGCCATCAAATTGAAGCTCTATTGAAAAAAGGGCAAGAACGTATTAAGAACATACTGGACAAGGAGTAGAACGAGTTGATTACGAACCCCATTCAAACACGACGTGCTTTGCTGACATGGCAAACGCCGCCGGGCACAGGCGGTGAGCGACGCCGTCATGCCGTCGGCGAACTCGTTGCTGCTGACGATGGCGCGCGTTTTCGTTATCTCTCTGATACAGCCTCATTCTCTGCTGCCATAGCAGATGGCTTTGAAGGCTATCCCGGCATTGATTTGGAAACCGGTCCATCCGATGATGCGCTCGCAATCCTTCTTCGGCGCTTACCAAATTCTGATCGTCCCGATTATGATCACTTCCTAGAAACTTTTGGCCTATCACCCGACGCGGCATGGTCGGGTTTAAGCCTGCTCGCTTATACCGGGGCGCGTCTCGCTGGAGACAGTTTCAGCATCACTGAAACGTTTGACGGCTTTGATCGACCTTTTTGTTACATCTTTGACGTCGCAGGATTCCGCCGGTTCATGACTGCCGCGACAGGCCTAGAAGCTGGAGATGATGTCGCACTGGTTCACCAAACAGATAATGCGCATGATCAGAATGCCGTCCAAGTTCTTCGTGAAGACGGTCAATGCCTCGGTTATATAAACCGTCTTCAGTCAGAACGTCTCTTGGGATGGCAGCGCTCAGGTTCAATAAG
>CAZGVG010000205.1:0-2208 GCA_964528975.1 uncultured Hyphomonas sp.
CAGCCCGACCTCTGCCACCACGACCTTAACCGCAACCGTGGGCTCTACAGATAATTATTTCGGCGGCTTGACGTGCTTTGTCACCGATACGGACACGGGCGTCACTGCGGTTGCGACAACTTCTTACAGCCTCTCGGCGATTTAGAGGGTTTCAAACATGAGTAAATTAACGCCTGGGCGCATTGCGCTCGGGGCCTTGGTGATTCTTGCTAGTTGCAACTCCACCCCGTTCTGGGGAGCCTCTAACAAGAAAGAGCAGGCTGTGAACGCGGGCAGTCCTCCGACCGCCTCCTTTACAGCCCGCTCAACTGTTTCTGACGCTGTGCTGCGTGAATATAAATATGTTCCATCGCAAAGCTCTCGAACCTCTCGCGAGGATCTGTTTCGGCTGATTGCGGCAACCAATAACGCTTATGATAAGCTTGGACTTGAAAAGCCTTACCCTATGACCCGGATTGTAAATGCTGGGCACAGATCGTTAGGCAGCCGGCACGCAATGGCAACGGCAACCTTGCTCGAAGATGGCCGCGAGGTTGTTTATTTCAATCGTGACTTTGTGGAGTCTGGCCGGGATCTGAAAGCGGTTGCGCTGCATGAGTATTCGCACTTTGCGGCATGGCGCGAGCATGGCCCTAATATTCCGGTGCATGGCCGCGAGTTCTGGGCGGTCTGCACGTCTGTCACGTTTAACAAAAACTGTAGCGCATACGGAGGCCGCTTTGGGTGATTTTCAATTGCGCGCCAAACTACTTTTGCAAAGGAGATTAATATGGTCTGGGCAATAGCAGCCGCAGCAGGGATTGGCGCTCTTGGCTCAATCTTTAGCGCTAATGAGCAAAGCGATGCGGCAAGCGATGCGGCAAGCGCTCAGACGCAGGCTGCGCAGCAGTCACTCGCGTTTCAGCGAGACGTTTACGAGGATCAGCGGGCTCTACAGCAGCCGTATTATCAAGCGGGCTTGCAAGGTCTTTACGGCAATTCTGGTCTGATGAATCTGCTTGGGAATACGCAACCATCACAGGGCGGCGCTCCAGCGGCGGGCGCACAGCCTGCAAATGCGTTTTCTCAGTATGCGAGCGGAACCTACGGGGCGACCACTCCAGCTGAGCAGCAAACAAACGCATATCAAGGCTATGTTCAGCAGAGTCCGGACTTGATGAGCGCTTACCAGAACCTCACGCCAAAAGACATTCAAGACATTTCCAGCACGCAATATGACGCAAACAGCGACGGGCGTATCAGTGTCGAAGAGTTTGGACAGTTTCACTATGACCGGCACGGGGCATCAGAGGGGCGTCAACTTCCGTCTGCACAGCCTCAAAATGCTTTTGCAGCGGCTTCGACGCCTGCTGTGGTTGATAATGGAAACGGCACATATGGCGCGGGTGTAGATCAAGCAAGCCAGATCACGGCTGGCACGCCTACTGAACCGACTGAAGGCAGCATGACGGCAACTCTTCGCCAAACGCCCGGGTATCAGTTCTTGCAAGATGAAAGCGCGCGTCAGCTCGAGAACAGCTTTGCAAGCCGTGGCAAGCTGCTCAGTGGGGCAGCAATGGATGCGTTGAACACACGCACGCTCGGCATTGCTGATCAGACCTATCAGCAGTCAGTGAATAATCAGTTCAATCTCGCTAATCTCGGCATGGGCTCAGCGGCTCAGATCTCGAACTCTGGCGCCAATTACGCCAATGCGGCGAGCAACGCTTACACGAACATAGGCAACGCGCAGGCAAATAACGCTTACGGTCAAGCTAACGCGTTCTCTAGCGGTCTTCAGGGCGTCACGGATTCAATCTCTGGCGGCGTTGGAATGTATGGCGCTTCACAAGGATGGTTCTCATGAGTTACAGCCCGCTCCAGTCAATGAATGCCTTTGCGACGGGTCAGCAGATCGGCACGGGTATTCGTAACCAGAAGACGCAGAACGCCTTTTCCAAGATGATTGGTGACAATGATCTACAGGGCGCGCGTGATTATGCTTATGATCGGGGCAGCTTGCAGCTTGGACAAGGCGCTGATGCGATGATAGCGGCGCAGCAAAAACCGACAGCGGCCCCTAAACAAAACGTTGGCCAGCTTAAGGCGCTCACTGAAAACATGTTGCAGATGCCTGAAGCGGCTCGCGGTGACTTTCTGATGAGTAATTGGTCTCAGATTGAACCGATTGTCGGAACTGACTTTATGACGTTTTGGCAGGCATCAGGC
>CAZGVG010000206.1:0-2143 GCA_964528975.1 uncultured Hyphomonas sp.
CGACCGACCTTGTCATCCGCTGGGGCGACGGCTTGTTTGAGGGCAGCCCCGACTTTAATCCGATGGCCCAAAGCGAAGCAGCTCAGCTGCAGCAATTTGGCTACAATAATGACTTTCTCGGGTTTGTGCCGCTGCCAGCTGGCGAGGATGGCGAGGAACGCGGATTGCTCTGCGTCAATCACGAATATGTCTCATCGCTTCTCATGCAACCCGGCATCGCGAAAACCTATCCGGCCTCTATGACCAGAGAGCGATGCCTCACCGAAATGGCGGCCCATGGCGGCAGTGTGGTTGAGCTGGCGCGTGGCCCCGAAGGCTGGGCGCCTGTGGTCGGCAGCGCCTATAATCGGCGCATCACCGCCCATGCGACGCCAATGGAACTGACCGGACCCGCTGCAGGCTCGGACCGCCTAAAAACCAAAGCCGACCCGGCTGGGCGGATTGTGTCCGGCACCATGAACAATTGTGCGGGCGGGATCACCCCTTGGGGCACTTGGCTGATGGCTGAGGAAAACATTAACGGTAACTTCCTGGGCGAGCTTGCGGCAGATCACCCTGAGGCCGCCAATCATGAGCGCTATGGCGTACCTAGCGGTTGGTATCAGTGGGGCCGACACTTTGACCGTTATGATGTCTCAAAAGAGCCAAATGAGCCCAATCGCTTTGGCTGGGTGGTCGAAGTTGACCCTATGGATAGAGGTTCTACGCCTAAGAAGCGCACAGCCCTTGGCCGCTTCAAACATGAGGGCGCCGAAAGCGTCGTCGCACCGGATGGCCGGGTCGTCTTGTATATGGGCGATGATCAGCGCTTTGATTATGTTTATAAATTCGTGACCGCTGGACGATATGATCCAGAGACCCCAGAGGCCAATCGCGACCTGTTGGATGAGGGCACGCTTTATGTGGCCCGCTTTTATGAAGATGGCGGTGTCGAGTGGATGCCACTGGTCTTTGGTGAAGGCCCACTCATCCCAGAAAATGGCTTTGAATCACAAGCCGATGTGCTGATCAGCGCGCGCCTTGCCGCAGACTTTCTGGATGCCACCCCGATGGACCGCCCTGAAGATGTTGAGCCTGATCCGCGCACAGGCAAGGTCTGGGTTATGCTGACGAATAACCATCGCCGGACGGAAGATGAGATTAACGCTGCAAACCCGCGCCCTGAAAACAAGTTCGGGCACGTGATTGAGATCACTGAGCCAGACGGCGACTTCACCTCCACGCAATCGCGTTGGGAAATCCTCGTGCGATGCGGCGATCCAAGCGTGGCAGAGGTTGGTGCGACCTGGAACCCGCTGACAAGCGACGAAGGCTGGTATGGCAGCCCTGACAATTGCGCCATGGACCCATCCGGGCGGCTCTGGATTTCAACGGACGGTAATCAGTATACAGGCGCAGCGGACGGTGTATGGGCCATGGAAACCACTGGCGAGCGCCGTGGGACCAGCAAGGCTTTCTTCCGCGCCCCGATCGGCGCTGAAGTTTGTGGACCGCGCTTCACCGATGGCGGCGATACTCTGTTCGTTGCGGTACAACATCCGGGTGACGGCGATGGCGCAACGTTTGAAAAACCGGCAACCCGTTGGCCAGACTTCCAAGAGAATGTTCCGCCTCGGCCAAGCGTGATCGCCATTCGCAAAACAAGCGGCGGCCCTATCGGCACTTGACCCGGTTGGGCTTTCGCCCGCTGCTGCACTTGAAGAGATGTTTCCTACAGGCGGGCTCAGGCCCGCCTTACGTTTTGGCGGTGCCAATCCGACCGGGTTCAATTTGGCTTTATGCTGGAAGCCATGATCGAGCATCGCTGGCATATCTTGTACTACGAACACGTCCCTCTGTGGCTGTGGCCAGCCGTGTTTTGGCAACTCTGGGAAATAGATCGCTGGTCTGCGCATTTCCAACGCCGTGTCTTTGTCGAGGTTGAACCCGATGGCAAAGTCTATTCGGTCTGGTGGGAAGGTATGCATGACCGCTGGGATGAAGAAACCCACGAGAAGCTCAACTGGTCGCCGGGTGACTTGGACAAATACCTCCCCGGCTTCCTGAGTACAGCCCTGAGCATGGTTCATGCGCAGCCCGCAGGGCTGACGCGGAACCCGCTTCGACCCCCGTGCGCGAAGCGCTTAGCGGGGGTCCAAACTCA
>CAZGVG010000207.1:0-2117 GCA_964528975.1 uncultured Hyphomonas sp.
AGGCACCGGTTTTTGGTATCGGCATTCCCAGGTTCGAATCCTGGCGCCCCAGCCAGCGGGATTGATTTCTGTTTTGTGATAATGTAACATATCTGTAACATGAGGGTTTCGTGTGCATTGTGCGAAAAAATCGTTTCATGTGCATATCCCGTGTTGCGTAAGTGCCGCGGCTCGATAAGAATTGTGTCGTTGCGGTAATCTTGGTTGAAACGCTTTATCCGGGTTGCTAGCGTCATGTTTTAGTCGCAGAAGGCGCGACACTATAAAAAGAGGGTGGGAATACACCCCGAATATTCAGGGGAGATGCAAGGGATAGTCCCGGTATTTCACTTGTGAACTTCATTGGGCCAGTGTGTGTTGCCCAATCTAACCGGAACGCATGGTGCGCCCGGAGTGAACAAAATTTTTGAGCGTGTGAAGGAATTTCACATGCCCCCTTCGTAAGAGTGAGAGGCGGACACTATGAAACTTGGTCTCAACCCAGCCCGAGGCGCGCTTGTAGCGGCTCTGGTTTTTGGAGCAGCAGCTCTGCCAGCGCAGGCGCAGTTGCGTTCAGCGCTAGACACAGGCGAGAATGCAACGCGCCAAGCTGAGCGGACGCAAACAAGAATCAACCAGCTTGATGATGAGCGTTCTGAGATGGTCCGCGAATTCCGCACCATTCTCCAGAAAACAGATGCAGCGAAACTTTTCGCCGCTCAACAAGCAAAAGTGGTTGAGAGCCAGCGCACAGAGCTTGCGTCTCTTAATGACCAGCTCGGCCGAGTTGATGAGATTACCGCTCAGATGATTCCAATGATGCTCGACATGATCACAGACCTGGAAATGTTTGTTGCCGCGGATCTGCCGTTCAAAGAAGCAGAACGCAGTGATCGTCTTGCAAACCTCAACACAGTGATGGAGCGCGCTGACGTTCCTCCTGCAGAGCAATATCGCCTGATCATCGAAGCCTATCAGGCGGAAATGGAATATGGCCGTACAGTTGATACGTGGGATGTTGATACAACAATCGATCCTAACGATCCAAACTCTGGCGCAACAAAAGCGACAATGTTCCAGTATGGACGTGTTGCACTTGTGATGCTGTCAGGTGATGAGCGCACAGCTTACCGCTTCAATCGTGGTCCTGAGGGTCGCGGATGGGAAAAAGTTCCAGGTAGCTATATCGCTGATATCAAGCAGTCCATCAAAGTCGCCAAAGGCTTGACCGGACAAGAAGTGCTCTACGCACCGGTATCAAAGTTCACCGTGCAGTAAGCGCCAAAGGATTTAGGAAAACATTATGTCTAAGAAAACATTCTCTCTAAAGACTTTGGGCGCAGCAGCGGTCCTCGGTCTTAGTACGCTTGTCACGGCAGCGCCGGCGCAAGCTCAATCACTCAGCGACGTGCTTCGGTCAATTCAGTCAGACTCACAAGCACTCAGAGCTGAAGATCAGCGCCGCCTCAGTCAGTTCCAGGCCGCGCGCGACGAGCAAGCTCAACGCCTTGCAGCCGCTCGTGGTGAGTTAAACGCCGCTGAAGTTGAAGGTCGCCGCCTTGCGGCTGAATTCGATCGAAACGAAGCTGCGCTCAGCGAACTTTCAACACAGCTCGAAACAGAAGCCGGTGATTTCGGCGAATTGCTTGGTCAGTTCCGTCAGGCAGCTGGTGAGACAATGCCGATTATTTCGGACTCACTTTCAAGCTTTGAATATAAAGGCCGTGTTGAGCAGCTCGCAAAAGTTGCCGAAGCACGCACACTTCCAAATCGCTCAGATCTTGACTCGCTTCCAAAGGCGATCCTTCAAGAGATGATCGCGCAATCAGAAGTCAAAACCTTTATGGCGGAAGTTGCGAACTCAGGTTCTGACGGCGTGAACGAAGAAAAAGAACTTCTTCGGATCGGTGTTTTTACCGCAGCGACAACTGACGGCACACGTTTTGTGAATACTGAAGAGATCAAAACTCCATCCGGCGATAAGCAGGTTCTGACACTTTATGCAGCGCAGCCAGGCGGTACATTTAAGTCTGGAATGGGAAGCATGATCAAGGCGGGTGAGGGTAAAATCGTTCGCGCGCCAATCGATCCTCAGCGCGGAACATTGCTGGAAGTGTTTGGAGCAACTCAAAAATCAC
>CAZGVG010000208.1:0-2094 GCA_964528975.1 uncultured Hyphomonas sp.
TTTCCGAGTTCGCTGGCAATATAGGCGTAATCCAAATTGCTCAGACCTTCGCCTGTTTCTGCATCAGGCAAAAAGAAGTTCCAAAGGCCGGCTTCGCGCGCTTTCGCTTTAGCGCCTTCGAGCAATTCAAGCTGGCGAGGATGATAGGACCAACGGTCTTCTTTCTCTTCATTGAGCGCCTCATACTCGTCTCGCCAAGGCGCAACATTTTCTTCCAGGTGTTTGATCACCCGTTCCAAGAGAGGCTTAGCGGCTTCAGACATGCTAAGCTCGAACAGGTCTGCGTTCGTGTGGTCCATGATTTTTGATCCTTATTCAGTGCAATTTTCGTGTGTCTGCGGCGTCTGTTCCAGGGGGTAATTCTAGGCCTTGCCGGGCGTCGCGAAAGGGTGGCCGGCTGACAGGCCGCCGCACACCGGCAGCGCCTGTCCGTTCACGTAAGAGCTGTCATCGCTGGCCAGGAACAGCGCGGCGCCTGCAATCTCTTCCGGAACGCCATACCGCCGAAGCGGATTGAGCTGACCGAGTTTATGCTCGGAGCCGCGGTCACGGGCGATGTCGAAGATGGGTTTGGTCATACCGGTCTCGATCAAGCCAGGGCAGATTGCGTTGACCCGTACACCCGTATTGTAGAGCTGGAAGCAGAGCGTCTGGGCGAGGCTGATCACGCCAGCTTTTGATGCCGCATAGGCAGGCCCACCCGCGTTTGAGGCAAGACCCGCGACGGAGGCGGTCATGATCATCGATCCTTTCCCGGCCTTGACCATATGAGGCGAGGCTTTCTGCGCCATCAGGAACGGGCCAAGTGTGTTGATGCGCAGGATCTCCATGAAGACTTCAGGGGTCGTGTCTGCGAGCCCGGCCGCGCCGCCAGACACACCGGCATTGGCATAGGTCACATCCAGGCCGCCAAAACTGGAGAGTGCAAGATCCACCAATGCGGACACATCTGCATCCGTCCCGGCATCAGCTGTTTGCGTGATCATCGCATTGCCCACGCCGGCTTCATCGGCAGTGAGTTTCAGGCCGTCTGCGTTTACATCGGAGGCGACAACTTTAGCGCCTTGGCTGGCAAATAGTTTCGCGGTCGCCCGGCCAATGCCGCTGCCAGCGCCGGTTACGATTGCGACTTTTCCATCAAGACGGCCCATTTTGTGCTCCTTATCAGATATCCCAAAGCCGATTAGTGAAGCAGAATATTCGCAGAAACTAGAGCTGCCGTCGCGGCCAATGGCCGGATACGTGTCGGAACCGAGCGATATATAAGGTGCGGTCGTGCGCCTAAGCACGTCAGACTTGCGTGTTGCGGGCAATCAGGCTTCTGACATCGCGTAGGTCAACGCTGAGAGAAACATGAATGCTCCATGATCCGATCTTTTGGGCCGTTGCGGTTTTCTCGGTATTGATCACCGGTATTTCCAAAGGCGGGTTTGGCGGCCTGGCGCTGCTGGCGGTGCCGTTGATGGCGCTGGTCATCTCGCCAGTGCAGGCCGCCGGGATCATGTTGCCGATTCTGATCGTCATGGATTGGGTCAGCGTCTGGTCGTATCGCAAACATTGGGATCGATCTGTTTTGTGGCTGACCTTGCCTGGCGCTATGGTCGGCATCATCGCTGGCGGTTTCTTGGCTGGTTATGTCGATGACCGGTTCGTCAGGATATGCGTAGGGGTGATCGCCGTCGCGTTTCCACTCTATGTCTTCCTCAAACCAAAGGGACAGGCCAATGTGGCCAAGGATAACCGACCCCTCGGCATTGTCGCCGGAACGGTTTCTGGCTTCACAAGCTTTATTGCGCACGCGGGCGGACCGCCGTTTCAGGCCTATGCCATTCCTCAAGACTTAGAGAAGCGGGTCTATGCGGGCACGTCCGTCATGTTCTTCTTTGTCGTGAACATGGTGAAAGTGGTGCCGTATGCGATGCTCGGACAGTTTGATCGAACCAACCTGACAACTTCTCTGATCTTGATTCCGCTCGCGCCTGTGGGGGTCTTGATCGGCGTTTGGTTGATCAAACAGATGGATCAGAAAGTGTTCTTCCGGATCATCTATGCGTTGATTTTTAGCGTTGGCGTGAAATTGCTCTGGGATGGATT
>CAZGVG010000209.1:0-2057 GCA_964528975.1 uncultured Hyphomonas sp.
CGCTGCTTGGATTACGGGTGAAATCCTGCAAGTTAGCGGCGGAAAAGCCATGTAAACATCGCCGATCACCAGTCATTCGTGCCGCAACAGACATCATATGAGCGGCTTAAAATCGCCCCAAATAAGACGCTCAGCTATTTTCGTTCTTGACCTCAGACCCCCTTCCTCTGCCTGACAGCTTCTCCGCCCGCTTGCGGAAACAGCCGGGCGGCGTTAGGCGGTTGGACTGTAATAGACCATCTGGACCACAACGTCATGACTGCCCCTAAAGCCAAAGACAAACCCGCCTCGTTTCAAGACCTCATCCTGCGTCTGCAGACCTATTGGGCGGCGCAGGGCTGCGCGATCTTGCAGCCTTATGACATGGAAGTTGGCGCGGGCACGCTGCATCCGGCGACTGTGCTGCGCGCGCTTGGGCCAAAGGAATGGCGCGCCGCTTATGTGCAGCCGTCGCGACGCCCTGCAGATGCGCGCTATGGCGAGAACCCGATGCGGCTGGGCCATTATTACCAGTTTCAGGTCATCCTTAAGCCCAATCCGGCCAACCTGCAGGACCTTTACCTGAACTCGCTGTATGAGATCGGGATTGACCCGCTGGTGCACGACATCCGCTTTGTTGAGGATGACTGGGAGAACCCAACCGTTGGCGCTTGGGGCCTTGGCTGGGAGGTCTGGTGCGATGGCATGGAAGTCAGCCAGTATACCTATTTCCAACAGGTTGGCGGCCTCGACGTTTTTCCCGTCTCAGGGGAATTGACCTATGGGCTTGAGCGCCTCGCCATGTATGTGTTTGGCGTCGATAATGTCTACGACCTGCCATTTAATGCGCCTGATAGCGCTGTGCCGCTCTCCTATGGCGATGTTTTCCTGGAGAATGAGCGCCAGCAATCAGCGTTCAACTTTGAGCATTCGGATGTTGAGATGCTGCTGCGCTGGTTTGCCGATTGTGAAAGCCAGTCCAATGCGTTGCGCGAGGCGGGCAAACCGCTGCCTGCCTATGATTATGCCCTGAAAGCCAGCCATACATTCAACCTGATCGACGCTCGCGGCGCGATCTCCCCTACGGAACGCCAAGCCTATATCGCCCGTGTCCGTGACCTCGCCCGCGGCGCGGCCGAGCAATGGGCCAGCCAAGAAGCTGAGCGGGTAGAGGCATGACCAAAGTAAACCTCACCGATAAATTCGCCCTTTTCGAAGAGGCCTGGACGCCGAAGATTGCGGGTCAGATCAATGATATGCACGTCAAACTCGCCAAGTTTCGCGGCGATTTTCAGTGGCATAGTCATGAGCATGAAGATGAATTATTCTTAGTTGTTAAAGGCACGATGCGGATGGCGTTCCGCGACCGCGAAGAAATTGTTGAGGCGGGCGAGTTCATCATCGTGCCGCGCGGGGTTGAGCATCGCCCCGGCGCTGTCGGCGAGGAATGCCATGTCATGTTGCTGGAGCCTGCCTCCACGGTGAATACTGGCGACGGCGCCGAAACCGACCTGACGGTCAAAGAGCTGGAGGACATCAGATGAGTGAGCAACCTGAAATTGGCGGTATGGAGCCGATCCCCGTCGATGTTGAAGAAGGCAAGATGTATTGGTGGTGCGCTTGCGGGAAATCAAAATCCCAACCGTTCTGCGATGGCTCTCACAAAGGCACCGACTTTATCCCGCAAGGCTGGGAAGCGCCGAAAACGGGCAAAGTCTTCTTCTGCGCCTGCAAACGCAGTGATAAGTCCCCGCTTTGTGACGGCGCGCATAATAAACTTTAATAACAAGACAGTATCGGGCTATTATGGCTGAGCTATTCCTCGAAATATTCTGTGAAGAAATTCCTGCCCGGATGCAGGTTAAGGCTGAGGCCGACTTGAAAAAGGCGGTTCTGGATGGCCTGAAGGCTGCGGGTTTGGGCGTGGAGAGCGCCGGGTCTCTGTCGGGTCCGCGCCGACTGGCTGTGGTTTGCGAAGGCGTTCCGGCTGGCTCTGATGATGTCACCGAGGAGCGCAAAGGCCCGAAAGTCGGTGCGCCGGAACAAGCCGTTGCAGGCTTCCTGCGCGGGGCAGGGCT
>CAZGVG010000210.1:0-2008 GCA_964528975.1 uncultured Hyphomonas sp.
CAAAATATTTTGTCCCTTCAACTGGGTTAAATCTATATGGTTCAATTTCATAAAATCCTATATTTTCGTAAAGACTTATCGCAGAATGCATTGTGGGTAAAGTGTCCAACCGCATTTTTTCATATCCCAAATCTTTTCCGACTTCAATGGATTTTTTTAATAGACTCTTACCAATTCCAAGTCCGCGAGCTTCTTTCTTAAGATACATTCTTTTAAGCTCACAAATTGAATTTTCAAATTTCCTGATTCCAAAACAACCGATTGGCTCTTCCTGTTTATAAACGATATAGATTAGTCCCTTTGGTCTGGAATAATGGTTTTCAATTTTTGCAATTTCATTATTAAAGTTTTGAAATTCTAAGTTAATTCCAATTTGTGCGGCGTATTCTTTGAAAACCCCTGCCGCTAAGCCATACTCTTCATTTGATTTAGCTTCCTTAAATTTCATCATTTCTCAATAAGGTCTGTTAAGCTTGTTGCCAACGGTTTTGTATATGAAAAGTAGCAGGTTTTAAATGCTATACTTTTCAGATTGATGAAAGATAATAAAAAAGTGCAAACCAATCGGCTTGCACTAAGTTCTGCTAATTTTTATATACGTTGTTGTAGCCAGTACTTATTCCGCTTTTTGATAAGCTTCATTCAGCCATTCTTTTAATTCAGAGTCTATTTGGCTTACGTCAGTTAATCTTACTCTATGTGTGCACATTGTTCCGAAAGGACCAGAACTTTCAAGACGTTCGGTTATTGGTTTACCCTTAAGTTTTAACCCTAAATCAATTCGTAATTTGGTTGCAGGTTTTATTACGGCAAACTTTCTTTTTCTATCCAAACTTACTTCTGTCTTCTTGGGTGTAATCTTTACATCATTTCCATAACCTTTGACTAATGAGGTTAAGCTTTCAAAAATTGGCAATAAACTCTCTTTGCCTTTGTATTGGATTGTAATTAGGTCTTGTGGTGTTGTTTGTTCTTCTTTGGATAACGTAACAATAGTGTTTGCAAATCCATGAGTCACGTTATGTTCTTTTTTTAAATAATTTACCGCCTCACTATGCTTAACAAATGATTTTGTTTTAAGTAAAGATTTCCACTCGGTGAGTGATTTACCTGTTTTTTCAGGCATATTGTCAATCATTGTTTGTAATGCTTTGTCCATAGTTTAATACTTTACACTTGGTTCTCCAGTTTCTAAATAGGATATTAAATTTAGGTAAGATTGTTCATTCCCTTGGATAAAAAACTTCATCAATGACATATACTTTTCATTGTTTTTATATCCTATGCCATAAGAGATAACTTTTGTTTTTGATGGACTAACTTCTTCGAAAAGAATTACATTGTACAAGTCTTTTTCATCGGCTTTCATAAATTCTGGGAAATTCTTTGTCAATTCAGCCTGTAGTGTTAACATCTGTTTTGGGATGTAATTTAGTATGTGAAGAGTAATGGTAGATTCATCTCCGATTTTTCCTGCTTTATTATAATTAGTTTTTACAATACCGTTGACCTTAAAATCTATTTCAGCAATAGCGGTTGCCCAACTTTCCCAGCCTTTTTTAGTTGTATAGGCATTCCATACGGAGTCCAAGGATACATTAACGATAAAGGACTGTTTTAAAACCATATTGTCAACGTTCGAGGAATCAATTACAGATGAAATTCTTTTTTCAGAATTTTCAGTTGGTTGAGCGACTAAATAAACTGGAAAGTACAGAAACAATAGTATGTAATATGCTTTTTTCATAGTAGCAAAACTGATAAAACACAAAGAACGCGAAATATTTACCTATGAGATAGTAAAAAATTAACCTTCCCTGTCCAAAGGAAAGAAATTCGGTTCGTCCTTGTGGAAGTCCGACTTAATAAACTCCTGTGGATTAAAGCCAGAAAACTCTTTAAATTCCTTAATGAAATGAGATTGGTCTGAATACCCAAATTCGTAAGCGATGTCTACCCATTTTAATTGATTTTTATTCTGAATTTGTTTAAGTATTTCGTTAAATCT
>CAZGVG010000211.1:0-1996 GCA_964528975.1 uncultured Hyphomonas sp.
TGATACGGCTTGTCTTCATCATCCTGCTGCTTGGCCTGTTCAGCACCGTTCTGCCTATGGAAACCGTCTGGAGTGCCTGGCAAACCTGGCTAGTCCTGGCGTTCTGCGTGATCAGAGCTGCGCCGGAAGTTTTGCGGAAAATGTTTTAAGCCTACCTTGCACCCTCTGCCAGCGTGACGCGCGGCGGGGTGCCACATAGGGAAATCGTTTGATCTCAGCCTAGCTCTCGGCCACCAACCGGAGGGAGCGTTATGAATATCTGGCTGATTGCGGCGAGCGGCTTTAGCGCGCTAACAACTTTGATTCACTTCTTCGCGGGCGGACGCAACATTGCACGCCCGCTTCTGGACGCTCAGGATATTGAGACCGTCCCTAAGCTAGTAAATTATTTATGCTGGCATATGGCAACGATGGTCTTGTTTGCAGCGGTCCTGGTTTTTGGCTACGGCGCGTTTCATTCGGAAGCGGCCATACTTGTCTTCGCCTTTAGCCTGATGAGCGGTGCTAGCGCGCTCATCGTGCTTGGTATTATTGCGCGATACCAAGTATCTTTGTTTGCGATGCCGCAATGGATTCTGCTCGGTGGAATGGCGGCGCTTGGGTTTGCCGGTTCGGCGAGCGCCTAGCGGGCTTTAGTCCTCGACGACCTTGATCCACGGCGTGTTGGTATAGCTCGCAGGATCAGCCTCAGGGCCGCGGCAAATCTCAAGCAAGCTGGTTTGCGCATAAGGGTCCGGCGCGCGGAAATAGTCCTCGCGGCCATCAATGATCAGATCGCAATTGCAATCATGGCCTTCTTCCTCAACACCATCGGTACTTTGCTTGAGGCGCTTACAGCCTTCATCTGCGCGGGTGGAGATTTCGGTGCGATGCGTGACGCCGGCCTCTTGCCAGACTGTCGATTTTGAACGGCAAACCTCAGCACTTGCTGGAAGAGCAAGCGCCAAAAGGGCAAGGGGTAGGACGATCTGTTTCATACCCGCAACCAAAGCATAAAGCGGGCCAGCTTGGTGCCGCTGCTAGTTTACCAGCTCGATGCGGTAGCTTTCGATCACTGTGTTGGCGAGTAGTTTCTCACACATCTCTTTGACGCGCGCTTCGGCTTCGCTTTCAGGCACATCTTTCAGATCAAGCTCAATGACTTTACCGATGCGCGCACTATCAACTTCATCAAAGCCCATCCGGCCAAGCGTGTCGGCAACGGCTTTGCCTTGAGGGTCTAGAACGCCGGGTTTCAGGCCGACATGGACGATGGCTTTCATTTCGGGCCTCCATTTATATCTACAATCTCTGCGCCCTGACCGGATTCCTTGATGATCCCAAGGCGGCGGGCAACCTCAGCATAGGCCTCTGTCACCCCGCCAAGATCGCGGCGGAAGCGGTCTTTATCCAGCTTTTCATTGGTTTCCAGATCCCAGAGGCGGCAGCTATCCGGGCTAATCTCATCCGCGAGGATAACACGCTGCGCGTCGTTCTCGAAAAAGCGGCCAAACTCAAGTTTGAAATCGATCAGTTTGATGCCGACGCCTGCAAACAGGCCAGACATGAAATCATTCACGCGCAGGGCCATGGCGATAATCTCGTCCATCTCATGCGGCTGCGCCCAGTTGAACGCAGCGATATGCTCTTCAGACACAAGTGGGTCGCCCAGCTCGTCTTTTTTCAGGCAAAACTCGACAATCGCGCGGGGCAGCTGGGTGCCTTCTTCAATGCCAAGGCGTTTGGACATGGTGCCCGCCGCAACATTACGCACGATCACTTCCAAAGGAATGATCTCAACCTTCTTGATCAGCTGTTCACGCATATTCAGGCGTTTGATGAAATGATTGGGAATGCCGACATTACCAAGCCGGGTCATCATGAACTCGGAAATCCGGTTGTTCAGGACGCCCTTACCATCCAGCACAGCTTTCTTTTCAGCGTTAAACGCGGTCGCATCATCCTTGAAATACTGGATCAGCGTGTTTGGCTCAGGCCCTTCATACAGGATCTTGGC
>CAZGVG010000212.1:0-1953 GCA_964528975.1 uncultured Hyphomonas sp.
TGAAGTGGAAAAAGCAGCGGCGTAGGAAGGCGTCAGGCAGCTCTTTTTCATTGTTAGAGGTAATGATCACGATCGGGCGCTGTTTGGCTTTCACCGTCTCATCGGTCTCATAGACATAGAACTCCATCCGATCGAGTTCCTGTAGCAAATCATTTGGAAACTCGATATCGGCCTTGTCAATTTCATCAATCAGCAAGATTGGGCGTCCTTCAGCGGTGAACGCTTCCCAAAGCTTACCCTTCTTGATGTAGTTGGCGACATCTTTGGCGCGCTCTTCACCCATTTGACCATCCCGAAGGCGCGAGACCGCATCATACTCGTACAGGCCTTGTTGGGCTTTGGTTGTCGATTTGATGTGCCACTCAATCAGTTCCACACCGAGGGCTTTGGCAACCTCAATCGCCAGGACGGTTTTACCTGTTCCCGGCTCACCTTTGATCAGGAGCGGACGCTCCAGAGCGATAGCAGCATTAACGGCAACCCGAAGGTCATCGGTCGCGACATAGTTCTCGGTGCCTTCAAATTTCTGCGTCTTGGCCATGGGGCGGACTCCTGCTTGGTATCATAAGTGTAGAACATTGCTTAAAGCAGGCGAGCCCAAGAGCAACAGCTTCCGTTAGGGGAGGGGCGCCTCATTAGGCGTAGCGGTGAGCTCGGTAAGATTTCTGCAAGCCAGCTTGTTTCCGCCGTCGCAGGCGCGTGTGTAGAGGTATAAGGCCTCAGCGGGATTTGCGTCTATGCCTATGCCTTTCTCATAGAAAGTGCCGAGAATAGCGCAGCCGTGCATATTCAAGCCGTCACAGGCCTGTTCATAAAGGCGTGCGGCTTCAGTGAGGTCTGTGTTCACGCCTTCCCCGTTTTCGTAGAGAATACCGAGGTTTGTGCACCCTAGCATATTTCCCCCATCACAGGCTGTCTGCCAATACTGTGCAGATACAGATCGATCCTGCTCGGTTCGGATACCACTGTAGTCCGTTTCTACGCCATTATAGTACGCGTAGCCCGCCAGAAGCGCCGCGCTAGTGTTTTCCTCCGCTACGCGTTCCAGGCGTGCAAGCGGTACAGTTTCAAGGAGTGCCTGTAACTCGTTGAAGAGGTCTATGTTGTTGAGGTCGAGTTCGCTGATTTTTACTTTCAGATTGCCGCTAAGTCGAGTTTCTTCAAAATGTTCCTCCTGTAGCTCAAGCATCCACAAGCTCCATGCGCCAATCACGATGATGACCGCAGCAATCATTGCTAGCCCCCCACGCCAGCCCAAACCCTTTTTTGGCGACGTATTGCGCAGCTTGGCCGATTGCTGCCGTTCGGCTTTCAGTTCAGCTTCCAGTTTGGCGGCTTTTTCTTCGACTTTAATCTGTTTCTTGCGGGCTTTGATGAGGTCCGGGCGTTTAAGAGTGCGTGCGAGGGAGCGTACTGTATCCTGCCAGCCGCGATGGTCGGCATGTCCGTCAAAATCGGTAAGGTTCAGGCGGTGCAGCCTTGACAGGGTGACGGTCATCACGTCGTCACTGATCAGACCGATCTCCACGGGGATTAGATTGCCGGTGTCCTGTGCCAGTTTGATTTCGTGGCGCACCCATTCGCGGGTGAGGGCATGGGTATTCCACAGGCTTAGGGTGGCGCCTGCCTCGGCGATCTTGCGCGATAATACCTCTGGAAAGACATCGCCGCCGTCAAGGCCATCCACATCGAAAAAGACCGTGAGCCCGAGCCCTTCCAGCGCTATTTTGATTTGCTCTGCTCGCGCCGTGTCCTGGCGGGCATAAGAAAGGAAAACATCATAGGCCAGGTTGTTTGTTCCCCTCAATTTAGCACTCGTTGGCATTAAGTATAAGCTTAGCAAACCATATAGATAAGACCATACGCTTCAGCTCTGAGCATATGTCGTAATGCAATCACGCGACAAGTCTTACAAATTTGAAAGGCGGCGTTAACCATTGGAATGCTATTGGG
>CAZGVG010000213.1:0-1937 GCA_964528975.1 uncultured Hyphomonas sp.
GATCAAGGCCAGCGGCATGACCTTATCGATGCTGTGTTTGCGCTGGGCGAAGATGACCTCGTTCTGATCACCAAACGCGTAGAGGCGCTGGGCGCTTTCCTTGAGACCGAAGACGGGAAGAACCTGCTCGCGGGTTATAAACGCGCGGCCAACATCTTGCGAGCTGAGGAAAAGAAAGACAAAATCCGTTTTGAGGGCGCAGTCGATGCCAAACTACTGGACGCCAAGGCTGAAAAGGCGCTCTATAAAGCCATCACAGAGGGCGCGATGGCAGCTGAGACTGCGCTCACAAAAGAAGACTTTGCCGCCGCCATGTCCGCGCTCGCAGGCCTACGCGCGCCGCTCGATGCCTTCTTTGACGGCGCGGACAGCGTCATGGTCAACGCCGATGATCCAAAGGTCCGCGAGAACCGTTTGAATCTCTTGAATCAGATGCGCACAGCCATCGGAACTGTCGCCGACTTCAATAAGATTGAGGGCTAAGGCTTGGAAACCTACACGTTCCGCAGAAGCTCTCTCACTATGGTCTTTGGCGCGGTTTTCTTTACCGCCTGCGGTCTGGTGATCTGGTTTCTGGCCGAGCCAGGCGATGGCGGGCGATATGCTCGTTTGCTGGAAAGCATTCCGTTTGCGCGGGAAATCCTGACGCTGTTAAGTTTTGGCTTCGTCGCGCTCTGCGCTGCGGCGCTCATCACCCAGCGCCCATCGCTTACCGCTAATTCACAGGGTTTTCTGCACAAGAGCCTGTTCGGAAAAGTAACAGATGTGGCGTGGTCAGACATTCAGGCGTTTGAGATTAGCAAACACTTCCTGGCCGTTCATTATAGCGGTCCTAAGGGTGAGGGCGTCCTGAACATTGGCGGTATGTTCAAGCTGAAGCCAGAAGCCATGCTCGACAAGATGGATATGCTTAGCCCAGAAGATTTGCGCGGCTCGAACTAGGTAAACCTGTCCCAAAATGTTGCGGCGCAGCAACATCGGTTTCTGAAAACCCGACGAAATGCCCGCTTGAGCCGAGACTTTTCACGGTGACAGCGCAATCAGGCAGAATGTCTACTTGATTCTGAGCGCTAACCGTGGCGCTTGGCTTGCATAATGAGTCTCTATACGTGCCGGGATTGGCATGGGTGAGAACATAAGGAGCAAAGCATGGCCGATACCGCAAACGTTAGCACAAAATGGGTGTACTCGTTTGGAGGTGGCAGCTCCGAAGGCGGTGCGGCGCTGAAGAACCTGCTTGGCGGCAAAGGCGCAAACCTGGCTGAAATGGCGCGTCTTGGCCTGCCTGTTCCGCCCGGATTTACACTGACCACCGAGGTTTGCACGGCCTATTATGATCTTGAAGAGGCCTATCCGGACGGCCTGAAGGCTCAAACCGATGAGGCGCTCGCCGCGCTGGAAGCCAAGACAGGCAAGGGCTTTGGCGATGCGGCCAATCCGTTACTGGTCTCTGTTCGCTCTGGTGCGCGCGCCTCGATGCCCGGCATGATGGACACAGTACTAAACCTGGGCCTCTCCGAAGTCACCGTTCAGGGGCTCGCGGCAAAAGCCGGAGAGCGCTTTGCTTATGACAGCTATCGCCGCTTCATTCAGATGTACTCTAATGTCGTGCTTGGCCTTGGCCATGACACGTTCGAGTATATTCTCGACGATTACAAAGACAGCCAGGGCTATGAACTTGACACCGAAATGGAAGCCAGCGACTGGAAAGCCATCGTTGGCCAGTACAAAGACGCGGTAGAGAAAAAGCTTGGTAAACCCTTCCCGGATGATCCACGAGAGCAGCTTTGGGGCGCGATTGGCGCGGTGTTTGGCTCCTGGATGAATGACCGGGCGATCCTGTATCGCAAGCTTAATGACATCCCAGCTGAATGGGGCACTGCGGTAAACGTACAGTCCATGGTGTTCGGCAATATGGGCGAGACGTCCGCAACAGG
>CAZGVG010000214.1:0-1906 GCA_964528975.1 uncultured Hyphomonas sp.
GCAAAATCATTACCGATCATCTCGACTTTGCTGAGCGCCGTCGGGCCATGGCCAATAAGGGTTGCGTTTTTAACAGGCGCAACGACTTTGCCGTTCTCAACAAGATAGGCTTCCGTGCACTGGAAGACGAAGTTACCGGACGTGATATCGACCTGGCCGCCGCCAAAGTCGACGGCCCAGATGCCTCGTTTGATAGAGGAGACGATTTCTTCTGGGTCCTCTTTACCGCCAAGCATGACCGTATTCGTCATTCGGGGCATGATCGTCGCATCATAGGATTCGCGTCGGCCATTTCCGGTTGGGGCGACGCCCATAAGCCGGGCATTCTGACGATCTTGCATATATCCCTTGAGAATACCGTCCTCGATCAGGACAGTACGATTCGTTTGTGTGCCTTCATCATCAATGGAGAGAGAGCCGCGCCGCGCATCAATCGTGCCATCGTCAATGATCGTCACACCTTTTGATGCGACCTGTTCGCCAACCCGCCCTGAATAGACACTTGTGCCTTTACGGTTGAAGTCTCCTTCGAGCCCGTGCCCAACAGCTTCGTGAAGAAGTACGGCAGGCCAGCCTGGCCCAAGCACAACTTCCATCTCTCCCGCGGGGGCCGGAATTGATTCGAGATTGACCTCAGCTTTTCGCATGGCGCGCATTGCCAGTCCTTGCCAACGTTCCGGGGCGATCCACTCATCATAGGCGGCGCGTCCGCCAGCGCCAGCTGACGCCGACTCGCGCCGACCGTTTTGCTCCAAGGTGACTGAGACATTCAAACGAACAAGCGGGCGAACATCATGGAATTGCTCACCGGCGGGTCGCAGGATGTCTATTTCTTCATGGCTGCCAGCCAGAGAAGCCGAGACTTGGACCACACGCGGGTCTTTTGCCCGAACCCAAGCATCTATTTCTGCTAGCAGACCTGTTTTGACCGTAAAATCAGGGGATTCGGTTGGGTCAATCGGCTCGTATAGTTGGCGATTCGATGGTGTCGGTCCTGCATCTAGGTTGCCAGAATAGCCGCGTTTAGCCTGGATCGCCGTGTCAGCCGCGCGGCTGATCGCGTCTAAGCTAAGCTCTCCGGAATGCGCATTGCCGCTGGCTTCACCCGCAACAACGCGGAGACCAAAGCCTTGGCTTGTATCATATGTGGCGGATTTTAAGCGGCCATCATCAAATACAAACCCTTCAGACCGAGAGCGCTGAACATATATGTCGCCATCGTCTGCATTGTGCGTTGTGTCAGCAAGGATGCGAGCAGCCTCAAGCGGGTCAAAGGGCAGGTCTGTGTAAGTCATTCCACGTATGTGACGCTGAACTGCTAAGGGATCAAGCGTTGAGATGGCTTCAGTATCACCCTTCGGCGGATTGCAGAGTGAATCGACTCAACTGTTTCGCTGCAAGATCCCAACCCGGCTTCAGCTCAAGCGCTTTTTGAAAGTCATAATAGGCACCCGTAACATCGCCGGTATTTTCTTTAGCAATCGCTCGGTTGTAGTACGCCGCAAAAAGATCTTGAGACTCAAAGGCAATGGCTTGATCCAAGGTTGGAATAGCTGAGGAGAAATCGCGTTGATGGATAAATGCAGCGCCTTTATTCAAGAAGGCCGCGCCTAAGCCCGGTTCAAGCTTCAAAGCATCATTATAATCCAAGACGGCTTTGTCGTGCTGGCCCTCACGCATGCGAAGGACGCCGCGATTGACGTAAGTCGCAGCACGATTGGCTCTCGTCATGGCTTGCTCTCGTAAGGCCCGTGTGCACGTTTCTTCTGCCTGTCTGAAAGAAGAATAAGCGCTTTTGGTCTTCTGGTAGCATTCACCGCCCAGACCATTGCCGATAACGAATACCTGAGGGCTTGCGCCGCTTGATGCTAGTGCTGCCGCCAGTCCTGCGATCATAAACTTGAAT
>CAZGVG010000215.1:0-1891 GCA_964528975.1 uncultured Hyphomonas sp.
GCCTCTCTTATTTCTCCAGCTTTTCGAGGCGGGCTTCCAAGGCTTCAACTTTTTCCAGAGCTTGTATCGCGATAGCTTTCAGGGCCTCAACTTCTTCGCGGCTAGCGAGATCCATATCAGTGATCATGGCGCGGACGCGGGATTGGCCTGCGGTCTTGACCTCTTCTCCGGCGGCGCGAGCAGCGCCCATAGCGCCAGTCATCAGGCCAGCAAGGTCATCCAGGATCGGGCTTTTGGCAGTCATGGCAGGGTTATCCTTTGCATGTCTTGAAGTGGTTACGTTTTCCACCTAGCAGATGGGAAGACAAATACCGATAGGAAAGACCGCCGCATGAGTTTACTCGCCATCGCTGCAGAAAGCGCCATGACATTCCCCGAATGGTCGCCTGCCCTATTTGAGATTGATCTTGGCTTTTTGGGGCTCGGGAAGTTCCCGATCCGCTGGTACGCGCTAGGCTATATTGCCGGCCTTTTGTTCGCGTGGCGCTACGCTTTGTCTTTGATCAAGCGGCCTGCGCTGTGGGGCGAAGCGGCGCCAACGGATAAAGACGGCATAGATGACCTGTTATTCTATGCAACGCTGGGCGTCATTCTGGGCGGACGTCTTGGCTATCTCTTCTTCTATGACATCCCCAATAATATGGACCAGATTGCAGCAGACCCGATGCGCCTCTTGCGGATATGGGAAGGCGGAATGAGCTTTCATGGCGGCATGATTGGTGTGGCACTGGCCGTTGTCTGGGTGGCCCGGCAACGCGGCGTGAAGCTTATGAGCATTGCCGATATTGGCGGCGTTACAGCCGGATTCGGGATATTCTTCGTTAGGATCGCTAACTTTGTGAACGCAGAGCTGTATGGACGCCCTGTGCCGGAAGGTGGGTCAGGCGGTATGATCTTCCCGGAAGGCTATGTGCCAGGCTCGACGCCTTCAGCTTATAATTGGGCGAGCGGGGAATGGGTTTATAATGGCAGCGAGGTCGCGCGCTATCCGAGCCAGCTTTATGAGGCAGTGCTTGAAGGCCTCATACCGGTTATCGTGACGTCTGTGCTGGTCTGGTACTTCAAATCCCTGCGCCGGCCAGGCCTGATCGCGGGCTTGTTCCTGCTTATGTATGGCTTTGGGCGCACGATCGCTGAGCAGTACCGCGAGCCAGATGCGTTTGTCACTTGGCTGCCAGACTGGATCACGATGGGGCAAATTCTGTCTATCCCGATGTGGATTGGCGGGGCGTTTCTGGTTTGGAACGCGCTGAGAAAGCCCGCGATGATGGCACCCGTGCAGCAGAGTTAAGGCCCCGTGACCGAGCTTAAAGATCGGCTGATCAAAATGATCGCGGCTAGCGGTCCGATCAGCTTGAGCGATTATATGAATACCTGTCTGCATGATCGCCAGCATGGCTATTACGCGACGCGGCCTGGACTGGGGCGTGATTTCATTACAGCGCCAGAAATGAGCCAGGTGTTTGGCGAGCTACTCGGTCTCTGGGCGGCGCACACCTGGCAGCAAATGGGGGCGCCGCAGCGCGTATCTCTGGTTGAGGTTGGGCCCGGGCGCGGGACCTTGATGCGCGACGCGCTGCGGGCGGCGGCGACTGTGCCGGACTTTGCAGCGGCGGTGGACCTTTATCTGGTTGAGCCAAGCCCTGTCTTAAGGGCGAGTTTGATAGATAGATTGGGCGCATATGAACCGGAATTCCTGGACAAGGTTGAGGACATCCCAACGCATCAACCGTTTATTCTGTTGGCGAATGAGTGGCTGGATTGCCTGCCTGTGCGCCAGTTTACCAAGTCTGAAGCGGGCTGGCATGAGCGGCTGGTTGGCGCCGACGGCGAGGGCGCGCTGCACTTTGGCCTGAGCGAGACGCCAGTTCCGCCGCTGCCAGGTTTTGAT
>CAZGVG010000216.1:0-1874 GCA_964528975.1 uncultured Hyphomonas sp.
TGAGCAGGTTATTTAAGAGTATTATCCTTCGACCTCGAATAAGACGTCAGGGTTCATCATGGTTTTGATCTCAAGAACATTATTATTCGGATCGGCGATGAAGAATGTCTCTTGCTCATATTTATCCCCTTTGAAACGGCGATAAGGCTCGTCAATATAGGTCAGGCCCGCCGCCGCGATCCTATCTTTGACGCCGTCAAAGTCTTCCTGCGTCAGGTGAATGCCGAAATGCGGCACCAACACTGCGCCCATATCAACATCATGGCGCACATTCGGCATCTGCTCCTGGCTTTGATGCAAAGTCAGCTCATTGCCCCAGAAATTGACATCGACCCAGCGCCCGGTCTCACCATTACCGAGCGTGCAACCCAAGACATCGGTGTAGAACTTTACGGTTGTCTCTAGATCGCCAGCGGGAATGGCGAGGTGTACAATAGCAGACATAAGGCATTCCTATTTAGTTGCGTTTGAAATAAAAATACGGGAATTGGCTATATCTGGAAAGAGCTAAGGCAGATTATTTGACAGCGCAGATATCACTTGTCTGGCTTTGGGGTCTTGCGTGACATAATCAAGTAAGGCGTTAGTAATCAACGGATGTGCCTTCGAACGCTTACAATCGCTGTGCTAATCAGTCTGACTTCTTGTGATGAAACGACTATGCCCCAAGAAGCTTCGACAACTACCGAGGCTCGGAAATATGAAGCACTCGCCATGCAGGTATGCTTGGAGTTCAGCCCAGACAAATCTGAACGAGAGATTGTCATTGCTTTTTTAAAGCAGGTCGAAGCAGAGGATGGCGGCAACCTATTAATAGAAAAGCAAGCTTTATATTATCGTGGTTCAGATAGAGCGTACTACATTGAATATACAGATAAAGATGGATTCTTTGGTAACCTTTTTACTGTTTTTTCAAACGACTCGTCTGCCGGAAAATATGAACAGAAAATTGTTGACTTTTTAGTTTCAAACCAATTTGAATTCAGCGATTGTTCGGAAGACTACAAAGGGTCGATATCGCCATATTGATCACTAAAGGTATCTTTCAAAAGCGACTTTAGTCTAGCACAAAGTAGTCCCTAACTCGGTCGGGAAACAAAAGTTTTCCTCCCCCTCTGCGGGCTGACGTATAATGCGCGCCATGATTCATCGCTGGCATCTTCTCTACTATGAGCACGTCCCGCTCTGGCTGTGGCCAGCTGTGTTCTGGCAGCTTTGGGAAATTGACCGCTGGAGTGCGCATTTCCAACGGTGCGTGTTCGTAGAAGTTGAGCCAGACGGCAAAGTCTACTCCGTCTGGTGGGAAGGCATGCACGATACGTGGGATGATGAGACCCACGAGAAGCTCAACTGGTCGCCGGGTGATTTGGACAAATACCTCCCCGGCTTCCTAAGCACAGCCCTGAGCCCGGTTCATGGGCAGGCGCAGCCTGACCGGAACCCGCTTCGGCCCCCGTGCGCGAAGCGCTTAGCGGGGGTCCAAACTCAGACCTCAGTTTGTGAAGACCGACTAGCTCTAGGCACTCCGCCGCCCGTCCCAATCCCAGACGCGCCAAAAGAAACGCGAGCCTCTGTGTTTGTGACACGCCCTGAGGCGCTACGCGCCAGCGTGTCGAAGCGGGTTCCGTATCGCGCCTTCGGCGCTCACATAAACCAAGTTCAAGACTGTTCTCTCTACCTCTAGCTTGAGTTCCCCCGGCTTCCCTGAGGCGCGGGCCATTAGTGCTGGCGGAAACCTGAGCCTTCAGCACGGTTTATGCTTCGTAGCGCCCGGAAATTGATCCAGTGGATCAATTTCAGCGAAGAAGGCCACGGCAGTGGCAGGCGCGGAACCCGCTACCGCAAAGCGTGAGGCAAAGCCTCTTAGCGCTTTG
>CAZGVG010000217.1:0-1871 GCA_964528975.1 uncultured Hyphomonas sp.
ACGGATGACTTCCCCGTCTATGCGCTGTCCGGCCAGTCAGATAAGGGCATCCAGCGCCTACAACATGTCGCCGATTGTATGATCCGCTCTGACGCGATCCCTGATACGGCTGAGCTTGAACGCGGTCTTGCCGAGATGAACGACTATCTTTCCAGCCGCAAACTGTCTCACATCTATCTCGAAATTGCTGAGCTGGATTCGATGACAGCTGGCGATGGGGCTGAATTCAAACGTATGGCCGAGGAGCATCTGGCGCGCGCGAATATGCTAGCAAAATGGGCGGACGGGTTGACACCGGACACGGTGAAAGATGCGCTCGGCGCAGTCGGCATTTTAAACAATGTCGTCAACAAGGATGGCAATGTCGATTATGTCCGCGAGGACGGCCCGGTCCATCCGCTTGGGATCATGTATTGGTCAGACGTGCTCTATTTTGCTCCAGTCGCGGCGGCGGACTGGACCGAGGATATGAACCCTTAAGCTGCAGCGGGGCTTTTACGGCGCTTCCAGAGCTGATGGATCAGCAGCAAAATTGCAAACGCTGTCCCTGCAATCAAGAAGCGTCTTTGGGAATCCATCTCAAGCACGGTCGCCATAAACGCTATGTTTCCAAGCGAGTGGAATGCGGCCGCTGAAAGCCAGGAGCGCGATTCCGATACTAGCCAGGAAAGTATAAATGCCGTTGGAAGAATGATGATCAAGGTTGTCAGCATATAGTTCGGGGCTATCGAGCTTAGGAAAAACAAATGCCATGCCCACCAAACGAGCCCTATGACTAATGTGCGCACGAGCAGAGGACGCGGGCTGAGGGCGTCGTGCATATAGCCCCTCCAGCCGATCTCTTCTCCCAATGCGTATAAGAAAATCAACCCACCAATCAGGCCTCCGGCAAGGTGGGCGTTCATGCCAAAATCATTGGGATAACCATAAGCAGCAAACACGGCTGCCGGGATCACCGACATTATCACTGCGCCAGATGTCCAGCTACCAAAGAGAGACGATGTTCGGTTTTGCCGCCCAAAGACGAACCAGGAAATCCCTGCTGCGAGAGCCGGCCCCCACCCGACAACAATAGCCACAACGATCAAGATAAGGATGAGTGATCCGTCAGCCGGGACCACCGCGTTTAACGGCCCATCTCGAAACAACCCTGAAATCAAGGTTGCGAGTGCAGCATAGACGCCAAGCGCTATCCAATTTGTCTTCTGAGTCTTCATCGTGTCCCCCACTGCTGGCAAACCCAGCGAACAGATCCATTATCTGAGCATATCCCGCAGTGTGAGTGCGACGCCTTTTCCGCGTTGCCAAGGTGAAGGACGTTTGCGGTGGGCATGGCGAACAAGGTCTATGCAGTTTGAACCGGCCAGATCATAGCGGCTACCAAGCGCGCGGCGGGCGCGGCTCTCTGCAACATAATCTGGTGTATCACTGGGGCGGCTATGGCTGCGTACGCGTTTGCCATTGGAGAAAGCAGCAAAGCTCTGTTCGACGACGCCGCCATGCCATTGCGAATTTGAGATCACAGTGCCCCTCGCGGTGACAACGCCATAATGGCGAAGCACGCCGCTAAACCGGATGGAGACGATATCGCCAGCGCTGAGGGGTTTGTCCCGGCTCACTCAGCGGCGACCTTTTTTGCCGCTGCAGCGCCGCCATCTTCAAAGCTGAGAATATCGCCCGGCTGGCATTCAAGCTCGCGGCAGAGCGCTTCGAGCGTGGAAAAGCGGATCGCTTTGGCCTTGCCTGTCTTCAAAATCGAGAGGTTCGCCAGCGTTACGCCGACACGCTCCGACAGTTCAGTCAGGGACATGCGCCGATCGAGCAGCACGCGGTCAAGAGTTACACGGATGGACATAAGATCATCCTCCTAA
>CAZGVG010000218.1:0-1861 GCA_964528975.1 uncultured Hyphomonas sp.
CGGGTGTAGAGCGAATTGACTATATTGGGACGCTGCCCGAGGCGGCTCTTACTGCCGAGCCGCAGACGCCTACCCATGTCATCAGCGCCGTTGTAGCGGCTATATTTGAGCGCCCTGACATTAAATCCAAGCTCATAGGAAGCTTGCCACGCAACTCGCTCATTGAGGGGGAGGTCGAACGGGATTTTATCAAGATTCGAAATAGCGGGTTTATTCATATCCGCCATGTCAAAGCCGTGTCTGCAAAGGCGTCACGATCTTTCACAGACATTGCGCAGGACATGCTGGGCTTGCCTTATATTTGGGGCGGGACAGGTGGCATTGGGGTCGACTGTTCAGGCCTTGTCCAGAGCGCCTTGGCTGCGACCCGCGTCGATGCGCCGCGAGATACGGATCAGCAAGAGGCAGCGTTGGGGCAGAGCATCGCTTTTGAAGATCGACAAGTCGGGGATTTGCTGTTCTGGCCGGGTCATGTCGGGATCGTCATAAAGGGCGATCAGCTAGTTCATGCAAATGCGCATCACATGTGTGTCGCCGTAGAACCAGTCGCTGAGGCCGTTGACCGTATTGGTCCAGTGAGAACGACAAAGCGGCTCTAAAACAAAAACGGCCCGTCAAAGACGAGCCGTTTGATGTTCAATGCGGTAGAAATCTTTATTCAGTTGGCGCTTCAACGATTTCAGGGTCAGTTGGATCAGCCGGTGGCTCTTCAACGACTGCAATCTCTTCCAAAATTGTGTCTTCTGCGGGAACTTCTGCCGCTGCTGGTTCAGGGCGAGCAATTGGGCTAGGCGCCGCAACGCGGAGATATTCGATAACAGCCGCACGATCAGCAGGTTTTTTGAGGCCAACAAAATTCATCTTTGTGCCGGGTGCATAGGCGCTTGGCTTTTTGAGGAAGGCATCAAGCTCTTCATAGCCCCAATTTCCGTCCATGCCTGTCAAAGCTGCTGAGAAGGCATAGCCTTCATGAGAGGCTTTATCGGCACCGACAACGCCATAAAGGGCCGGGCCTGTACCATTAGGGCCACCGGGATCGACATTGTGGCAAGACGTGCATTTTTTGAAAACTTTTGCGCCTTTGGCTTCGTCCATAGCAGCCACCCATTCCGCTTGCGGGAAAGGTAGGTCGACAGGTGCTTCGTCTCGGCCCGTAGTCTCAATCGCACCAACCTTATAGGCGATGGAATCGTCGTGACCGTCCATCAAAACGTTTGGAAGCTTCATAAGAAGCATAAACCCAAGACCTGTTGCGAGCACAGCGCCAGCAATCTTGTTGAAACCTAAATCGTCCATGACGAAATCCTGTATAAATTTGGTCCCATTCAGAGTCTGTCACCAGTCTCTGACTATCCGTGGCTGTACATATAATCCTGCGCGGTGAATGCAAATGGAAAACACCTTGCGGCGAAGCGTCGCGAGAGGTTTATACACTGTTTTAGAGCGCAAATCGCGCAGTCATCGCTAACGGGCAGGAAAATGACCCAAAAAATTGTCTATCAGGGGGAGCCAGGGGCCTATTCTCACCTGGCTTGCTTGCAATTTTACCCGGATTTTGAGCCCTTGGCGTGCCAGAGTTTTGCAAAAGCCTTTGCGGCCGTCCGGTCGGGTGAAGCTCACTTTGCAATGATTCCCGTCGAAAACACGGTCGCGGGGCGAGTCTCTGACATTTATCACCTTCTGCCTGAAGGCGGGCTGCACATCGTTGGCGAACGTTATCTGCCGGTCCATCATCAGCTATTGGGTGTGAAAGGCGCGTCTTTGTCCGATATTCGCGCCGCGCGGTCTCACCACATGGCGCTGGGTCAGGTTCGAAGATTCCTTACACAGAACGAAATTGATGCTGTTGTCGACGTGGATA
>CAZGVG010000219.1:0-1806 GCA_964528975.1 uncultured Hyphomonas sp.
GCTTTTTGCTTTGACCACATTTGTAGTCGAAAGGGTTTGACTTATTGTTTTTCGATATGTAAAGAGGTTTGGCGTTCAGGATTATTGTTAATCTTCTAATGGAGTGATCGAACCCATGATCCGTAGTTTTACCGTCGCCAGTCTGGCCATTCTTTGCCTGGCTGGCACCGCCGCCGCCGAAACCCGCAGCTTTGACGTTGGGTCTTTTAGCGCCCTTGATGTTTCAGCTGGGATTGAGGTCGACTTCAACATTGGCAACACACAGTCAGTAACCGTCGAGAATAAGAAAGACGATTTCAGCGATATAAGCGTCTCGGTCAAAGACGATACGCTTATCCTGAAGCGCAAGAAGAAAAACTGGGGCTGGGGTAAGAAACGCCTGCGCTACTCTGTAACCGTCACGGCGCCTCTGTTGAGCGATATTGAAGCCTCGTCCGGCTCTGACGTAACCGGAAGTGGCTTGACCGGAGACGTGTCGATTGACGTGTCATCTGGAGCGGATGTCACCATTACCGAAATTTCTGCCGGGCGGGTCAGCCTGGAAAGCTCCAGCGGTTCAGACCTGAATGCCAGCGGACAGTGTGACATGGTTGATGCTGATGCCTCATCCGGGTCTGACATCAGGGCCGGGAAGCTTGTCTGCCAGTCCGGTCAGGCGGACGCGTCGAGCGGGTCGGATATTACGATCCACGTCACAGGCAAAGTTGCTGCCGATGTCTCGAGCGGCGCGGATGTGATCGTGCGCGGTGGCCCGACCGATGTCACCACAGACAAGTCCTCTGGTGGATCGGTCAAAATAAGCGGCTAAATAGCTGCGATCTCGATCTCTTTTAAGTGAAGTCAAAATCTTCCAGTTTGTTGCCCGGGTCAGGCCAGGTGAGGTTCATATCCTCCAGCGCGCCGCGAACGATCCGGGCAATCATCGCATTGCGCCTTGTGCGACTATCAGCAGGTACGATATGCCAAGGCGCATGCTCTGTTGAACAGCGCTGAACCATGGTTTCGTATGCGTCCATGAAGTCCGGCCAGAGCTTGCGGTCTTCCAAGTCACCGGGATTGAACTTCCACAGCTTGTGATCCTCGGTGATCCGCTCTCGCAGGCGGATGCCTTGCTCTTCATGGCCAACATTCAGCATGAATTTCAGGATCGTGACGCCGTTTTCGCTGAGGTGCTTTTCGAACGCATTGATCTGGTCATAGCGCTGCTCAATCGCCTCCGGTGACGCAAAGCCGCGCACTTTCACGACGAGAACGTCTTCATAGTGAGATCGGTCAAAAATCTTGATATGACCTTTGCGCGGCGCCGCCTTGTGAATGCGCCAGAGATAGTCGTGGGACAGCTCAATCTTACTTGGCGCTTTGAACGCCTTGACATCAACACCGTAAGGGCTGGTTAGAGCAAAGACATTGCGGATGACGCCGCTTTTGCCGGACGTATCCATGCCTTGCAGAACGACAAGGAGCGAGCGGTCCGCATTGGCGAGCAGCTTGTCTTGGAGCTGATTAATGACCTCAGCGTCTTCGCGCAGCGACTTACGGGCTTCTTTCTTGTCTGGGAACAGCGCCCGGTCGCCGCTATCGCGGGTCGCAAGCTCGAACTTTGCGCCAGGTCTTGCGATCAAGGCATCGCGGACAGATTGGACAGACGGCGCGCTCATTGGACTTTATCAACCTGATAGATGTCGACGCCATAGTCGCAGATCAGTGTGCTGCAAGAGAGCATAGATATCTTCAACTTAAAGTCCCCAAATGGGTTGAGGAAAAACTCAACGCTAGGCGCTGTCTTACCACTCATATCTTCGACAA
>CAZGVG010000220.1:0-1752 GCA_964528975.1 uncultured Hyphomonas sp.
CAAGACGCACCCCGCTGCGCCCCGGACGGCCCAAAGGCCTCCTCAAAACGCGCTGCAAGCGAGACGCGCTGAGGGCCGACCCGCTCAGGGATTTGAACTTTTTTGCTAGAGAGGCATTGGAGAAACGCCCGCCTTAGGCAGTTATATATCTAGCTCTCAACCTTAAATGTAAGCCCGGCTTTCTCGGTCAATCGCTTGACCAGATGCCCGCCCATGGCTGGCGCTGGCGTCCAAATACCGCCAGGCGTTCCGGTGCCATCTTTGACCAGACAAATCGCACTTTCAGCCAGCATTTTCGAGGTCGATCCATAGCCCGGGTCTTTGTCGCCCGTCACACCTACCTTGATCACAGCGCCGTCTGCGCCAACACCAAAGAAGAGGACATCATAGAAGCCGGCTTCGCGTTCTTCTTTGCTCGGGCCTTCACCCGGCGCCGGGCCATCGCCGCCCATCATATTTGTGCTGGCAATACCTTCCGCCATGGCTTTGCCCTTCTCACCAGGGCCGGTCAGCATCATCTCGTCATAGACAAAATCCTTGCCATAAGCATGATCCATCAGCGCGTTTGAGCGGTGCACATTCTTGGTATTGATCGATGCCATGATGAAGGGCGCAGACCAGCTGCCAATGTCTGTATCCTCGACCGGTGCCATGCCGTGCGGTTGCTCCGGGCCTTCATGCCCCATGGTTAGCGCGAATGGGTTCTGCAAAACCTTGATCAGGCTTGGATCACGTTGCACAGACGCCATGGTTTCCTTGAAACTAGCGAAGGTTCCGCCAGAGAACGTGCCCTGCATTTGGCGAACACGGCCTTTGATCCGGGGAACCGGCGCGCCGAACTTTTCCTTGGCCGCTTCCTGCGTGAACCAGACGCCAAGGTCGAACGGGATAGAGTCAAAGCCGCAAGAGAAAACGATCCGCGCGCCAGAGGCTTGCGCCTTGCCTTCATACTTGCCGATCATCTCGTGCATCCAGGCAGGTTCACCGCAGAGGTCGACATAGTCCGTGCCCGCAGCGCAGCAGGCGGCAACAACGTCTTCGCCATAGAGCTGGTATGGTCCAACCGTCGTGGCGATACAGCCCGCGCGGTCCGCCATAGCTTTGAGGCTGGCTTGATCATTGGCGTCAGCAACCACTAGCGGCGTATTGGTTGGCGCGCCGATCTCATTGCGAACGGCTTCCAGCTTGTCCGCGCTACGCCCGGCCATCGCCCATTTTAGACTGCCGCCTACGCCATAAGTCTTGGACAGATACTCGGCGACCAAACGGCCAGTATAGCCTGTTGCTCCATATACGATGACATCAAATTCACGACCGGTCGCCATAGCGCTCTCCTGTTTTCTTTGTCCTTGTTACTGGAACAGGAAAATAGGTATTGCAAACGATACCGTCGCGTCGCTTTGCTTCTGGAAGCGCTCTGGCTACCAGAACATCGCGTAGAGGCCGATCAGGATCACGATAGCAATCGCAGCTGTGACCTTGAACGTCATCGTCGTTTCAAAGCTGATATCGCTGAGATCAACAGGCTGATCTTCTTGTGGCGGCGAGGTCAGCAGAGATACGATCACCCCGATGAGTACACAGATCAGGAAGATGAACCATATGCGAACCACGAATGGCATGGTCACAACTGTGAAATCGGCAAGCCCAATAATTGGGTTGAACATCATACCCATAGCGCCGCCAACCATAGCAGCTCGAGACCCGACGAGGCCTTCGGCAGCCATATCTGGATCCTGTGCGGCAAGATAG
>CAZGVG010000221.1:0-1740 GCA_964528975.1 uncultured Hyphomonas sp.
TCCTTGAAACACCGCCCAAACTTCACGCGTTGGCGTTTGGCCTTTATGCTGACGGATAAGCGAAACCATTTCTTTGCGGTCTAATGGCCAGCTCATATTCGCGCCGGCCCAAAGCAAAACCTCTTCCTCACTTTTGAACCAACTGAAAAGTGCAGGGACATGTTTGCTTTGAAACTTCGAAAGTGTGAGCGTCATTTGGCCTTGCGCAGGGCATCAACGTGCGCTTCACGGTCATCCCGTTTCATCAGGCTTTCCCCGATCAGAAACCGCCGTGCACCTGTCTTTCGAAGTCGCGAAATGTCTCCTGCTTCGGAAATCCCACTTTCAGAGATAAAGTCTCTGTTTTCCGGGATCATTGAGGCCAGCTGTTCACTGGTCGCAAGATCGGTTTTCATGATCTTGAGGTCGCGGTTATTGATGCCGATCAGTGAGGATGGCAGGGCGAGGCCACGCTCGATTTCAGCCGCGTCGTGGGTCTCGATTAGGCTGTCCATGCCAAGATCAGTGGCGGCCTCTACGAGGTCTTTTGCTAAGATATCATCGGTACAGGATAGAATGACTAGAATAGCATCAGCGCCCATTGCGCGGGCTTCAGCCACCTGAAACGTATCGATCATGAAATCCTTGCGAAGCATTGGAATATCGACAGCTGACCGGATCGCCTGAAAGTCTTCCGGACTGCCCCCAAAGCTGGGTCCATCCGTCAAAACAGAGAGGCAGGCCGCACCGCCGCGCTGGTAAGCACTGGCAATTTCAACCGGATCAGCATCTGGTAAAATATCACCTGCCGATGGCGACTTACGCTTTAGTTCACAGATGAGCGCATTGTCGCCAGTCTTTGCGACCGCTGACAGGTTCGCTGCAAACCCGCGCGGCGTATCTTGATGTTTGGCACGGGCGAGGAGGTCTTCAATGCTATGCAGTCGTTTTAAGGTAGCAACTTCATCCCGCTTATAAGCGACGATTGTATCCAGTGCAGTACTCATAGCATACCCTTTGAAGCGCTTGCGAGTTTGGTCAGCACCGCGCGAGCTGCTCCTGAATCAAGCGCTGTGCCCGCCATTTCGGCGCCTTGCTTCAGGTCGCTTGCACTGCCGAGAATGTACAGACCAGCGGCTGCATTCAGGCAGACTGCATCTCTAAACGGGCCGGGCCTCCCATCAAGCAGCTCATTTATCGCCAGGGCATTTTCATCAGGCTTCCCGCCGCCAAGCGCGCTTAAGCCTGTTTGCGGCAATCCTGCATCTTCCGGCGTTATTACAAGCTCAGTTAGCGCGCCGTCTTTCAACTCGATGGCATGAGTTTCGCCGGCAATAGAGAGCTCATCAATCGCGGTGCCATTGGGATCTGTCCCATGCACGACCCAAGCGCGCGTTGTGCCAAGATCGCGTAGAGCCTCAGCCATTGGTTTCAGCCAGCGTTGCTCATTCACGCCAAGGACTTGATGCGTTGCTGTCGCTGGGTTTGAGAGCGGTCCGAGCAGATTAAAAATCGTGCGAATACCAAGACTGGCGCGGACAGGCGCAACATGGCGCATGGCGCTGTGATGGCTGCGCGCGAACAGAAACCCGACGCCTGCATGCTCAATGCAGTCTCGAAAGCGGTCCTCGGTCAGGTCCAGCTCGACACCGAGTGCTTCCAAGACATCTGCGCTACCGGTTTTAGGTGGAACAGAGCGATTCCCATGCTTGGCGACCGCGCCTCCACAGGCCGCAACGACGATAGCTGACGCCGTTGACG
>CAZGVG010000222.1:0-1731 GCA_964528975.1 uncultured Hyphomonas sp.
TTTGGAAACGAGGTCGTCGAGTTCGATGCCGTCGATCAGGTCGAGCGGATCAAGCACGTTGCCCTTGGACTTGGACATCTTCTGTCCATCCTGATCGCGAATCAGACCGTGAATGTAGACTTCACGAAACGGTACGTCGCCGGCGAACTTCAGACCAAACATGATCATTCGCGCAACCCAGAAAAAGATAATATCGAAACCGGTAACGAGCACGCTGGTCGGATAGAAGCTGTCCAGTTCTTGCGTTTTTTCCGGCCAGCCCAGGGTGCTGAATGGCCACAGCGCAGACGAAAACCACGTATCAAGCACGTCGTCATCCTGACGCAGATCAATGTCGTCTGACAGATTGTGTTTTGCGCGCACATCGGCCTCATCCTTGCCGACGAAGATGTTGCCGTCATCGTCGTACCAGGCCGGGATGCGGTGACCCCACCACAGCTGCCGGCTGATGCACCAGTCCTGAATGTTACGCATCCATTCAAAGTAGGGTTTGTCCCAGTTTTGCGGCACGAACTTGATGCGGCCTGTTTCAACCGCTTCGATTGCGGGCTTTGCGAGTGGTTCGATTTTTACGTACCACTGATCGGTCAGGTACGGCTCCACCACCGTGTTGCTGCGGTCGCCTCGAGGAACCATGAGTCGGTGATCTTTAGTTGACTCCAGCAGTCCCAGCTTGTCCATGGCGGCCACGGCTGCTTTGCGTGCTTCTTCACGAGGCAGGCCGATAAATTCCTTGGGAGTGTTTTCGTTCATGGCCGCGTCGTCGGTCATGATGTTGATTTGTTCCAGATCGTGACGCAGTCCGACTTCGTAGTCGTTAAAGTCGTGCGCGGGCGTTATTTTTACGCAGCCAGAGCCAAACTCCGGATCGACGTAGTCATCGGCAATAATGGGGATGCGTCTGCCGGTGAGCGGCAGTTCAATAAACTTGCCCACGAGCTGACTGAAACGTTCGTCGTCAGGATGGACGGCGACAGCAGAATCGCCAAACATCGTTTCAGGTCGGGTGGTTGCAACGACCAAAAATTCCGGATCGGAGTCGGCTCGATCGGCCAGTGGGTAGCGCAAATGCCAAATGGAGCCCTGTTCCTCTTCGGAGAGTACTTCAAGGTCGGACAGGGCGGTGTGCAGCACCGGGTCCCAGTTAACGAGGCGTTTGCCTCGGTAAATAAGTCCCTCGTTATAAAGCTCAATAAAAACTTTTTGCACGGCGTCAGAACAGCCGTCGTCCATGGTAAAGCGTTCTCGCTCCCAGTCTACCGATGCGCCCATGCGACGAAGTTGCTGGCTGATATTACCGCCCGATTCAGCTTTCCATTCCCATACTTTTTTAACGAACTCGTCACGGCCAAGGTCGTGACGCGTGAGGCCTTGTTCATTGAGCTGACGCTCTACCACCATTTGGGTTGCGATGCCCGCGTGGTCAGTACCCGGTTGCCATAGCGTGTTTTTACCTGACATGCGGTGATAGCGCGTGAGCATGTCCATGATGGTGTCCTGAAAAGCGTGCCCCATGTGCAGTGATCCTGTCACGTTCGGAGGCGGGATCATGATGGCGTAGGGATCGCCTTCGCCGCTAGGGCGAAAACACCCTTCTTTTTCCCATTGCTGGTACAGGCGTTGTTCGATGGCACTTGGGTCGTAGGATTTATCCATGGCAAAACAATCTTATGGTGCGAACGTCGCAGACGTTCGTGTGGATGAGGAGTTTAGAGGTTGTGGCTTTTAAGG
>CAZGVG010000223.1:0-1708 GCA_964528975.1 uncultured Hyphomonas sp.
TTTTGTTTGCGCAAAGCTCGGATACGGGTATGCCTTCGCTTATTAAGGGAGGCAGTCATGATCCGGATTTTACAAACATTGGCCGCTGGGCTGGTTTTGGCGGCATGTGGCGCTGGGCCAACGGAGCCTGTGACACCCGCAGTGGCGCCTGCTGCGCCAGAGGCGGTAGAGCGCGTGACGGTGTTTACAGGCGGCACAATCTATACAGGCGTCGGTTTGGAAACTGTGTCGTCTGTGGTTGTCGATAAGAATGGTGAGATCACTTCGGTCACCTCGTCCGCTTCAGAAGCGTGGGACGGCAATGAAGTTGATCTGATTGACCTTGAGGGCGCGGTGATGTTTCCAGGCTTCGTCGACGGACATGCGCATTTGCTGGGCATTGGCCAACGTGAGCTCACCCTTAACCTTGAGGGTACGGCTTCTATTGATGAATTGACCACCCGGATTGAGGCTGAAGTCTGGGGCTCTCCTGAAGGACAGGTCTTTTTTGGTCGCGGCTGGATCGAGACGGGCTGGCCAGAGGCGCGGATGCCAAATGCTGCCGATCTAGACGGCTCAGCCCCTGATAATCCGGTTATTTTGGTACGTGCAGATGGCCATGCGCTTGTCGCGAACTCTGCGGCATTGAAAGCCGCTGGGATCACTGATGAGACGCCGGATGTTGAAGGCGGCAAGATTGAGCGCGATACCAATGGCAAGGCGACCGGGATCCTGATCGACAATGCTATGGGCGCGGTAATGCGTCTGGTTGCGACGCCGACGCCAGATGAGATTACCAAGGCTTACACGGTGGGTGCTGCTGCCTACGCCGCGCGCGGCTGGACCGGCATTCATAATATGAGTGTCAGCCCACGGGATGTTGTATTTCTTGAACGACTTGATGTCAGTGGCGAGATGCCACTCAGGCTGCATAATGCGTTCGGAGTGGATGGTTTTGATATCGCTATTGAGCGTGTTGGCGAGACAGATACGATTACAAATCGCGCCGTGAAGCTTTATATGGACGGCGCCCTTGGCTCGCGCGGCGCGCTCTTGATTGAGCCCTATGCGGATCGCCCCGAGACAAGCGGTTTGCTTCTCACTGAGGTTGATCAGCTCAGAATTTTGATGGCGAGAGCAGACCACGGAGATGTTCAGTTAGCAATCCATGCGATAGGGGATTTGGCGAATAGACATATTCTTGATACTTTTGAGAGCGTTAATGGTACAGAGTTTTTGGGCGTCAAGACATCTGTTGGCCCTGAAAATCGCTGGCGGATTGAGCATACGCAGGTTTTGCATCCTGATGATATCGCGCGCGTCGGCGAGCTTGGCCTGATCGCTTCGATGCAGCCAAGCCATGCGATTGGTGACCTGAAATTCGCGCCGGCTCGTCTCGGCACGGAGCGGTTATATGGGGCGTATGCCTGGCAGAGCTTGCTCGCGACAGACGCGATACTGGTTGGCGGCTCTGATGCCCCAGTTGAGATCGGCTCGCCGCTGATCGAATTCTATGCCGCTGTGGCGCGCAAAGACCTGGAAGGCTTCAGCACTGAGGATTGGTATCCTGAAGAGGCGCTGACCCGCGAGCAAGCACTGGCCCTGTTTACCACAGCTCCGGCCTATGCCGCCTTCATGGAAGACCAGCTCGGCACAATCGAGGTCGGGAAGCTTGCGGATTTCAGCGTGTTTGACCGCGACTTGATGACGGTGCCGGAATCAGAGATTC
>CAZGVG010000224.1:0-1685 GCA_964528975.1 uncultured Hyphomonas sp.
GTCTTCCATGTTGATGAGATACCGGTTCTCGGGACCGGCAAGATCGATTATGGCAGTGTCGGAAAGAAAGTCGTTGATCTGGTGGCGAACGCCTAGCGCGACTTCGCTTTCTTTTTGACCAGCTTCAGATTTGAATTCGCAGGTGCTTTTGGTTTGGCCTTGGCGGCACTGGGCACAAGATCAATTAGATGCGCCAACGCAGGTAACGGCTGTGGACGGCTAAACATATAGCCTTGCAACAGCGCGCAGCCATGAGCATGAAGGAAGTCCGCCTGATGTGGGGTCTCTACCCCCTCGCCGACGCAATCCATGCCTAACGCCTTGGCCAATTGAAGGGTCGCGTTTGCAATCGCTCGGCTGTCTTCGCTTATGCTGATATCCTCGATGAAGGATTTGTCTATTTTGAGTTTATCGAACGGGAATTGCCGTAGATAGCTGAGCGATGAAAACCCGGTTCCAAAGTCATCCAGAGCGATACGCAGCCCCAATTCCTTCAATTGCATGAGCTTTTTCAGCGTGAACTCTGTATCGGTGATCATCACAGATTCAGTGATCTCAAGCTCAAGCCGGTCAGGTTCAATCTGGTTAGCCGCAAGCGCATTGACGATGGTCGAAACAAGGCTCGCGCTGTGAATCTGTAACGGAGATACATTGACGGCAACGCGGATATGATCGGGCAGCTGGCGGGCCTGAGCCAACGCATTGCGGATCACCCATTCGCCTATTCTTGTAATAACGCCATTGTCTTCGGCGAACTCAATGAACTTATCCGGCGTCAGCAATCCCTTTTGCGGATGCTGCCACCGCAGAAGCACTTCACAGGACACGATCTTGTGGTCTTTCGAGCTGACTTGAGGCTGAAAGAAGAGGCGCAGTTCATCATTTTCGATGGCGCGGTTCAAGTCGGTCTCAAGTTCACGTTTGCTACGCGCTTCTTCAGCCAGGCCATGATCAAAGAGCGCCCAGTTGCCTTTATCGCGGGATTTGGCAGCAAGGCGCGCCATGTCGGCATGCTTGATGGCCTCTGGCGCATCAAACAGCGCATTAGGCAGAAGCTTTACGCCAATTGATGCCTTACACGAGACAGTACTGTCCCACAGCTGATAAGGTTTAGCGAACCCGGCTGCGATTTGAGTCAAGGTTGTGTTTAAGTTGTCTGTGGACTTATAAGAGAACACCATGGCAAATTCATCGCCGCTGATTCTTGCCATCAGGTCTTTACCCTCAGCCAAACTCTCAACCCGAAGGGAGACCTGACGCAGCATTTCATCGCCTGCTGCATGGCCCATCGTGTCATTGATCCACTTGAAATTATCGAGATCAAGATAGACGAGCGCGCACTTACTTTCGCTCAGCATATGCTGTTCGCCGAAGCGGGTCAGAGCCTGTGTGAAGCTTTCACGGTTGGGAAGTTTGGTCAGGCTGTCATAATGAGCAAGGAACGCGATCCGGTCTTCGGAGGTTTTCGACTGGGTGACGTCTGCCGCAACCCCTCTAAAGCCTTGATACTCGCCTCTTTCGAAAAGAGGTTTTCCAGTAAAGGACCACCAGGCTTCCTCTGTTGTATTCGCAATGGGTGCAACTAGGTCACGAAACGGACGGCGCTCAGCGATTGCAGTTTGTAAGGCTCTCTTCTCTGGCCCATCTTTTAAGCAGTCGAGTAAGTCCTGGTCGTTGGGAAACAG
>CAZGVG010000225.1:0-803 GCA_964528975.1 uncultured Hyphomonas sp.
CGCCGACACCACGGACCAATCCGGGCACGACCGTTTTGTCATTATGGAGAATAAGTTATTCATTATAATGACAATTGCGGCGGTTCTAGCGACAATTCTGGGCGTTTCGCTTCTGGTTATTGTGCCCGCCTACCTCAAAATGGGCTGGATGCACACCAAACTTGCCCTTGTGGTGTTGCTGCTTTGGTATCACGCCTACTGCTGGAAGCTAAAGGGCCAGTTCGCCCGCAAAGAGAACACGCGCAGCGGCCACTGGTACCGTTTCTTTAACGAAGTGCCGGCACTCATTCTAATTGGGGTGGTGATTTTGGTCGTGGTCAAACCTTTCTGATCGACCGCACTTTATTTTTGCGTTCGACGACGCGAACACAGAGCCTACGAGGATTGCGCGGCCTGGTCGCTAATCACATTTTGATCGGCTGGTTTGACGCTTTCAAGCTCACGCAACGCGCGCTTGTATACGTTGCGTTTAAAATAAATGACGTGGTTCACCGGATACCAGTAATCCACCCAGCGCCACTTATCAAATTCCGGGTGCTCAAACTGATCGAAACGAAACGCACTTTCGTCAACGGAAAGCTTGAGCAAAAACCAAATTTGTTTTTGTCCAACGCATTCGATTTCAGCGTTTCGCCGTCGGTAGCGGTCAGGTAACTTGTAGCGCAACCAGCGACGAGTCTGTCCTAACAAAGTAACCTGGTCAGGTGTGAGACCCACTTCTTCCTGAAGCTCTCGGTACATCGCATCCAGCGGCGTTTCGTTGGCGTTAACGCCGCCTTGAGGGAACTGCCAGCCGGACTGGC
>CAZGVG010000225.1:813-1681 GCA_964528975.1 uncultured Hyphomonas sp.
CCAAAATACGCGACCGTCAGCACCACAGATAACCATGCCTACGTTGGCACGGAAACCGTCTTTGTCGATACCGTTTCTTACGGCGGAATTGGCGATAGACATGAACTAAGGGAATCAATTGGCCTTTAATTGGTTAAATGAGCTTCCCTGTTTACGCTATCGCTGTCAACCGACCGACACGACGTTTGACAAAGACACCTCCGACGCTGCTCTTTGAGTTTTGTCAGCGAAGCAGCTATTGCACTTCGAGAAGCGATCTTGTCGGACATTAAACTGCTTATGGTAAAAAAGCGATTGCGCTGTCGACCGCCCACACAACGCGCGCTGTTTCGCCTGTTACTACTGTCGGCGCGGCGGCTTGGGAGACTTTAAGTTCAGTGCCATCGGCAAGCGCGACCAGGCACAGCGTATTTCGTCCGTGAAACCATACGTTCTTCAATGTCGCACTAGCCCCAGACGGTGAGCCCGGTTGAATCTCGCTCGAAGGGTCAACACCTGAAGAATCAACCTTGAGAGTGAGCTGTTCGGGTCGAACCAACACGTGGACTAAATCGCCGTCTTTAAGCTCGTCGGCACAGTGAACACCAAGGGTGCCAAGCGCTGTACTCACCTGGCCATCGGGCATCACGGTTCCCTCAACCACGGAACCATCGCCAAGCGCCATCGCAACCTCTAAAGATGCCGGCCGTTGATACAAGTTAACGGGCGTATCCCACTGCGCTATTGCGCCCGCTCTCATTACACCCACCACGTCGGCGGCCTGCAGGGCCTCGCGTGCGTCGTGGGTCACCCATAAAGCCGTGGTGCCGCTCGCGTTTAAAATTTGGCTAATATCCTGAACGAGTCGATAGCGTAAATCGTGATCAAG
>CAZGVG010000226.1:0-1652 GCA_964528975.1 uncultured Hyphomonas sp.
GGATCATCTATGCGTTGATTTTTAGCGTTGGCGTGAAATTGCTCTGGGATGGATTGGCAGCGTGAGAATCTGTCCGCTGAAAAATTCCAGCAGACAGATTTGACGTGCGCGTGCCTATTGAGCTTGGACGCTTCGGGTTGAGCCCCGCCCCCAACGCGCTTCGATACAGGAAGTCGCCTTTGACGCCGCTCACTTGGTGTGGCTAAGACATCTGCATGACAGATGCTGCCCAAAGCTATGCGCTCGGTGATTTTTCACCGCCGCGTATTCCGACCTTCGAAAACGTTACGCCGGAACTGTTCGCGTCTGAAATCCAGAGCGCCAAAAAACCGATCGTCATGAAGGGCGTTGTCCGCGATTGGGCTATAACGCGGGCGGCGCAAGAATCGCCGCAGGCGCTGGCCTCAATGTTGAAGCGCCATGCCAGCCAAAAACTGGTTTCGGTGAATTTGAAAGAGCCATCAACGGGCGAGCGCTACTTTTACAAAGACGGATTGAAATCGTGCAATTTTGGACGGCGATCCGTGCCGCTCGCTGTGGTGGCAGATCAGTTGCTCCAGCAAATGCAGCAAGCCGCGCCGATGGGGCTTTATATGGATGCCGCGCCTGCCGCGGATCTGCTGCCGGGGTTCATGCAGCAACATCCAATGCACTTGGCGCCGCAAGACACAGAGCCTCGACTTTGGCTTGGGAACAGCGCCCGTGTCGCGCCTCACTTTGATGTATCAGAGAATATCGCCTGTGTGGTCTCCGGCCAGAGACAGTTCCTGTTGTTTCCGCCTGAGCAGGTTGGCAACCTTTATATGGGGCCGCTTGAAAACACGCCGGGCGGTGCTCCGGTAAGCATGGTTGATCCACGCGACCCGGACCTAGGCGCATATCCAAAATATGCCGAAGCCATGCGGCACGCCATGCTGGCAAAGCTCGAGCCCGGGGACGCGATCTATATCCCGCGGCTCTGGTGGCATTATGTGGAGGCGTCTGGCCCGTTCAATCTGTTGGTCAATTACTGGTGGGACTCGCCCGCGGCCTCGCCCATGTCCGGCTTGATCCTCGCGGCACGTACCCTTCGCCGTTTGCCGGTGCAAGACCGGGCAGCGATGCGCGCCTTCTTTGAACATTTTGTGTTTTCCAAAGACGCTGATGCTGCTTTCGATCATATCCCGGAAGATGCGCGAGGCGTGATGGGGCCGGATACCGAAGCCTATGACCGCGTCATCCAGCCGATTCTCGCGAGCATGATTTCAGAGGCGTTGTCTGAGTAATTCTTGTCGGAACGGCTTGTGTTTCAGAGGTCAGTTGAGGCATAAGTTGAGGCGTTAGAAGATAGCGCTTATCCGCGGTCTCCAACGGTGTCGCAGAATCTGCACACGCGGCTGTTGACGTAGCTGATTGATTCCCCTAGTAGCCACCCTTCGCAAGCTAGGCCGTGCCTTTAAGGCAAACGCTGGCAACCGAAACGAACAACTGGATTTTCCTCGTGTCTAGGCGCTCAGAGAGCTGTGCTGCCTGGATGTGTGGTTTTTTATGTGAACGGACATCGCAGGATGGAAAAACAAAATATCAGGATCCGGCTTAAAGCCTTCGATCACCGCGCGCTCGATTTATCGGCTCGCGAAATCGTTTCGACTGCCAAGCGCACAGGCGCAGAA
>CAZGVG010000227.1:0-1588 GCA_964528975.1 uncultured Hyphomonas sp.
GGGCGGGTAATAATGAGGCGGGCTGCAGATTTGTTCTTGAGCGCCGCTGCACCCGCCGCAACAGCGAGAAAGGTCTTGCCAGTTCCGGCTGGACCAACCCCGAAGATGAGATCGTTCTTCTGGCCTGTCAGCAGGTCCAGATACTTTGCCTGCATACTGGTCTGCGGTTTGATCGGGACCTTTAGGCCCGTCAGGGTTTGATAGGCCTGACGAGGCGTACGCGCTTGCGAGAGCGCGCCTTCGAGAGCCGGAATGCCTGCCTTTGGGTTCTCGCCGACAATTGTTTCAAAAATTGACAGCGCAAGCTCTGCTGTAGCAACTGCCTCTGCACTGCCGTCCAGCTTGATCCCGCCGCCCTGACTTTCGGCCTTTAGCTCGCCCTCAGTCAATTCGCCCTCAAGATAGAGCAGGTTCATATGATTTGGCCCACAAATGACCGACAATAGCCCAGCGTCCGCTGGCTCCCAGACCCGGCTCAAACTGCCACCTCTTTGACGCGGACAAGCTCACCCGAAATGGAGTTCTGGGTCGCGTGATTGATCTTCAGCTCGACAATCTGGCCATTCAAACTCTCATCACCTTCAAAATACACCGATTGCAGCCAAGGTGAGCGTCCTGCCATTTGTCCCGGCATCCGGCCTTTGCCCGTCACCAGAACAGAGACGATTTCGCCAATCTTGGATGTATTAAACGCGGTTTGCTGTTCCCAGAGCAAGGCTTGCAGACGATGCAACCGCTCAGTTTTGACCTCTTCGGGGACCTTGCCGAACATTTCAGCAGCGGGTGTTCCGGGGCGCTCTGAATATTTGAACGAGTAAGCGATGCAGAAGCCGATCTCGCGCACAAGATCCATCGTATCTTCGAAGTCTTTATCGGACTCGCCGGGGAAGCCGACGATAAAATCAGAGGCAAACCCAATATCAGGGCGCGCTGTCTTCACCCGCGCCATAACGTCAATATAATGTTCACGTGTATGACCGCGATTCATCGATTGCAGGATGCGGTTTGACCCAGATTGCACGGGCAAATGCAGGAAGGGCATCAGCTCTGGCGTGTCACCATGCGCTGCGATCAGATCATCGTCCATGTCGCGCGGATGACTGGTTGTATAGCGAATACGGTCAAAGCCGCCAATCTTGGCAACATGGCGAACAAGCTGGCCAAGCGTCCAGTCACCCTCGCCTGAGAGCTTTGGCGCGGCGCCGTGATAGGCATTGACGTTCTGGCCAAGCAATTGGACTTCACGCACGCCTTGCGAGGCGAGCGAGCGCGCTTCCAGCACGATGTCATCGACCGGGCGAGAGAGTTCCGCGCCGCGCGTGTAAGGCACAACGCAGAAGGTGCAGAACTTGTCGCAGCCCTCCTGAACCGAGAGGTAGGCGACAGGGCCGTCGACGCTGCGCTGCTTTGGCAGAGCGTCAAACTTTTCCATCGTGTCGAACTCGGTTTCCAGAACGTCGCCGGTCTCGCGGTGCACGCGGGCGATCATTTCGGGCAGCTTGTGATAGGCTTGCGGGCCAAGCACCATGTCGACGACAGGCGCGCGCCGCATAATCTCTTCACCTTCGGCTTGCGCCACACAGCCCGC
>CAZGVG010000228.1:0-1581 GCA_964528975.1 uncultured Hyphomonas sp.
AAGGTACTTTCTTGGTCGATTGCTCCACGATTGATGTCGACAGCGCCCGCGCGGTATCGGCAATGACAGCAAAAGCAGGAAACGGCTTGCGCGCCGCTGATGCTCCGGTTTCTGGTGGAACGGCCGCCGCTGATGCAGGAACGCTGGCCTTTATGGTCGGGTCTGATGAGACAGATTTCGCGGCAATTGAAACCGTCCTCGCGCCTATGAGCCGGGTGACGATCTATGCCGGAAACAGCGGCGCAGGCCAAGCGGCTAAAATTTGCAATAATATGCTGCTCGGCATCTCAATGATCGGCACCTGCGAGGCCTTTGCACTCGCCCAGCGTCTCGGTCTGGACGCAGAGCGCTTTTATGACATTTCAAGCCAAAGCTCTGGCCAAAGCTGGTCGATGACAAGTTATTGCCCAGTCGAAGGTATTGGCCCAGCCTCCCCCGCAGATCGTAACTTTGATGGCGGATTTGCCACCGATATGATGCTGAAAGACCTCCGCCTTGCGAAAGAAGCCGCAATATCGAGCGGTGCGGCAACTCCTCTGGGCGGGCATGCCGAAGCCCTATACGCGATGCTGTCAGAGCGCGGGCTTGGCAGCAAAGACTTTTCCAGCGTGATCGAAATGCTGCAAAAAGGTACTGTCAAATAAACCGCTTAGACAAGCGGTCGTTCACCGCGCATAAACCTTAATCAGGCACAGTCCAAAGTTAATCTTGTTCGCCTTATCGCGGACGCAATTCTGGATGACATCGCCTTCATGAACTTCTTCCTGTTTCTTGCATTTCCACTCGCCACCGGGTCTGGCCCGATGGATGTGGCGCTGCGATCGACAGAAGCGCCGGACAGTCTGCGCGCCGCTTTTACGGTAGAGATGACCAGCGCAAAAGCCAGCCGCACGATGACGTTTGATCCGCGCGAGCCGGAAGGTAAACGTTGGCGTCTGGTGATCGCAAACGGCGAAGACAGCGCCCTGGATGATGCTGCTGCGGCCTGGGGCGCAGAGCTTGCGCCCGATGGACGCCTGTTTCCAGACGACCTGCGGGCCTCTTTTGGCAGACAGGTCGAGGTCGAGGATATGGGCGCAGGATGGCGGCTCAGTTTCCAGCATGCGCCGTCCGCCAATGATGGCGCATTGGACGTATGGGCCACGCAGCGCCTTAATGCTGAAGCCTGGATGGAGCCCCTGACGGGCCGGTTCATGCGCATTGACTATGATTTACCCAAACCTGTCCGAGGTCCAAAGGGTGGGCGTCTGACCAAGTTCGAGCAATCCTATTTGCTCGAAACAGAGCCGGTTTGGGGCCTGACCTATATCTCGCAATTCTCGCTAGAGTTTGAAGCGAAAGCCGCCTTTCGTACCATACGCCAAAGCTATACTGCCGTAATCACCGAAGCGACGTTTTTCTTTGCAAGCCCAGACCTGGAACAGCAATTTGTCTCAGTTCAAAACACGATGGTAGAACCTTACTGAAATCGCCGCACAAGAATGGTTGCGATGCCTTTACGCTCAGTGTATGCACCCGGCTTGGTTTGGTTCGGTAGCTCAGCTGGTTAGAGCGCACGACTCATAATCGTGAGGTCGGGAG
>CAZGVG010000229.1:0-1577 GCA_964528975.1 uncultured Hyphomonas sp.
TGCTCTGAGATTTCAGATTTTTTCGCTCTAAGGGTTTCTAGATCACCTTGTGCAATCAAATCACTAACGGAAGTTTCACCACTATTTCCACAAGCTGCAAGTACGATGGTTGCAGTAAGAGTATACACTAGCTTTTTCATATTGATATATTAAGATTGATGTTCGTTTTTTAGGATTTGTTATTTAAAATAGTCTCCAATTCTGTTTTTTTGTTGATGACCTCGACCATGCTTTGCAAATAGGTCTGTTGTGCATCGTATAGTTGGGTTTGTGCTTGTCGGAGTTCGAAACTGCTCGCTAAACCTTCAGCATATTTAATCTGATTTTTATTCTCAATGCGTTCTGCAAGGTTGAGGTTTTCTTTTGCGGTTTCATATTGCTCTATAGACAAAATATAATTGCTTTTAGAACTTTCAAGTTGCAATCGAATTTGTTCCTCTGCTTCACTTAGTTGCGTTTTTGCTTTTTCTAAGGCGATTTTGGCTCGCGCCGTTCCTGCACTTCGTTTTCCAGAACTGAAAATGGGAATATTCAAATCAAAGCCTAAAACTGAAGACTCAAACCAATCTTGGCCGTTATCGAAGAAATCGAAACCATCACCAAAAGAGTTGGCACCGTAGTTAACAAAAGCATTCAAGGTAGGAAGTGCACGACTCTTTGCTAATTTCCACTCGAAGTAACGCTGTTCGTTAAGGTTTGTCGCCAATTTGAAATCAACATTGTTCTCTAAATTGAATTCACTTTCAAGAAGTGTTAAATCTATTTTATTTTGCGCAAGATCATCTAGGTCTTCTTCCAACTGCGTTGGTGCATCAATGGCGATGCCCATCACCAGATTTAAGATTTGCAATGTTATTCCCTTTAGACGAATGGCATTTTTAAGTTGATTTTCAACTGAAGACAAGGTAATTTGAAGCTGCTCAACACTTTCTTCATCACCCAAACCGTTTTCATAAATTTTGGTCGTTTCAAAGAGGTTCTTCTCTAAATTGGCCTTATTTTTTTCAAATATCAAGACACTTTCTTCCGCTAGTAATACGTTGCCATAAGCTTCCGTAACCGCCTTTCTCACCTCCAAATCAGACTTTTCTTTGTTATTTTGGCTATAGCTCAAGAACGCCTTTGTAGCTTGCACCCCAACAATATATGAACCATCAAAAATCTGTTGTCTTAGCGTTGCTGAAGCATTGGCTTGTTGTGGTTGACCAAATACTACAGGGACAAAGGTGCCAGGCTCGCCGTCGGGGAAAAACTCCGCAGGAATTTGGGATACAGGTTGAATAAGTTGATTCTGGTAACCAATAGCCCCCGTAATCTGTGGTAGACCGGTCGCAATAGTTTCCCATTTCTGTTTTTTGGCGTCGATCAGGTCACGACTGGCATTGATGGCACTGTAATTATTTTCAAGTGCAAAATCAATAGCTTCTTGCAAAGTGAAGCTGTTTGTGTTGGTTACTTCTTCCTGAGAAAATCCGATACTTATGCTAAACAGGCTTAGGAAGGTTAAAAAGTAGTTGCGCATGCTATTCTTGATTTGAATTGATGATTTTGTTTAATATTTTACGTCCTTTGGGTGT
>CAZGVG010000230.1:0-1563 GCA_964528975.1 uncultured Hyphomonas sp.
CAGTGTGATAATTGCGGTCGTTTGCTAGACCCTGTTGATTTGAAAGACCCATACTCGGCGGTCTCTGGGAGTAAGAATATCGAGATCCGCGACACAGCGCATCTCTTTCTGCTGCAAAGCCAGATGCAGGATACAATCCGTGACTGGGTTGAGAAGGCCACCACTTGGCCAACGCTGGCGAGTTCGATCGCTATCAAGTGGCTGGATGAGGGCCTTCGCGACCGCGCCATCACCCGCGATCTGAAATGGGGCGTTCCGGTTGCCAAATCGGATGGCACACTTCGCGCAGGCTTCGAAAACAAGGTCTTTTACGTCTGGTTCGACGCGCCGATTGAGTACATTGCAGCAACCGAAGAATGGGCCAAGGCAACAGGCGGTGACTGGGAGAGCTGGTGGCGCAAGGATAAAGGCGCAGACGACGTTGAGTACGTCCAGTTCATGGGCAAAGACAATGTTGCTTTCCACACGGTTAGCTTCCCTGTGACAATCTTTGGCTCGAATGAACCCTGGAAGACTGTAGACCGGCTGAAGGCCTTCAATTGGGTCACCTGGTATGGCGGAAAGTTCTCGACCAGTAATAAGCGCGGCGTCTTCATGGACCAGGCATTGGAACTGCTCCCGGCTGACTATTGGCGCTGGTATCTGATGGCAAATGCGCCTGAAGGGTCCGACGCGGCGTTTACATGGGAAGGATTCCAGGCCGCGATTAATTCTGATCTCGCCAACGTTCTTGGTAATTTCGTCAACCGGATCACAAAATACACGGTCAGCAAGTTTGACGGCGTTCTGCCATCCGTAGGCACATCCGGCGAGGATGAAGCCTGGATGGCGGAGGAACTCAAAAAAAGCTTGAGCCTGATCGCCGAGCACTACGAGAATATGGAGTTTCGTAAAGCGGCTGCCGAAACCCGCGCGCTCTGGGCCGCGGGCAATGAATATCTGACCCGCGCAGAGCCTTGGGTAAAGTATAAGTCGGATGTGGACAGCGCAGCGGTTGGTGTTCGAACCGGGCTCAATCTCGTGGCAATCTTTGCAATCATTGCACAGCCGCTCATTCCAAACACAGCCAAAACAATCCTCGACACGCTCGGCATTCCTGAAGGCAATCGTAAGTGGCCTTCGTCAGAAGATGACAGCTTACTCGACGCCCTACCCCACGGTCTTCCGATCAGCGCGCCACCTGTGCTGTTCCAGAAGATCGAAGATAATATGGTTGAGGAATGGACGGAGAAGTTTGGCGGCGAGGCGTAGGCATGCCGCTACAAAACCGCGTTGACCCGTTTTCCAAGTTTCATGCTGTTTCAGAGCGCGGCCTATTCACTGGCAATCGCGGTATCCTTCACGATCACGAAACTCAGACGATCCGCAAAACAAGTTGGGCGACAGAGGGCTGGGTAATCTGCACCCTTGCGCCGCTGCCGGGACATCAGAAACGCAGCAAACTGATGACGAAAGGGCGCTGGACAGAGCTCTTTTTTCTTGACGAAGCGACAGGCCTGGCCGCTGGACACAGGCCCTGCCATGCTTGCCAAAGGCATAAAGCAATTGAGTTTCGAGAGGCGA
>CAZGVG010000231.1:0-1518 GCA_964528975.1 uncultured Hyphomonas sp.
CCAATCTAAAACACTGCCAGGGGGGGATATCGACTTTAAAGTTTATTTATAAGTTAAAGGTAATCAATGAGCTTCATGGTGACAAAACTACAGTTGAACTGAGGCAGAAAGGATCAGAATACCAAGAGTCCCAGCTTAAAAATTAGAAGAAGGATCGAGGATTAAACAGTTTATACAATTGATGTTGGCTGAGCCTTGGCCGTGTAATTCCATTGAGGCAAAACCTTATCAAAGACAATTTGGATATTATCTTTGATTTCCTCGGTTGCCTTTTTGCCAGTCTCATAAACCTTGTCAAGAACAGTGGTAAAAACTTTCAATCCGGTCTTAGTAGTTGCAGTTGCCATCAAGTCTTGAACAGTTTCGACTTGGTCAAAGATCACCCCCTTACAGACCCGTGTCAGATGGGGAAACAGCCGATGTTCAATCGGATTATATTTGGAGGTATAAGGTGGAAAATGAGCCACCCGAATGTCAATACCAAGTTCCTGGGCTAAGCTTTGGAGGGCATTTTTGAACAGATAAGAGCGTGAGCTATTACTGCCCCCGCCATCACATAAGAGCAAAATCGAGGTGACCGTGGCATAGCGGTCACGCCCGTAATGTTGCCACCAGTAGCGAATTGAATCGATGGAAAACTCATGGGTATCATGAGAAGTGCCAATTTGGAGGTACCCAATGTTCTCTCTCAGGTCATAGAGGCCGTGGGGAATAACTTTTCCCGTTGCCAGCGAAGCCCAGTCATGGTCATACACCGCTATCGGGGCTTGCGTATAGGTGTGACCGCTACGATAGAGTAATCCAATTAATTCTTTTTTTTTGTATCCATGCTGATCACTGGCTCCCCTGCTGCTTGATAGGTTTCCACCAGTTGATGAATATTCTCGAATTGCGCGTTTCGCTCCGGGTTACTGCCTGTGGCCTTGGTCTTGAGCGCTTGACGACGACGAAACTTGTGCTTTTTAAGCAATTGGTCTATGACCGTGACACTGATGCTGATGCCTTCCTCTGCCGCTAACAAATCGGCTATGTGCTGACGGGTGAGGTGCGTCCACTTGATTGACTCATCCATGGGGGAGCCCGCGGTATGTTTCTCTATCACCCTTAGAAAGGCTACATCGAGTCCTTCGATGGTCGCTAATGCCCTTTTACGTCCTCCTCCTGGGGCTCTTTGGCCTTTCTCATTCATCGCTTCAGGGTTTGATAATTCCGCTATCCCAACCTGGATACTCCCTCGGTTGCAACCCAACACCCGATGGATATAGCTCATCCCACCATGGCCTAGCTTCACTGCCTCAATGGCTGCATAACGACGTCGGTCTTTCTCTGACAGGGATTGATAGTATCGTCCCATCTGCTCTTCTATTGCTGGCGGGTAGGATTGGCATTGGGGCATCGGAAGGAGGCTCTGTTCTTGATTCTGTCCTTACTGGTATAACATCTCAACTGTACGCCTTATTAAAACCTCGATCCTAAGTGGAACTATACCGGTAAACCTCTTGTTGCGTGATTACTTTG
>CAZGVG010000232.1:0-916 GCA_964528975.1 uncultured Hyphomonas sp.
GTTAAGGGATTCTTCCAAAGCCTCTCGAATATCAGTCATCGCCAATCTCCCGCTTTAGAATTGCGGCATAAGCGCGTTTGATCATCCATTCAGGAACGACACGATAGCAGGCAAACTCTTTGGTGGCGTCATCCTCATCGGTGGGACGAACACCAACGCCAATAACGCCATCGCTGCTGAGTGAAATCTGCGGTTCGCGAAAGTGGTCTTTATTGTTCATTTGATTTCCATCCTTCTGAAAGCCATTTGTCGTGCCAGCGGAAAACCCGTGACGGCAGGCGCTTGGTTAATCGGTAAATCCAGCCCTCCCACCAGTTGAGGTAATCGATCCGTCCAGCTCGAATGCACTGAACGAGCAATCCGTCGCGCTTCTTGGTGATCCTGAAAATTGGCAGCTGCTCACTCATTGTTTTGTCTCTTGCTCTACCCATCCCCGTTCTCCTTTGTGCTGAGGGCGCGATAGGTCGGGCAGTCATGCCGCCGGGCGTCATCGGTAAACGGCCCCTCAACATACCTGCGCGAGAGTGATCTTGATGGTGATGTCCAGCGCATATTCCAGAATGGCAGCGGAGCGTTGCACCTAACATTAGATCGCTTCAGTGCATGTCCGTCTTCGTGCTCGCCAAGGTACGCGCAGGAGCCACAAGGATAACAGCAGCTAACAGGCTTCAGCTCTTGCATGATGAGGCCTCCAAGGCTTGGCGGTGTTCGCGCACAATCAGCTGAATACCGAAAAGCTGTCCTTCAGGGGCGCCGTCAGTGTACTGCGAAAGGGCGTCTACTTTCGCAATCACCTCCCTCAAACCATCCCGCTCAGCCTCTAGGGCTTCAACACGAGAGAGGAGGGCGGCGTTTTCAATTGAAAGCCTGCACAGTCGGTTCGCTGCCGTGGTGACAACCGCCTCATGATTGAGGT
>CAZGVG010000232.1:926-1511 GCA_964528975.1 uncultured Hyphomonas sp.
CTCTAGGGCTTCAATACTGGAGAGGAGGGCGGCGAAGTCGAAGCTAGCCGCCTCTGCCTCAAATGCCACACAGGCCGCGCCGTGCGCCTTAGCGTCATAGTCTGGATTCTGGTCAATATGATCCCTCAGGTGTTTTGCTTTAGCTGCCTGCTTTGTAATCAGCTTATCAAGCCCAGCTCTAAGTGTGTCTGTGTCTTGGGTCATTGGGTGACCTCCACAGGCTTGCCGTCCTTCAGCGTATACCAAGTGTCCGGCTTGATACCGTTCTCACCCACAAGGCTTGAGAAAATGCCGATCAGTTCACAGTCATCATCAAACTCGCGCAGCGTTATAGAGCAACCTTTGGCAGCTTTCGCTTTACCGAGCAGGCCCAAAGCGGCGGCATGCCCCCTGTATCCGGTCGCTGAGGCCGCGCCCCTGTTTCCGGTCGCTGAGGCCGCGCCCCTGTCTCCGGTCGCTGAGGCCGCGCCACTGTTTCCGGTCGCTGAGGCCGCGCCCCTGTCTCCGGTCGCTGAGGCCGCGCCCCTGTATCCGGTCGCATGGTCTGTGTTCTCTGGTTCTGCTCTATCAAAAACATACTTAATC
>CAZGVG010000233.1:0-1505 GCA_964528975.1 uncultured Hyphomonas sp.
CTTGGGAATCAAGAACAAATGGGTGAAGGCTGGTCTGACTATATCGGGATGGTCATGACAATAGAAGCAGGTGATAATGGTGGAGATTCTAGAGGTATGGGCACTTGGTTATTTGGCCAAGAAGCGGATGGTGATGGTATAAGACCATTTCCTTATAGCACTGATATGGCTATAAACCCTATGACATATAATACTATAGGTAGTGGAGTAAGTGTTCCGCATGGTGTAGGCTCAGTATGGGCTACTATGCTATGGGAAGTGACATGGACTCTTATAGACCAATATGGCTTTGACCCTGATCTCTATAATGGTACAGGCGGAAATAATATTGCATTAGCTCTAGTAACAGAGGGAATGAAACTACAGCCTTGTAATCCTGGTTTTGTAGATGGTAGAGATGCTATCATAGCAGCTGATCAGGCTTTATATGGCGGAGATAATGAATGTCTCATCTGGGAAGCCTTTGCAAAAAGAGGACTTGGTTTTAGTGCTAATCAAGGAAGTAGTGGAAGTGTGAGTGATGGTACAGAAGCTTTTGATATGCCTCCGGCTTGTACTGTTGGTTTAGAGATTACTGCCGACGTTTCTGAAGCGGTAGTTGGCGAACAAGTAACTTACAAACTAAAGGCTTCAAACTTTACTGTAGATCTAGAAACCAATATAGTAATATCAGATACCTTAGCAGATAATGTAATCTTTGACTCTGCCACCAATGGTGGTACTGAAGCTAATGGTGTTGTTACTTTCCCTGCTTTTGATCTTGCTGCAGGTGAAGCTGACAGTGTTTATCTTACAGTCAGTATAGATGGAGATATTTGTGGAAATATACCTGATATAGAAGATGACTTAGAATCTGGAATTAGTAATTGGAATCTTTCAGCTTCGGGTAGTACATCGTGGACAATTGTTTCTGATCAAACAAATAGTGGTACATCGGCCTTTTTTGCTCAAGATGCTGGTTCTCCAGGAATAGCAAATATTGATCTTGCCAGCCCTGTAGGAATACTAGGAAATACAACGTTATCATTTTATCATAATTACGATACCGAAGTAACATGGGACGGAGGCGTTGTAGAAATATCAACTAATGGTGGAATTACATGGCAAGATTTAGGCAATGATATGACCTCCAATGGTTACAATAGTACCATTTATAATACTAGACCTGGATTTAGTGGAAATAGCAACGGCTGGATAGAAACAACTATAAACCTTGCCGCCTATGATGGAAATGAAGCACTTTTCAGATTTCAAATGAACTGTGACCAATCCGTTGCAGGTAATGGTTGGTGGATAGACGATATAGTTATAAGAAACTTAGGAAGATACGTATCTAACAGAGCGACATTAACCAGTGATAATTATACGTCAGGAGCGACACTTGAGAGCCCCACCAAGGTCATACCTGATCCAACTTCATTCTGCTCAAATCTGGTAGTAACTGACATCCAATGTGCAGGAGCTATGGATGGACAAGCGGAAGCACTTCCGTCAGGAGGAACAGG